>NZ_JAKJHX010000084.1 GCF_021648855.1 Tychonema litorale BBK16 | reverse complement strand
GCTCCCGATGAAGTAAGAAGCAAATGTCTAGACTTGTCTAGTATTTGTATAGCAGTTATTCTTAATGAAATAGTAACGCAATCTTTAGGTATCTCGCATGAAAGTTAGTTTGCTCCCTGCCTTGAATGACGCTAATCTTGACGCTGCTGCGCCCTCAAGCCAGCGCCAGCTAGCAATTTCGGTGTCTGCGACCACTTCGGAGCAAGACTCCAGCGTACCCTTAAATCTGTGCTTGATTCTCGATCACAGCGGTTCGATGAGTGGACGTCCTTTGGAAACCGTCAAACAGGCTGCTGGACAGCTACTGGACAGGTTAAAGCCTGGGGATCGGTTTTGTGCGATCGCCTTCGATCACAAAGCCAAAGTCCTTGTCCCCAATCAAATTGTAGAAGACCGCGCCAGTATTAAGAGACTAATTGAAAAATTGCGTCCTGCTGGTGGTACTGCCATTGATGAGGGCATTAAGCTAGGCATTGAAGAGTTGGGCAAAGGTAAAAAAGAGGCTATATCTCAGGCATTTTTGTTGACTGACGGCGAAAACGAACATGGTGATAACAACCGCTGTTTGAAGTTGTCAAAATTAGCCGCAGAGTATAACATGACCTTGAATTCTCTGGGATTTGGGGATAATTGGAACCAGGATATTTTGGAAAAGATTGCAGATGCTGGTGGTGGTGCTTTGGCTCATATTCAGCGTCCTGAAGATGCTGTTGAGGAGTTTAGTAAGCTATTTACCCGCGTGCAATCTGTAGGTTTAACTAATGCTTATTTACTATTGTCATTGATCCCAAAAGTACGGTTAGCTGAACTTAAGCCGATCGCCCAAGTTGCCCCCGATACCATAGAACTGCCCGTACAGCAAGAGGGCGATCGCTTTATTGTACGTTTGGGAGATTTAATGAAGGATGTAGAGCGAGTTGTGTTGGCTAATATTTATATTGGACAGTTGCCGGAAGGCTCTCAGGCGATCGGGCAATTGCAAATTCGCTACGACGATCCGAGTATAGGTGAAGGTTTGCTCTCGGAACAGGTGGCACTTTCCACTAATGTGATGTCAGTTTATCAGCCCGCTATCAATTCAATGGTGCAGCAACATATTTTAGCTTTGGCAAAATACCGTCAAACTCAATTAGCAGAAACTAGATTGCAACAGGGCGATCGGGCTGGCGCAGCAACGATGCTCCAAACTGCTGCTAAAACTGCTCTGCAAATGGGCGATCAAAGTGCCGCAACTGTGCTCCAAACTTCTGCTACTCGGTTGCAGTCTGGTGAGGAATTGAGTGAGAGCGATCGCAAGAAAACTCGGATTGCTTCTAAAACTATATTGAAGTAATCGGGTAATTTGTAATTGTCAGGAAATTTGGCGATTGAGAATCCGGCGATTGGAAATCGCGACTACAAAAACAAAGTCCGCCTTCGCGGACTAAGAATATATAAACCCGCCTAAGCGGGTTTTGTTTTTGTCTTTGCTTGAACTTAACAGATTGAAATTTGTGGATGCTTTAGATACTCGATCGTCTATAATATTTGTATCACGTATCAGCCAGGTTTATTAGCGCCCACTACTTAGAGCATGAAAACACCGTTTTACAATTTAATTGTTACTCTAGGAATTTTTACTGTCTTTTGTAATATATCTCCTGCTATCTCAGCTCAATCCTCAGCAATATTAATAGTTCAAAAAACAATTGTTCAAAATCCTGGTGAAGAATTAGATACTGCTGAAGCATTATTTAATAGTGGTTTCGCCAAATCAGAGGCTGGAGATATTCCAGGTGCGATCGCAGATTACACCGCAGCCATCCGCCTCAACCCCAACTACGCCAAAGCCTACAACAAACGCGGCATCATCCACGGCCGCAACCTCAAAGATTACCCAGCAGCCAAAGCAGATTTCGATCGCGCAATTGCCATCAACCCCAACTATGGTGATGCCTACTACAACCGCGCCAGAGTCCGCGAATTTTTAGAAGACAAACCAGGTGCGATCGCAGATTATCAAAAAGCCGCCGAACTATATCAAAAAGATGGCAATACCAACGATTATCAAGATGCCATCAAACATCTGCAAATACTACTTCCTAAAACATAGTATAGTATTCTTCTATCTGCGTTCATGCGCTCCCATCTGCGGTAAAAAATTCCCAATCCACTATTCAAACAATGTCCGCAACCTCCACTGTCACCGTCACCGTACCTGCTACAACCGCCAACTTAGGCCCCGGATTCGACTGCATCGGCGCCGCTTTAAGCCTCTACAACTCCTTCCAATTCTCCCGACTCGAACCCTCAGCAACCGAGAAACTAAAAATTACTGTTACAGGCGCAGAAGCAGCCAAAGTCAAGACAGATGACAGCAATCTCGCCTATGTAGCATTTGTTGCCTTGTACGATCGCCTCAAACAATCGCCGCCACCCGTCGCCATACACATAAATATGCAAGTGCCGCTGGCTAGAGGTTTGGGGAGCTCCGCAACTGCGATTGTCGGCGGGTTAGTCGGTGCAAATGAATTAGCCGGTAAGCCTTTGAGTCAGGTGGAAGTGATGCAATTGGCGATCGAACTTGAAGGACATCCCGACAACGTTGTCCCCGCTTTACTCGGAGGCTGTCGCCTCGCTGCTAGCAATACACCCCCCCAACCCCCCCTTAGCAAGGGGGGGCTAAGAGAAGAATCCCCTCTTAGCGAAGTGGAACAAGAATTACCCCCCCAACCCCCCCTTAGTAAGGGGGGGCTAAGAGAAGAATCCCCTCTGACACCCCCCCTTAGCAAGGGGGGGCTAAGAGAAGAATCCCCTCTGACACCCCCCCTTAGCAAGGGGGGGCTAAGAGAAGAATCCCCTCTGACACCCCCCCTTAGCAAGGGGGGGCAGGGGGGGGGTTCCTGGGAAATCTGCGATATTCCGTGGCATCCTGATATTGTGCCGGTGGTAGCGATTCCCGATTTTGAACTTTCTACTGCTGAAGCGCGCAAGGTTTTGCCAACAGATTACAGCAGGGCTGACGCGATTTTCAATGCTGCACACCTGGGTTTGTTGGTGCGGGCGTTGAGTGTGGGCGATCGCAATTGGCTACGTTGCGCCCTCCAAGACAAGATTCACCAGCCTTATCGGCGATCGCTGATTCGGGGATATGAAGCGGTGCAAGAAGCTGCCGTGAATGCTGGGGCTTGTGGGATGGTAATTAGTGGTGCGGGGCCGACGCTTTTGGCTTTAACGGATGTTACTAATGCTGATGCGGTTGTGAGAGAAATGGCGGCGGCTTGGGGGGAGTTTGGGGTGAAGGCTGATGTAAGGGCGATTTCTCTTGATACTAAAGGTGCACAAATCTCCAGTTAATTAATGGTAAGGTGCGTACCCAAGAGGGCGATCGTATCTTAAAAATTCGCCATCATCTAAAAATATTAAGACTAGCACCTTGACATTCCACACATCTTTATGTAAGATATTCTTACATAACGTAAGAAAAGGTCGTGCTATGAACCCAAAAGATGTGGAGGTAAAGCTTGTAGGGGTGCTTCAGGATATCCAAAGCGTTAGCGGATACGACGGAAGCGGAATCATGGCAACCACCTGTCCTCTTAATGACCTTGAGGGGTTTGACAGTATGCTTTGGCCTGTAGCGATTGGTATGCTTGCCACTGCACTGGAAGTGAACATTCCAAACCACAAAAACATTTTTCTCTCAAAGGATGGCAATCGACGACTTACCATCAGCGAATCAGCAGTTATAGTCTGCGAGAGCGTTAATAAAGGAGAGACTTAAATATGAGTCATACAGATAAAAAAAAAGCAATTATCGCGAACCGTATTCGTGAAGCTCGTAAAATGGCCGGCCTCTCGCAGGCTCAGGTAGCCAAGATTCTGGGTATTCATCGACCATCTGTTTCAGAGATAGAAGCTGGCAATAGAAGCGTTTCTGCTGAAGAGATGGCAAAACTTGCTGAGATTTTTGACGTGAGTGTGTCATGGCTAATAGGTGAAGGAGCAGAAAAAGTTGATGTCCGTGATAACAAACTTCAGCTTGCAGCCAGAGAACTTCAAAAGTTGAAACCAGAAGACCTCGACAGACTTTTAACAATTCTTGCCTCAATGCGAAGTGGAGGAGAAAAAGTGTGATCAATAAAATTACTTACTTCAATACGAAACGGGAAAGACAAACTTTGGCTCAAAAAGCCATGTGCAAATCAATAGATGTGCGGAGGCAAACTGGTTTCGATCTCATAAGCCCGCTCTGTATTTATGGTTTGTGTGACCAGCTTAATATCAAAGTCAGGTTTGTTGACATCAGCAGCATGGAAGGGATGTATTACAAAGAAGAAAAGCCATTAATCTTTCTTTCTGCACTGCGACCCTTCCCGCGACGGGCATTTACTTGCGCTCACGAATTAGGGCATCACATTTTTGGACACGGTTTAAGAGTCGATGAGCTGATAGAAGACTCAGAAAAATATAAGGATTTTAATCCAGATGAGTTTCTGGTTAATTCCTTTGCAGGTTTCTTGCTAATGCCCACTTTAGGAGTACGAAAAGCTTTTGTCGATCGCGGATGGAATGTTGCTTGTGCAACACCAATTCGGATTTTTACGATCGCCTGCTATTTTTGTGTTGGGTACGAGACTTTAATCAAGCATATGACTTATGCCCTAAAAATGCTTGATCGAACACAAGCTTTATCACTTCTCAAAGTTAAGCCCAAAGATATCCGACAACATATACTCGGATACCCATCTTCCGAGCCATTAATTATTGCTGACCAACATTGGTCAATTCCTACCATTGATGCCGAAGTTGGAAGTCAACTGTTATTGCCAAGCAGCGCAGAGGCAGCCAATGAAACTATTACCTTTCAAGAAGATAGTCCAAATGGTCGTCTTTTTCGAGCTACACGTCCCGGCATCGTCCGCGTGTACTGTCGCGATACAAAATGGGCAGTATTCGTTCGCGTTTCCCGCCATCAATTCGTTGGTTTAAGTCAATATCGACACCTTGAGGAACCAGAAGATGAGTAGCAGTTCACCTCTGATTATTGAAGAAACAAATCTCTCCCACGCTTGGAGTCGTGCATTCCTCCATATCATCGATCATAGCGGCAAGAACGTTTCACCACTTTTAATAACATTAACGGGTTTTACCAATGGTATTCCCAACGAAGACCAAGCTATTCGAGATGCTCTTGATAACGGCCTCAAAATTAACAGCGAACAGTCAGTTCACACCGTTGCAAATACAATCTTTCCTGCTTCATACTGGCAAAGGTCTAACCATAACCGAAATAAATTATTTGATACCTACCTCGAAAATTTTCCTAGAATTCAGGCTCTAGCACCTACTAAAAACCATCGCGGTCTTTACTTTGAAAGATTAATTGCATTTGGTTCTGGGCCTAAAAATGGCAACCAACTCGAATACATTATTTCTCAGTATAAGTCAAATCCTAGCTTTAGAAAATCGATGTTTCAAGCCTCGATTTTCGATCCGGCACGAGACCACATTTCCGCTGCACAAATTCCCTTCCCTTGCCTTCAACACGTCAGCTTTATACCCCAGGAAAACAGCTTGACACTGAACGCTTTTTATGCTACTCAACTGTTGTTTAACAAAGCCTATGGTAATTACTTAGGTTTGTGCAGACTGGGAGATTTCATGGCTCATGAAATGGGACTAAGTTTCGAGCGTATGAACTGCTTTGTTGGCGTTGCAAAAATAGACAATATCAACAAAAAATGTCCCACGCTAGAGCAACTTAAAGAAGTTGCGCGTCAGGCAGTATAATTAAGAGCGTTCACACTGAAATCCATTCGGATTTAATATGATAAACAAACGCTCAAACCAAGCCGATGCAAATAATGTCACTCTACATAGCAAACAACTAAGTTTTGAACTTGGTGATTATGGAGAAAAACCCAGATATGCTCCGACAATAATCTCGCACATTCTGCCTACCAAGCCTACCGTTGTCTTCGATAGTTACTGGCGATTTGCCGCCGAAAGGCAGAAGATATTCTTCAAAAAATTAGAGAATGCCCAAATACCTTGGACTGACGATCGCATCCTTTCCACATACAAATTTACCAATGCCTATAGAGCATCCGATCGCACAAGCCAGTACCTAATACGCAATGTCATTTACCGGGATGACCTTCCTGCTTCAAGCAACGAAGTATTCTTTAGGATTATGATATTCAAATTATTCAACAAAATAGAAACTTGGCAGCTTTTAGAGGATAAAATTGGTTCCATAATTTACACGGACTATTCATTCGAGCGATACGATAAAGTTCTCACTGAAGCCATGAAATCAGAGCGGACAATCTATTCTGGCGCATACATCATGCCATCAGGAGGAAGCATTCTTGGACACACTACCAAGCATCGGAATCACCTGAAATTGATAGAGCTGATGATGGCTGACGAACTGCCTTATAAGCTCGTAGATGCACCGAATATGCACAAGGCATTCGATCTGCTGCGCGACTATCCAACCCTTGGCGATTTTTTAGCCTACCAATTTATTACGGATGTTAACTATAGCAAGATTACCAACTTTAGCGAGATGGATTTTGTAATTCCTGGGCCAGGAGCGCTCGACGGCATCCGCAAATGTTTTCTTGACTTAGGCGGACTGAATGAACCAGAAATTATCAAATTTATGGCAGATATTCAAGAATCCGAATTTGAGCGATTGGGACTTGATTTTAAGTCACTATGGGGACGAAATCTACAACTTATTGATTGCCAAAATCTGTTCTGCGAAGTCGATAAATATGCTCGGATGAAACATCCCGATATTGCCGGAATATCAGGTCGCACTCGGATCAAGCAGAAATACTCAGCTAACACGCAACCCGTCGATTACTGGTATCCGCCGAAGTGGGGAATTAACCAGGCTATTGAAAAATACAGAACAACCAAAGCTCACACTCAATTTAAGTCAAAATAGAATCTCAAGGAGTGAAGTATGGATTTTCGCGAGTATCAAGAACAGGCGCTGAAAACGGATAGAGTTCCTACCAAAAGCGGAGATGGAATTATAGTACCTCTACTTGGTTTGGTAGGTGAAGCTGGTTCGCTTCTCACCGAGTATAAAAAACACCTTCGAGATGGAGATGCTCACAAACTTTTCAAAGAGGCAATAGCAGAAGAGTTAGGAGATTTGCTCTGGTATGTTGCCAACATAGCAAGTAAATTCGATCTCGATTTGGAAAAAGTTGCAAAAGGTAATATTGAAAAGTGTCGCGCTCGTTGGGGATGGAGAGATTCATTACAGACTGATGTCAGCACTACTGGATACATATTCGACGGTGAATTTCCCGAAAACGAATGTTTGCCACGGCAGTTTATAGTCGAGATTACTGAAGTAAACAAAGATAACTCAGTTAAAATGAGGGCATTCATCGACGGACAACAGATTGGGAATGATCTCAGTGACAACTCTTATTCCAGCGACGGATACCGTTTTCACGACGTTTTTCATCTCTCTTATGTCGCAGTTTTGGGTTGGTCACCAGTCATCCGCAGCAACCTAAAACTCAAGCGCAAAAGCAATCGCCGCATTGACGAAGTAGAAGATGGGGGGCGAGCAATAGCTATTGAGGAAGGCTTGTCAGCTCTCGTATTCAGCTATGCTAAGGATCACAACTTTTTAGAAGGAGTTGTCGCTCTTGATTACCAATTACTCAAAACTATCAAAAATATGAGTTCGCACTTAGAAGTTGCTCGGTGTTCGCTTGGCGATTGGGAGGAGGCAATTCTTATGGGCTACGAAGTCTGGCGGCAGGTGGAAAATAATCAAGGGGGAATTGTTGTTGTTGACATCAATGCACGTTCCATAACCTATCAAGAAAAATAGCAAATTTTATAGCTCGAAGCAGCTATCGAAAGCTATGATTGAGTGGATATTTAACCAACAGCAATTGCACTTGCTACCGCATATGACGGCGTATGGCTTATACTCAAAAACCAGGTAGTAATGCCGAGTTCTGCCGCGATTTCTTGACATCTGCCATAAAGCACTACTGACGGTCTACCAGTTGGCAAACGTTGGATTTCAATATCAGTCCATGAAATTCCCTGGCTCCATCCCGTACCAATAGCTTTAAGCACTGCTTCTTTAGCTGCAAAACGACCTGTAAAGTATTGGATACGGTTCGCATCGGAGCCTGCACCACTACACTCTTTTGCTGTAAAGCAGCGCGTTTCAAAATGCTCCCCTGACCGTTCTATTAGTTTTCTGATGTCTTTGATTTCAATAATGTCGATACCATGACCAATAATATTCATCTTGCTAATTTTTCGGCGCAGTTAACTGAATGAAGAATTGAATAAATAGTCACTTTGAAAAAAATTGTGCAATCTTTAACAAAGATATACAAGCTGATTTAATGCGGGTAAGAAAAAGGAGTTGTGCTGCTTCTAACGTACAACGGGTGACGCGGATGCCCTTTCTTGGTAATTCCCAGGCAGTAAAGATTTTCACGGTTACTTAGCCAAGGGGAAACGGTTTGGTATCGGTTCCTCAAACTACCCCGATTGCCCCAAGCCACAATAATTCTATCGGCTCGTTCAACCGCTTCTCGGAGATAGTGGTCATTTTCAGGCCCCACGGGATCTAATACCACACGCAGAATATCTGGTCGCGAGGCACGGTAAGCAAATAAATTGACTACTTCGATCGAACCGCAACCCCAAGATCGGGCAAAGCCTAGACACCGACGCAGTGTGGGATCGTCAGTATTTGCATCCGCACGACTGGGGTTGAGCATAATGAAGGCGACTCTGGGAGCATTGGCGTCCCACTCCCGCCACAGAGAGTAGCGGTAGAGTCCTGTAGGATCGATCGCTGCACCTTGTTTCATAATTTGTTTCACGGGAATGCCCTGGCAAATTGTAGCCGTCGGACTTCGCTTCTGTATGCTCAACAATAAATTTCTGATAGCAGCCGTCAAAACCATCACGACGTTCTTAATCGCCGAAAACACCATTAATTATTGCATTTTCCTTCTTCGTTCGGATCTTCCTCTGTGGTAAATCAAAAATTTAGTGATTTTGAATACAACTCCCGACTCCACAGCCGATCGCACCCCTCAATTTTCCGTGGGGATCTAAAGTTACCCTAAAGTTCGACCACCTTTGGCAAAACCCTCCCTAAGATAGAAGTTGCAGGACGATCGGTCTCATCGCCGATGCAGCAACACCTGAAAAATCCCAAACGAGGGAGCCACAAGACAGGGAGGACATCAAAATCATGGTAAACGCGCCCACAGGGGAAGCCCGCCTAGGCCCAACCGAACAGGTACAAGCCTTAGACCGCGATTGTACAACTCTATCCCGTCACGTACTCCAGCAACTCCACAGCTTTAGTGCAGATGCTCAGGATCTCAGCGCCCTGATGAATCGTATCGGACTAGCGGCAAAGTTGATCGCGAGGCGACTCAGCAGAGCTGGACTCATGGAAGATGCTTTAGGCTTTACAGGAGGTGTCAATGTCCAGGGAGAATCCGTCAAAAAGATGGATATCTATGCCAATGAAGTGTTTATCTCGGTATTCCAGCAAAGCGGACTTGTCTGCCGTTTGGCTTCGGAGGAAATGGAAAAACCCTACTACATTCCCGAAAATTGTCCGATCGGGCGTTACAGTCTGCTCTACGATCCCATAGACGGTTCTTCCAATCTTGACATCAATCTGAATGTCGGTTCCATTTTCAGCATCCGCAAGCAAGAGGGGGATGATGAGGACGGTTCTGCTGCCGATTTGCTGCAACACGGACACAAGCAAATCGCTGCCGGCTATGTGCTCTACGGCCCCAGTACCATGCTGGTTTATTCGATCGGGCAGGGCGTTCATTCCTTCACCCTCGACCCCAGTTTAGGCGAGTTTATTCTATCAACCGAAAACATCAAGGTTCCAGACAGCGGCCCGATCTACAGTGTCAATGAAGGTAGCTTTTGGCAGTGGGATGAATCTTATCGGGATTACATTCGCTATGTACATCGAAATCAAGGCTATACCGCCCGGTACGGAGGGGCTTTGGTGGGAGATTTTCACCGGATTTTATCTCAGGGAGGTGTGTTTTTGTACCCAGGAACGGTGAAAAACCCCGATGGCAAATTGCGTTTACTCTACGAGTCGGCTCCTTTGGCGTTTTTGATGGAACAAGCCGGAGGGCGCGCTAGTACGGGTATTCAAGACATCTTGGACGTGGTGCCGACTAAAATTCACGAGCGCACGCCTTTGATTATTGGCAGTAAAGAAAATGTCGCGCTGGTTGAGTCTTTTATTAAAGAGCGATCGCGCAATCCCACAACACTTTCTGAGTGAAGTTATTAGTCAGTAGTCAGTAGTCAGTAGTCATTAGTTATTGGTTATTTGTTAGTCACTTGGGCTGCCAATTACCAATTTCCAATTACCAATTCCCAAATTGTAGGAGTTAAATCAATGACAGAATCGACAAAGAATCACCTGTTAGAAATCAAAGAAATTGGCCAGAGCATCTGGATGGACAATTTGACTCGTAATCTGATCGAGTCCGGCGAACTCAAAAAGATGATTGAAAGTCGCGGGCTGCGCGGGATTACATCGAATCCGGCTATTTTTGAGAAGGCGATCGCGGGTAATGTCATTTACGATGCTGATATTGAAGCCGGCATCCGGGCGGGTAAATCTGTACTCGAAATTTACGAATCTCTAGTTTTTGAGGATATCTGCAACGCCTGCGACATCTTCGCCCCGGTTTACGAGGAGTCGAAGGGTTTGGACGGTTACATCAGCATTGAAGTGCCACCGACGATCGCCAATGATACAGAAAGCACGATTAGTGAAGCCTTACGTTATTATCAGGCGATCGGCAAACCAAACGTGATGATCAAGATTCCGGGAACTGCTCAAGGATTGCCGGCAGTGGAACGAGTCATCAGTGAAGGGATTAACGTTAACGTGACTTTGCTGTTCTCCGTTGACAGCTACGTCGAAACTTTTTGGGCTTATATTCGTGGCTTGGAAGCGCGGGCGGCTAAGGGTTTGGATGTGAGCAATATTGCTTCAGTTGCCAGTTTCTTCTTGAGCCGGATCGACATCAACATTGATGGTCAGATTGACGATAAACTCAAAAACGTCACTGATGTTGCGACGAAAGCCAAACTGGAAGCGGTGAAGGGAAAAATTGCGATCGCCAATGCCAAAGTAGCTTACCAGAAATATAAAGAGATCGTCGCGAGCGATCGCTGGCAGGCTCTAGCAGCAAAGGGAGCAGAAGTGCAGCGACTGTTGTGGGCGAGTACCAGTACCAAAAACCCCAACTACAGCGATGTGATGTATGTGGATGAATTAATCGGCCCCGACACGGTGAATACTTTGCCACCGAACACTGTGGAAGCTTGTTTCGATCACTGTGATGTCGCACCCCGGATTGAGAACAACGTGGCAGAAGCTTATGCGCTGATCGAAAGTCTCAAAGATCCAGATATCGATATCAATTTGGACAAAGTGATGGCAGACTTGCTCCTGGAGGGGATTGAGAAATTCGTCAGCCCGTTCCAATCCCTGATGGATTCCTTGACAGAGAAAGTGCAGAAACTCTCACCTGTCGCCTAAAACGATATCTGTATCGTTGAAGGCAGAAGCATTTAGGAGTCGGAATACATAATCGTTGTGGTTCCTAAATGCTGAGTTTTGAATCCCGAACCAGGAAAAGTGAGACCCATGGGTCTCAAAAATCGAACAAAGAAAAATCAACTATGATTTTTGGTTCCTCAATCCTGAGTTTTGAATCTCGAACTGGGAAAAAGTGAGACCCATGGGTCTCAAAAATCGAACAAAGAAAAATCTAGTCCATTCTTTAGTACGACTCTCGCCAGCAAATCTAACTCGAATTCTCCATCTACAACCGCTGAGAAATTGCTATGCCAAATACCAGTACCTTACTAAAAAGCGAGTATCCAACCGCCCAACTTGATGCCAATGAACGGGCTAGGCTTCAAAAACTGGAATCGATTGTAGAAAATGGACTTCAGACTTTTTACGAGGTCGGTAAAGCCCTTGACGAGATTCGAGAACAGAAACTTTACAGGGAAAGCCAAAAAAGTTTTGAAGCTTATTGTCAGGATAAGTGGGGCATAGCAAGACGGACAGCAGATCGATTTATAGGAGCGGCACGGGTAATCGAAAATTTGACACCCATGGGTGTCAAAATTCCAGCCCACGAGCGGCAAGTGCGTCCTCTAACAGGAAGGATTATCCCCAGAACTGCAACTTGAAATCTGGCAAGAAGCCCTAGAGTCAACGCCTAGTGGTATGCCCACTGGTGCAGCAGTTCAGCGCTTGGTGGATCAGCGATTTCCTTCAGGGGGAGCTGGTCGATCGCCTAAAGATACTGATTCTGAATTGGAGAAATTGCGATCGGACAATAAGCAGCTTAGAGAGGAAATCCGACAGCAAAACAGAGAGAGGGATCGGCGTGCTGCTGCTGTGGCCTTGGAAATGGAGCAACTTCGAGCCGAAAACCGACAGTTGAAAGCTGAACTGCTACAGCGCGATCGAGATTGGGAAATTCGTCTGGCGGTTGAGAGGAGAAAAATTCGAGAGGAAGTTAGGGCAGAACTCAGGGAAGAAATCAGAGCTGAACTCAGGGAAGAAATCAGAGCTGAAATCAAAGCTGAATATGAAGGGCAGATAAATTCCCTGACCGAACAACTAGCGGAAATGACAAAAAACTATCAAGCTGTGCTCGCAAGACTGACAGCATTAGAAGGGGCAAAATAAAAAATGGTCACAATTCTTGAAAACCCGCTACGGGTAGGTTTGCGAAAAGAACGAGTGCCAGAACCACAAATTCTGGTCATCTTCGGAGCTTCCGGGGATCTCACCCAGCGCAAACTCGTACCAGCAATTTATCAGATGAAGCGCGATCGACGTTTGCCACCGGAAACTACCGTCGTGGGAGTAGCCCGTCGCCCTTGGAGTCACGATTACTTCCGAGAGCAAATGCGCGAAGGCATCGAAGAATTTGGTGGCGGCATTGGCAATGAAGAATTTTGGGAAGACTTTGCTCAAGGTTTGTTCTACTGTCCCGGCGACATTGACAACCCCGAAAGCTATCAAAAACTTAAAGCCCTCCTAGAAGAACTCGACCAACAAAGGAGAACCCGCGGCAACCATATATTTTATCTCTCCGTTTCTCCCAACTTCTTTCCCGAAGCGATTCGGCAATTGGGAGCGGCTAAAATGCTGGCAGACCCGCTCAAACATCGCTTAGTTATTGAAAAACCTTTCGGCCGTGACTTGAACTCGGCAAAAGCTCTCAATCGAGTAGTCCAAGAAGTTTGTCAAGAACAGCAAGTTTACCGGATTGACCATTATTTAGGTAAAGAAACTGTTCAGAATCTCCTGGTTTTTCGATTTGCCAATGCGATTTTTGAACCGCTGTGGAACCGCCAATTTGTCGATCACGTACAAATTACGGTTGCAGAAACAGTGGGCGTGGAAGACAGAGCCGGTTACTACGAATCCTCTGGGGCTTTGCGGGATATGCTGCAAAACCATTTGATGCAGATTTTCTGTCTGACAGCGATGGAAGCGCCAAACTCTTTAGATGCTGACAGCATCCGTACTGAGAAGATGAAAGTTCTGCAAGCAACACGCTTAGCTGACTTACATAACTTAGAAAATTCTGCGATTCGTGGCCAGTATTCGGCCGGCTGGATGAAGGGCAAACCAGTACCTGGATACCGCACGGAACCAGGAGTCAATCCTCAATCCATGACTCCCACTTTCGTAGCAATGAAGTTTATGATTGACAATTGGCGTTGGCAGGGAGTGCCTTTTTATCTACGCACCGGGAAGCGCTTGCCGAAAAAAGTCAGCGAAATTGCGATTCAGTTTCGTGAAGTGCCTTTATTGATTTTTCAATCTGCGGCTCAACAAACTACTCCTAACGTTTTGACCATGCGCGTGCATCCCAATGAGGGGATTTCGCTGAGGTTTGAGGCGAAAATGCCGGGGCCGGATTTGCGGACACGGACGGTGGATATGGATTTCAGTTATGGTTCTTCCTTTGGGGTGACTTCTTCTGATGCTTACGATCGCCTGTTAATTGATTGTATGTTGGGCGACCAAACTTTGTTCACTCGTTCTGATGAGGTGGAAGAAGCTTGGCGGATTGTGACACCAGCGTTGATGGCCTGGGAAGCACCGAGCGATCCGGCACTGGTACCTCAGTATGAAGCGGGTACTTGGGAGCCTGCGGAGGCAGAATTGCTGATTAATCGAGACGGCCGCAAGTGGCGAAGACTTTAATCTTGGGAATTGGGAATTGGGCATTGGGCATTGGGCATTGGGCATTGGGCATTGGGCATTAGTAATAGCCAACTGTCAACCGTCAACCGTCAACCGTCAACCGTCAACCGTCAACTGTCAACCGTTAACTGACAAATAAAAAAGGAGAAAAAACCGATGATTATGACACCGATGAAAGCTCCACCTCTAGTTTCATTGCAAAGTCCTAAAGATGTGTCGATCGACCAAATAGAAGCTGAATTAGCTCAAATTTGGGAAAGTTACAGAGAATCTGGGTCAAATAATGATTGGACGATCGCAACTAGAGCCACAACCTTTACTTTTGTAGTCTACGAACCCGAAGAAACTCAACGGTTATTGGCCGATGTTGGTTTTTATGATGGCCCGATCGATGGGATTACCGGCCCCATGACCGCATCTAGCATCAGGGCTGCTCAAAAAGCTTACGGTTTACCGAGAACCGGCAAAGCTAATGCTGAATTGCTGGCAACTTTGCGCGAAGAAGTGGCTCGCAAAAATTCTAATGGCAGTAAGTTGGGGCCAACGGGTTTTAGTTCAGGAGGTTCCGCTGTAGCTGACGCGATTGTGGCTGCCAATCCCTGCCGAATTATTGCTCTGTGTCCGACAGCCGGGGAAGATACCGGAGTCCAGGCCCAAGTCGCTGCTTACTGTCCGGTACACAAGGGTGGAAGTGGCAATCTGATTTGCTGTGAGTACATTACACTCCGGGGTACCGAAGCTGCTCTGGAACGGGTGAGTGGTATTGTGACTGGGCTGACGATCGCAGATTTGCCCACCCTGCTATGGTGGAAAGCGACTCCTGATGCCGATCGCGATTTATTTCAGCGATTAGCAGCGACTAGCAGTTCTGTGATTATCGATTCTAGCTGTTTTGCCTCTTCAGAGGCTGAATTGCTGTTGATGCAAAGTCTGATTGAAGAAGGAATTCCGATCGCGGATCTGAATTGGCGCCGACTAGCTGCGTGGCAGGAGTTAGCTGCGGAGGCTTTCGATCCGCCATCACGTCGCGCTGCAATTGGGGAAATCGATCGCGTGACGATCGATTACGAACGTGGTAATTCTACTCAAGCGCTGATGTATTTGGGTTGGTTAGCAAGCCGCCTCCAGTGGCGTCCGGTGAGTTCCAAACAGGAAGAGGGCGATTACCAAATCAAACGGATTAAATTCGCTGGTGTTGATGAGCGAGTAATCGAAGCAGAATTGGCTGCGATTCCCACTGCTGATAGTGGCGATGTCCCTGGAGATTTGATTGCTCTACGTTTGAATTCTACTAACGAGAATGCTGATTGTGGTACAGTTCTGTGTTCAGAAGCAGGCGGCTGTATGCGGATGGAAACGAAGGGCGGTGCTCAAACCGATCGCTTTAACCAAGTGACTCCGCTGTTAGATCAAGTAACCGAACAGTTGCTGGGCCAGCACTTGCAGAGTTGGGGTCGAGATGTGCTTTACGAAGAAAGTTTGGCAGTCACGGCTCAAATTCTGAAATTAGTTAGCTAATTGAGGGAAGAAGGAAGAAGGAAGAAGGAAGAACAAATTAACATTTAGTAGGCAGACATTACCTGCCCTACTTTCTTCTCTTTTCTTTCTTCTTCTCTTTTCTTCCTTCGCGCCCTTCGCGTCTTCGCGGTTCGTTAAATATGTATTCTTTGTGAATAATCTAGAACTATGGCTTTAGTAATTGCGGGCGAACGCAGCGGTGCGGGAAAGACGACTGTAACGATCGCCCTTTTAGCTTTTTTAATCCGTCGCGGCTTGAATGTTCAATCTTTTAAGGTAGGGCCAGATTACATCGACCCGATGTTTCATGCTTTCGTGACTGGCCGCCCATGTCGGAATTTAGATGCAATATTAACCTCTGAATCTTATGTGCAGAAGTGCTTTTATCGTCATATTCAAGATGTTAATTATGCCTTGGTGGAAGGGGTGATGGGGCTATTTGATGGTGTAAGTCGAAGGAGGAAGGGTTCGGCAGCGAGCAATGTACGGGATGTCACGGATGTCAAGGATAGAAGGAAGGCAGAGGGGAAGGAAGGGTTTAATTATGATTTTTCCTTTGCTTCTACGGCTCATGTTGCTGCTTTGCTGAATTTGCCGATATTGTTGGTGATAGATTGCAGCAGGCTTTCTGGTTCTGTGGCTGCGATCGCCCACGGTTTTCGTTCTTTTGACAAAAATCTCAATTTTGCTGGTTTGGTGTTGAATCGGGTGGCTAGCGATCGACATTTGGAGTTACTTACAGATGCTCTGGAACCACTGGATTTACCGATTTTGGGGGTCCTACGACGGGATGAGGCTGTGACTATTCCCGATCGCCATTTAGGCCTGATTCCGGCTGAGGAGTTGCCGAATCTTCATGCTGCGATCGACAAATTAGCTGATTTGGCTGCTGTGGCTTTTGACTGGGAAAAACTTTTGCCAATGCTGGCTGCAACTTCTCATGGAGGGGGTGAGGGGTCTGAGCAACTTTTGGGTAGATACAGTCTCCCTTCGGAAATCATAACTAAAAAAAATGATGTTGTCAACAGTTTAGAGGGGAAATTTGGGGTGCGGATTGCAGTTGCGCGCGATCGGGCTTTTAATTTTTACTATCAGGATAATCTTGATTTATTGGCAGAGTTGGGTGCGGAGTTGGTATTTTGGAGTCCGCTTGATGATGCTGTGTTTCCTGACAATATTCAAGGGTTGTATTTTGGCGGCGGTTTCCCGGAAGTTTTTGCGAAGGAGTTGAGTGGTAATGTGGTGATTCGGGATTCGGTAAAAAGTGCGATCGTTGTGGGAATGCCGACTTATGCCGAGTGTGGTGGTTTGATGTATTTATGCGATTCTATTGTAGATTTTGATGGCAATTCTTGGCAAGGGGTGGGGGTGTTACAGTCTTCTGCTGTGATGGGAAAGCGCTTGACTTTGGGATACCGGGAAACTGTGGCTGTAAGAGATAGTTCGGTGTTAGGTTCGGGGGATGAGGTTTGTGGTCATGAGTTTCATCGATCGCACTTGAGTGTAGAACCGACGAACCCAGTTTATCACAGTTGGAGATATGGGAAACGTGGTGAGGTTGAGCAGGTTGTGGAAGGATGGGGAGTTTATCAAGTTCATGCTTCTTATCTGCATTTGCATTGGGGGGCTCGCCCTGATATTCCGGCTCGGTTTTTGCAGCGGTGTGCTGAGTTTGATTGTAATGTTGTTTTGGGCGATCGATTTACCAATTAGATTTTTTTAACGAACCGCGAAGACGCGAAGGGCGCTAAGAAAGAGAAGAAGGAAGAAAAGAAGAGGAAGGGGATGATGGATAATTTATGTATGGAGAAAGTTAAGGATGTTGGGATTTATGAGTGAATCTATTTCAATTAAGCAATTGTCGGCACAATGGATAACATCGGAGATTTTTCGGAGTTATGGTCAAGTTATTTCTGCGAGTGTTGATGGTAAATCTTTTGATGCTCAGGATGCTCTGTTAAATTTACAAAATGGCATTCCTAGATTTTACATTATGCGGTTGCAAGGTAAAGGTCGCAAGTTTGGCAAAATTACTCGACACGTTAAATGTACGCAGTGTTTGGGTTCTCTGGATGGGAAGGATTGGTTGATGGCTGTTGCACCTTCTTGTAATAGTGATGAACCGAGTTTAGAGAGTATCGCTGCTTTTCGGATTCCGGGCAATTGTTTTATTAAGTTAGATATGGGAACTTGGCACTCTGGGCCATATTTCGATGCGGATTTTATTGATTTTTATAATTTGGAATTGAGCGATACTAATATAGTTGACCACTTCAGCCATGATTTTGTAATAAGTCATAATCTGGAATTTGAAATTGTCTGATATTTTCTAGTTTGAAAGAGTGGATGGCACAATCATAGGGCATAATCATTATTTGAGCAACATCTGAAACTGTTACACTATGAATCAAGGTGCTCTTCCAGATGAGAGTCCGAGAAATTTACAGGAGCAACTGCTCCTGCAAGATGCTAAGGCTGGTAATTCCAAAGTAATTCGTCGTGGTACAGATAGTCCATTGGGGGATGTACCGAGACTTATTGCTGTTTATGGCGGGAATTTTGAAGATTGGGATAAAATGACAAGTATTGAGGCTTTTGCAATTAATGGAGTTTCCGTACAAGTCCATTGGTTTCGGAACAGTCAGACTTTTCAAGAGGTGGAGTTCAAGTTCAAGCGACAATATCCTAAAATTGCTCCTAAAAATCTGTAGGGAATCAAGTTATGAAAATTCGTTGTATTGCTAAGACTGGTGAATCTCTCCCTGAAGAATATATAGATCCGCCACGGGGTTATACTGAAAAAATTAAGTTGGCACTAACAATAGGCAAGGAGTATGTTGTTTATGCTATCCGAGAATGGAAAGGAACTATTTGGTACTATATCTGCGATGATATTTTTAGCTATTATCCGATGGAGAATCCTGCGCCGATGTTTGAAGTGGTTGACAGCAGGGTTTCTAAGTATTGGCAGTTTGAACTTTCGCCTAATGGTTTGTTAATGATAGCGTTTGAGCAGTGGTTTACCGGTCCTTATTTTTATGATAAGCTAACCGACCAAGAAGAGGCGGAGGTTGAGATTTTTGATAAGGTTAAGGAATTGATGGATGCTGAGGATTTTGCTTTGCCTCCGCTGGATGTGGCCGTTGAGAAGTTGCGGGAAACTGTCAGTGTTTGAGTTGAAAAAGTGCCAGAGGCAATTTATTTTGTTAACCAGCTTGACTCAAATAGCTTGAAATGGTATCAAATAGGAATCAGCAAAATTTTGTGAAATAAAATGAACGATAAAATTGAATCCAATAATAACTATGAGATCCTAGACGGCGATGATGTTTTGTTATTCGATAAAGCTACTTTTCTGGTACGCAGTTTTGAAGAGGTAGTCACTAGCAAGTTTATTGAAATACTTGATATTATTGCACTAAGGGAATCTCGCCAGAAATCAATAATTAATTGGATGAAAGAGCTACGGATTAACGAAGAAATAATAATTAATGCAGGGGAGATAGACTGGAACTCCCCTCAAGAAGGAATAGATTGTCAAGTTCTAAAAATAGGTTCTAAGGGTTGGCAAAAAGGAAGGATTCAAATAAAAGTTAATGAAAATTTCCAGTCGGGGGAAACGCAGGTATGTATAAAGTTTTGTCCTGATGAACCAGCAAAGCAAAAATCGCCTCTAGATGATATCAGACAATCCGAGGAATACAAAAAACTGAGCAATAATAACTGATAGCCCGATCGCCCTTACATACAATAATCGATCGCACCTATATCTGAACCTTAAATTTTTAACCGCAGATAAGAACAGATGTACGCCGATGAACGCAGATGTTTTTTAAAGCTTGACAAATACAACAAAATATGGTAATAGACTACTAAAAACAACAAACCCCCCTACAATAGGGGGGCATTGCAAATTTCAAGATACCAGTATTCGATCAGTATCAGAATCGCAAAAAATTGTATGTGCCGAATCAATAGACCACTAATTCTAGGGCTTGTTGTTGCGGTGGAAGCGTCTTTTAGTTCTTCTGGCAATTGCTTTGCGCTTTTGCTTTTCCAACGGGGTTTCAAAGTGGCGGTGCTTTCTCATGTCGGGGAAAATCCCTGCTTTGGAAACTTGTCGCTTGAACCGTCGCAGGGCTGACTCAATTCCTTCATTTTCGCCGATTACAACTTGGGTCATTCTTTCTCCTTAGTGTTTGTTAGATCAAATTTCATGATATCAAGGTTTCTGGCAGCGCGATCGCCCAAAACTGCAATAATACACTAAATCCGCTGCGATCGCAAATCTTTCTCTTCAGTTAATTTATTTGGGCTTAATTCTCGACCAACTGATTTTCCTGGCGGAGGTAAGCTTGAATAAATGGGTCTAATTCGCCATTCATCACATCTAAGATCGCAGTTGTTTCCACTCCAGTCCGCACATCCTTTACCATTTGATAGGGATGGAAGACGTAATTACGAATTTGTTGGCCCCAAGCAGCCTCCACCATGTCGCCCCGAATCTCGGCAATTTCCGAAGCCCGCTGTTCCTTTGCAATCACCAGTAGCCTAGATTTGAGCAATGTCAAAGCTTTTTCTTTGTTTTGCAATTGACTCCGTTCCTCTGTACACCGCACGGCTAAACCAGTCGGAATGTGAACGATACGGACTGCGGTTTCTACTTTGTTGACATTTTGCCCACCCTTGCCGCCAGCGCGAGAAGTGGTGATTTCTAGATCCTTTTCGGGGATGTCCAATTTTACATTGCGATCGAGAATTGGCATCACTTCGACACCCGCAAAACTGGTTTGACGCTTGTCATTAGCGTTAAAAGGAGAAATTCTAACTAAGCGGTGAGTGCCTTTTTCCGATCGCAAATAACCGTAAGCATAACGGCCGGCAATTTCCAAAGTAACAGATTTTACACCCGCTTCCTCTCCCTCGGAAATTTCGTTTAAATGTACCTTATAACCTTGACTTTCGCCCCAGCGCGTATACATCCGCATCAACATTTCCGTCCAATCTTGAGCATCGGTACCACCAGCACCGGCATTAATTGTCAAAACGGCTCCACTTTGATCGTAAGGCCCGGAGAGTAATTGTTGCAGTTCCCAGGAATCGAGGTCGCGGGTTAACTGAGAAAGACTGGATGAAGCTTCTTGAAATAGCGATTCGTCTGCGTCTAACTCTAGCAATTCAAAGATGGCTCTAGCATCTTCTAAGCTCGTTTGCCAGCCGTGATATTGGTCTAAATGAGATTTGAAGTCGTTTAGTTCTTGGAGGGTTTCTTGAGCTTGGTTTTGGTCATCCCAAAAAGCTGGTTGAGCGGCTATTTGCTCTAAGTCTTGAATTTTGGCGGATAGTGCGGGGATGTCAAAGATAGTCCTGAGTTTTACCCAGGCGATCGCACAATGTCTGAATACCGTGTTTGATGTCTAGAATTTCCACTGTTAGTCCTTGTGGTTCTGGAGTATTTTATCTATTATAGCTGAAATTAGGATATTTCAACAAAATGTTATTGTTTCTTCGTAATTAGATATATTGTGAACCAGTGGAATTGAAAGTTTTACCACATTCATGAGCGCAGACATCCAACCTTTTAGAACAAGAAAAACTGGCGGTGAGGTCTTGGCGAAACCAATCACTTTCCAAGGCATCTTTCACTGATTGAGTTTTGAGAGAATTAAAGCCCTCTCCGTACTTTTCAAGTAAACGTAACATCTGCGGTCTATAAGTGTCATTATAAACAGCGTATTTAGTATGACTTACCCAACAGCATGGCCAGAGTTCTGCTTCAAAACTGATGAAGATATCTTTGCTGGCTTGAGTTTGACAGCTAATTTCTACATTGCGGTAGTAATTGTTTAAGCCACCGTAGCTTTCTACGACTTTCATAAATTGGTCTCCCTGTGGATTTTGATATTGTTCCAGGGATGGGGGTTGAAGTTCTTCGCTGGCTGGATTTGATGGGACAGAAAGATTTGGTTCTGGCGCTTCAGAGGTTTCGATAGCTATAGCTTGATACCAAGCATAATTTGCTTTTTCTGGTTGTCCCAACTGCGTTAATACTTTGGCTAAATTACGATAGGCACCGGCAAAATTGGGTTTAAGCTCGATCGCCTTTTGGTAATAAGCACTAGCTGGCTGCCACTGTTGCTGTTGAGCATAAAGACTGCCGACATTAGCATAAACTTCGGGAAAATTAGGCTGAATTTGCAGTGCCTTGGCGTAACAGTCTGCTGCTGCTTGCATCCGCCCCAAGCCTTGAACAGCGTTGCCTAAAGTTTTATAGGCTGGTGCAAAATTTGGTTGAATTTTTAGGGATTGTTGGCTAGCTGCGATCGCCTCTGACAACAGTCCTTGTCTCAAACAATCCTCAGCTTGTTGGTGCAACTCAACAGCCTTCTGTGCTTGATTTTGAGGGGCTGGGAGGTTGGTTATTGCTGGTTGGTTTGGGCGATCGCTCTTAGCATCTATCTGAGAGTTTTCTGCCTGCTGATCCTGTTGACTTTCAGACTGTTTTGTGAACAACTCTTGCGCGACAAAACGAGAGGTAGCTTTTGGTACAAACTCAGCAAATCCTAATTCTTCAGCTAAGGCACGAGCCAATTCTACTTGATGTTGGTTGTGTTCAAAAATTAAGTAGTGCCAGACAGCTTTTCCGCCAGCTTGAATGAAGGCATTAACCGACTGCATTATCCGATCCCAGTTGGTATTTTTGCGGTAAATACTGTTAGTATCAGCCAAGCCATCGATACTAAAAGTTACGCTGTCATTTTCTCCTGTCATCGCCTTTGCTAAGGCTTGCCACCAGTCAGGATTACGCCCGCTACCATTAGTGTATAAACCGACTTGAGGAACTCCCATGCGGTGCCAATATTCGATCGCGGGAATCGTGGTATTGCTAGTCATGGCATCGCCATAGTTGCCACACATATAGATTAAATCTAATTGAGAGCAAAACTCTTTGGGGAAAATTCTTTCAATATCCTCCATCTTTAATTCCGCCATCGGCAAAATCGGGTTGTCGGTGCGGGGACATTGCGGACAAGCTGCATTGCACCGAGAGGTGATTTCTACACTGACTCTTCTGATATCTTCATATTCTAAGTACATGAGTTTTCGACCATTGATTGTTTATGAATCTTGAGATTTGGGCGACTACATTTGCTGAAATATCAAGTACCTACGTTAATGCCAAGAGCCGACTTCTGCTGTGAGGGCGCGCTCTCTAACCAAAGTGTAGTAATTTTAACAGTTTGTGACCGCTTCGACCACCTCTAAAGATAGATGCGAAAATATCTCTTTTGAAGGGTTGCAATATAACTAAATATTTCTTAACATATAGATAACAGAGGGAATGGGAGAACAGGTCAATAATCCTGAAACCCCTAGGGTGCTAGGTTTAACCGGATTCTTCACAAATAAGGGCTAAATGGATGAATAAGCAGCAAAACTCAGAAATTTCAGCATTTTTGCCAATGCTCCAAAAAGGTATTTGGCTGTTTGGGATTATCTCTTGGATATTTGGGCTGACAGATAGAAGTATTGCAATACTAGCAGATGGATATTTATCCGTGATCGATATTGTCCAGCTATTTACAGCTTCATTCTTCTTCGTTAGTTGGCTATTGTTAAGCCCCTTTCTCCGTGTTAGTTCCCCAAGGAGTCTGAAAGCAGAAAATATCAGGTAGAATGTAGTAGCAGCTCGATAGTTTTTAATTGGCAATATTGGTTTCTCGATCGCTAGTTTGTTCCTGTGAGGCAAAATAAGTCGGCCAAATGCGATCGCAAAAAAACAAAGTCCCCGCAGTCACGCATAACGGAATCGCCAACAGATTCAATAACGGAATGCTCACCAAACCGAAACAAACCAAACCAAAACTGCCACTAGCTGGCAAACTGCCCCGAATTATTGCCAATTTTTCTTGAAAAGGCCGTCTTCGCCTTTCTAAAGGTGCATCTAAAAAGTCCAAACAGACAAGAGTTGCTCCCAAAGCTATGCCTCCCAAAGTCCCAAGAATAGAGCCGATACCAGGGATAAAATTTAGAACTAAAAGAGGTATTCCGAAGCTGAACAAAATCTGTAATTTTCTCAATTCAAAGGCAATTGCTCTTTTGATGTCTTGAAAAATACTATTCAAGTTCATCGGCTCTTCTTCTGGTAACTTACCATTTCGCATGAGTTCCAATTGTGCCGACAATTGGCCGTACCAAGGGGAACCCAAAATTACGCCAAACTGCACCAACAAAAATCCAATTATTAGCAAAAGTCCTGCTACTAACAGGATTCGTAATAACCAGCCAAAAGCTAATGTTAACACGGCAAGAAAACTGAGCCAAGCTGGCAAACCAGCGATCAAAGTATTAAAGCGGAGGGATAAATCGGCAACTAGAATGTCTATACCTGACAAACTCGGAAATAGTAAGCCTAAATAAAGACTGATACCAATAATAAAGTTTAGTACGACTGGAACTAATACATAACCCCAGAGCTGGGGATTTTGCGAAAGTAGCGTGAAAGCCCGCACAGGATAGGTGAAACCTGCGAGAAGTCCGATGGGGGCGCTAATGATTGGGTGTGGAGGGTTTGAATTGAGTTGATTGGACATATGGGGAAGGGGGAAGGAAGAAGGAAGAAGGAAGAAGGAAGAAGGAAGAAGGAAGAAGGAAGAAGG
>NZ_JAKJHX010000083.1 GCF_021648855.1 Tychonema litorale BBK16 | reverse complement strand
AGTGCCGTGTCCCTACCGAAAATAATATTGTAGGGACACGGCACTGCCGTCTCCTAATTTCCGCCACTAATAATTCCGATGCTACCGGAAGTGATATCACCAATCACTTCTTTAATATGTTAAGAAACATAGCTAAATTTTAAGCTTAGTTGCAAAACTGAGAGAATTGACACCTCATAAACAGTGAGAGTGATAACTTTAGATGACAAGATGTCAGTTTTTCAAATTCAAAGTTATCTAGGATAAAAAATATGTACGATAGACGTCCCGATCGAGATTGGGCTACTGCTGCTGTAACTGCGGCTTTAGGAGCAGGAGTTGTCACATCTTTTGCTGTCAGCAGAGGTCAAAATCCTCTGGTAGCTTTGGGAATTACTGTTTTTGCCACGGGAGTTGCTTTATTGTGCGATCGCCTCGGCTTAATTTAACAAATAGTTGACAAATCCCAAAATCCCCACCCAATAATCTCAATTCCGGTTGCACCAGAATGATTAGAGGAGCTGTATCCCTACCGCAAATAATACCGTAGGGACACGACACTGCCGTGTCCTGTCTCAAAACCAGAGCCCCGACTTCTTAAAGAAGTCGGGGCTCTAACAGAAGAACATTTACTGACTCAAAAGTTTAGATTTCTTCCAAATCTCCCATGTCTTCTGCATCTTCTACATCTTCTGCATCTTCTAGATCCTCATCATCAACAGGAGCGACAGAATTAGCAGAAACCACAGCACCAGTAGCAAGTTTTTCTCGCACCAGCTTCTCAATTTCATTTTTGAAATCGATATTTTTTTCCATGTGTTGGATGACTTTA
Organism: Tychonema litorale BBK16; assembly: GCF_021648855.1. Lineage (GTDB taxonomy): Bacteria > Cyanobacteriota > Cyanobacteriia > Cyanobacteriales > Microcoleaceae > Microcoleus. The sequence continues at coordinate 23,760 of NZ_JAKJHX010000083.1, read as the reverse complement.
TCTCGTCCTTGAGCAATGTTATCGCCGTTATAGCTATACCAAGAACCTTTTTTCGTAATTACTCCCATTTCGTCTGCCAAGTCAGTCAGACAGCCTAAAGTAGAAATACCTTTGCCAAATACAATGTCAAATTCGGCAATGCGGAAAGGTGGAGCAACTTTATTTTTAGCAACTTTAACTTTCGTGCGGTTTCCGTACTCTTCTGTGCCTTTTTTCAAGGTTTGAATCCGACGAATATCGAGTCGCACGCTGGCATAAAATTTGAGAGCATTACCGCCGGTTGTAGTTTCGGGATTCCCGTAAGTTACGCCGATTTTTTGCCGCAATTGGTTGAGGAAAATGACGGTACAGCCAGATTTGCCGATGTTGCCGGTGATTTTTCGCAAAGCTTGGCTCATCAACCGGGCTTGCAAACCCATGTGAGAGTCGCCCATGTCGCCTTCAATTTCGGCGCGGGGGACGAGGGCTGCTACGGAGTCAATGACTACGATATCGACGGCGACGGAACGAACGAGTTGATCGACAATTTCTAGCCCCATTTCTCCGGTGTCGGGTTGGGAAACTAGGAGATTTTCAATGTCCACGCCCAAGGCTGATGCGTAGGTGGGATCTAGGGCGTGTTCGGCATCGACGAAGGCGGCGATACCGCCGGATTTTTGGACTTCGGCGATCGCGTGTAGCGCTAGAGTTGTTTTACCCGAACTTTCTGGGCCATAGATTTCGATGACTCGACCTTTTGGCAAACCACCACCCAAGGCGATGTCAAGTGTCAGGGCTCCGCTGGGAATGGTTTCTACCCTCATGCGAGTGGCGTCTCCCAATCGGACGATTGCCCCTTTGCCAAAGCTGCGCTCAATCTGGGCTAGTACCGCAGTTAGGGCTTTTTGCTTTTCGGGGCTTTCAGTAATTTTTGTAGACGTATCTTTTTTTGCCATTTTGCGGTACGCAGGTAGGGCCCTTGCGGAGCTTGTTGATTAACTATACAACACGTATGTTAGCAGTTATTTTTGGGGTGGGGAGGTTCTGGGAGGATTTGATTCACGATTCTTGATTTTGCTGATGTTCAGCTTGCTGAATCATCCGATTTTAGATTTTGGATTTTGGATTGACTCGTTACCAGACTCTGCCTGGGAACCAGTTAAATCAGTTAACCAAGCTCTGCCTACCTAGGAACCAGTAATCGCAACAACTAAGGCAATCATGGCATCTACAATACGTCAAGACAAATCTATTGATCGCACCAACTCCCGATGGCTGATGAGCTTATTAGCGATCGCCATTTTATTAGGTATCGGATTTCGCTTCTTTGAGCTCGATCGCAAACTTTACTGGCACGACGAAGCATACACATCACTCCGAGTCGCAGGTTTCACCAGACAAGAAATCGACGATGAACTATTCCAAAACCGGATAGTTCCCGCACCAGAATTGCAGAAATATCAGCGAATTAAACCAGGAAGTAGCGCCGCAGATACAATCCATTCTTTAGCACTTGAAGACCCACAACATCCGCCTTTATACTTTTTGATGGCTCGTATGTGGATGCAGGAATTTGGCAGTTCTCTCACAGCATCCCGCAGTTTTCCAGCATTACTAAGTTTACTGTCATTGCCTTTGATGTATGCTTTAGCTCAAGAACTTTTTGCCTCAAATTTAACGTCATTATTCGCCACAGCACTATTAGCTTTATCTCCATTTGACATCCTATTTGCTCAGACAGCAAGGCAGTATAGTTTGCTGACAGCCATAGTAATTGGCAGCAGTTTGTTGTTGCTGAGAGCAGTGCGGTTGCAGACTTTATCAAATTGGCTTTTATATGCGTTGTCGATTGCCCTTGGCTTCTACACTCACCCTTTTTTCAGCTTAACATTAATCGGACACGGGATTTTTGTAATTTGTTACTGCCTATTCATGACACCAAAGAAATTACGAGGTCATGTAATTAATTCTCAATTTTTCTTGGCGGTAATAGCAGCTTTAATCTTGTACATTCCGTGGATATACGTCCTAGGAACTAATCTACAACGAGCCTCAGCTACTACAGATTGGACGCGAGTATCTCCGGGATGGCTTTATCTGGTCAAATTATGGACTTTGAGTTTTACAGCGCTATTTTTTGACCTAGATTTCGGCTTTGATAATATTTTAACTTATCTTGCTAGAGTGCCATTTGTAATCTTGATTATAGCAGCTATTTACCAAATATTTCATCGAGCAAGCCGTTCAACTTGGCTATTTGTTTTAACATCAATTTTTGTACCTTTTTTGATATTGGCTTTGCCGGATCTAATCATTGGTGGTAAACGTTCGGCTGTTAGTCGCTATCTAATTTCCTGTTTTCCGGGAGTGCAGCTAGCAGTTGCTTATTTGCTGGCAAATAGCGTGACTGTTGGGCGGCGGTTTTGGCAATTCATTTTGGCCGCAGTATTTACTGCAAGTATCGTATCTTGTGTTGTCAGCAGTTTTTCTGATACTTGGTGGAGCAAAGACTTGAGCTATTTTAATGCTGAAGTCGCCAGGAAGGTTAATCAAGAGGCGATCGCGAATCGGTCGATTAAAGATACAATCGTCATGAGCGATCGCGGTAATGATTTTACTAACATGGGAGATTTGCTTTCCCTGAGCTATTTGCTTGACAAAGACGTGAAGTTGATGCTGTTGAGCCAATCACCGGACATCGAGATGCTGAACAAATATTCGGCTCCTCTGGTGTTTCGACATTCGGAAAAATTGCGATCGGCTTTGAAGCGAAATCAACGCCGTTTAGAGCCTGTATTGGAATACGCCAAACTTTTTAGAGTGCGACGAGCTTCCTAGTTCCCGGTAGGGTGCGTCAGAAAAAAAAACTGTTTGAGTTGCCTCAATTATTTGAACTGACGCACCCTACATCTGATAAATGCTATAACTAGACATAAATAATTATGTAAATTAGCGACATAAAACCAAATGCAAGAGTTAAAAAATACAGAGTCAGAATATGGTCAGCAATTTCGCAATCTTCAGATGGAATTGCGGGAACGATGGCATAAGATTGAAGGATTTGATAGCGGCGATTGTGACATTATCGTCATTCCTTCTATTAGTTTAGATCAGCAAGAAATGCAAAAAGTTCCGGGTGCTTACCACTACGAGGAACGACATTTGTTTTCGTTGATTCGTCTGAGAAATCCCCGCACGCGCCTGATTTATATTACTTCGGAGCCGCTGCATCCTATGATCATTGATTATTATTTGCAGTTACTCCCAGGCATTCCTTTTTCGCACGCGCGCGATCGGCTTTTGCTATTCTCTACTTACGATGCTTCTGCTAAATCCCTTACCCAGAAGATTTTAGAAAGGCCACGGTTGATCGAACGAATTCGTCAAGCAGTGCGATCGACAAAATGTTATATGGTTTGTTACAACTCTACTTCTTTAGAGCGCGAGTTATCTGTGAAGTTGGGAATTCCTTTGTGGGCTAGCGATCCAGATTTGCTTTATTGGGGAACAAAAAGTGGTAGCAGACAGATTTTTGCAGAAGCAGGTGTGCCTTATCCTGATGGTTCCGAGTTAGTTTGGAATGTGGGAGATTTGGCAGAAGTAGCAGCCCTATTGTGGGAACGCCAGCCCCATTTGCAGCGCATGGTAATTAAGCTAAATGAGGGCTTTTCCGGGGAGGGAAATGCGATTTTGGAACTAAAGCCGATCGCAAATACGTCACATTCTGAAAAAGTAAAATTAATTAGTGATTGCTTTCCCCAGTTGCGCTTTCAAGCCATGAGGGAAACCTGGGAAAATTTCAGCAGCAGAATCCCAGAATTAGGGGCAATTGCCGAAGCATTTATCGAAGGATCAGAAAAGCGTTCGCCCAGCGTTCAAGGTAGAATTGTACCTAGTGGCGAAGTCGAAATTCTCTCCACCCATGACCAAATTTTGGGAGGCCCAGATGGACAAATTTTCTTAGGCTGCCGATTTCCTGCGGACGAATCCTATCGTTTAGCATTGCAAGAATCCGGTAGGAAAATCGGGCATAACTTGGCAGAAAAAGGTGCTTTAGAGCAATTTGGGATAGATTATGTTGTCGTGCGACAGGAGGATGGTAAATGGGACATTCAAGCAATTGAAATTAATTTACGAAAAGGTGGCACAACTCATCCGTTTATGGCACTGAAGCTGTTAACAAATGGTCGTTATGAGGGTTCTACAGGTTCGTTTTATAGTCAGCAGGGTCGTCCAAAATATTATGTGGCTTCTGACAATTTGAAAAAAGAACGCTATCGGGGATTGTTGCCGAATGATTTGATGGATATTATTGCTGATAATCAACTACACTTTGACAGCGGTACTGAGACTGGTACGGTGTTTCATTTGATGGGTTGTTTGTCGGAATTTGGGAAATTGGGATTGACGAGTATTGGCAATTCGCAGCAAGAGGCTGAGGAGATTTATAATAAAGTTGTCAAGGTACTCGATCGCGAAACCTTGTAGGATTTTAGATTTTAGACAGAGTAGGGGCAATTCATGAATTGCCCCTACTCTCTGAATTTTGGAGGTAAATCACACTCCAAATCAGAAACGCCGAATTTGGCTTCTTCCTTCTTCCTTCTTCCTTCTTCCTTCTTCCTTCTTCCTTCTTCCTTCTTCCTTCTGTCGAACTTCCTTCCGCTATAGCTAATTTTTAACGGGATAAATGGGCGAAGGGTCGATGGAACCTATGCGATTGGGCCAAAAACGCACAATTGCCCTACCGATAATATTTTGCTTGGGTACAAAGCCCCAATAGTGACTGTCGCAGCTTGCGTTGCGGTTGTCGCCTAGCACCAAGTAAGAATTTTGAGGTACTACTGCCGGCCCGTAGGGATACTGTGGAATTTCTTCAATATACTTTTCCTGTAGTGGCTGCTTGTTAATATAAACTTTGCCCTCTCTCACTTCCACGCTTTCTCCTGGAAGTCCAATCACTCGCTTGATGTAGGCATCTTTGATCGGCGGTGGCTGTCCCGTGCACAAGCTGGCCGAGTCTGGAGGCATGAATACGATAATATCTCCTCGCTGAGGGTCTTGAAATCGATAGCTCACTTTATCGATAATTAGGCGATCGTTAATTTGCAAGGTGGGAAGCATTGAACCGGTGGGAATGTAGCGAGCTTCGGCAACGAGGGTGCGAATGCCAAAGGCTAAGACTGCTGCTAAGCCGATCGTCTTAATTCCTTCTATCCAGGGGTTTTCGGTGTCTTGCGGTGATTTTTCGTCGCCTGACTTGTCTAAACGAGTCATAAAAAAGCTCGGTAAGTGGGAAACTCAGTGGCTTTAGCCCTGAGAGGGAAACACTGACATGATATTGTGGTGACTGAGTTGAATACAGATTCAAAACTTAATAATAGTTTGATTCTAGCACGTTGTTTACTCAATTACTCAATTAATTATATCTTATGGCTCCTACATCAAGTTTGTTAATCCGTCGCGCTCGTATTCTTTTGCCTAATGGTGAATTTTTGCTAGGGGATGTGCTAATCTGCGATGGCAAAATTGTCAAGGTTGCTGCGGAAATTGTCGAATCTGGCGATCGCGAAATAGATGCGACGGGCTTAACTCTGTTACCCGGAGTAATTGACCCCCAGGTTCACTTCCGAGAACCGGGATTGGAACACAAGGAAGACTTGTTTACGGCTAGCTGTGCTTGCGCTAAAGGCGGCGTGACATCATTTTTGGAAATGCCGAATACGCGACCTCTGACCACAACTCAAGCTGCTTTAGATGATAAACTACGTCGTGCGGCCGAGAAGTGTTTGGTCAATTATGGCTTCTTTATTGGAGCTACTGCTGAGATTTTACCCGATTTGCTGAATGCCAATCCGACACCGGGAATTAAGGTGTTCATGGGTTCGATGCACGGGGATTTATTGATGGATGATGCCGCAAATTTAGAAATTGTGTTTGCAAAGGGCGATCGATTAATTGCCGTGCACGCAGAAGACCAAGTTAGAATTAATCAGCGTCGTCAAGAATTTGCTGGGATTACTGATATTGCAGTTCACTCACAAATTCAAGACAATCAAGCTGCTTTGTTAGCGACTCAGCTAGCAGTGAAACTTTCCAAAAAATATCACCGTCGTCTGCATATTCTGCATCTATCTACAGGAGAAGAAGCTGAGTTTTTGCGTGAGGAAAAACCGAGTTGGGTAACGGCGGAAGTGACTCCACAGCATTTGTTATTGAATACCAGTGCTTATGAAACCATTGGTAGTTTCGCTCAAATGAATCCACCTTTGCGATCGCGCCGAGATAACGAAATACTTTGGCAAGCTTTACTTGACGGCGTAATTGATTTTATCGCCACCGATCACGCGCCACACACCTTAGCCGAAAAAGCTCAAACTTATCCAAATACACCTTCAGGAATGCCGGGAGTGGAAACTTCTTTGCCTTTGATGCTGACGCAAGCAGTTGAGGGTAGATGCACAGTTGCTCAAGTTGCTAACTGGATGTCGGTAGCAGTTGCTAAAGCTTACAAAATTCCGAATAAGGGTAAAATTGCCCCTGGTTTCGATGCGGATTTAGTATTAGTAGATTTGGAAAAATACCACCCGGTTGTGGGAAAAGAAATGGCGAGTAAGTGCGGCTGGAGTTCCTTTGAAGGTTGGAATTTAACTGGCTGGCCTGTGGTGACTATTGTGGGAGGAAAAGTAGTTTTTGAGAATGGTAAATTGGATACAAACGTGAGAGGAGAAGCCTTGATATTTGACACTGAGTAAGCATGAATTTATGGCAAACACCCACGTCTCGTAAGCAATCAAAGTCATCTAAACTGTTGTGCATTTAAAATAGTATTGTAGGGTGCGTCAGCCCTTTCTCGTTTCCCTTGCCTCATAAGCAATCGACCCGTGGCACCCTACAGACCTCGTTAGTGGTTTAAATGCTCCACAGCTTAGCTGTTTACGAATTTTACTTTTTAGCCAAGACCAGCATTATTCATCCTTACCTGCGCTTTAAGGCTAGTACACTTAGAAAAAAACTCGACAAAACCATCTGCAAACCAACAGTCAGACAAGTCAGCGACGGAATCACCAAACGCAAAGTTTTGGAAGGATCAAGGATGCCGTAAGCAGTTTCTCTCCAAATAGTTAAGGATAATATTGAGCCAACTATCCCAATTAATATGAGGACGACTCCGACAATCAATCCCGTTTCTAGAGTGACATACCGAAATATTTTGTTGACTTTGGGGTCTTCTGGCAGTAGTTTCTCACTGATGGCGAAAACTTTCGTGAAGAAAGCGAATGTTACTGCTTGAAAACCGATGATAATTGCGATCGCGGCATAAAGCAGCGTATGCACATCAAAGCTAATACTGCCAATCTTTTGAGTACCAGGTAACAGCCAGATGCCCACAATTAGACCCCAAATCATCAGCGCCACACCCGGATACAAAAACAGCCACCGGGGACTATAAAGCAACAAAAATCGCAGATGTCGCCACCCATCTCGCCAAGTTCGCAGGTGTGGCGGGCGACTACGGCCGTCCGGCGAGAGTACCGTGGGAACTTCAGTTATTTTCAGCTTGTATAAAGAAGCTTTGACGATCATTTCGCTAGCAAATTCCATCCCCGTTGTTTGCAAGTCCAGAGTCAAAATAGCATCTCTTCTGAAACCCCGCAGCCCGCAGTGAAAGTCACCGGCGGGACTGGAGAAGAATAGCCGCCCAACCCACGTCAGCACAGGATTTCCTAAGTATTTATGTAGCCGAGGCATTGCACCTGGTTTGATGCCACCTTGAAAGCGGTTGCCCATCACCAAATCGCAGCCTCCTCGCAATTTTTCCACAAAAGCGCCGAGGTTGGAAAAGTCGTAACTGTCGTCAGCATCGCCCATAATGATATACACTCCGCGCGCCGCCATGATGCCACCCATCAAGGCGCTACCGTAGCCTTTAGCTGCTACAGAGACGACTCTAGCCCCCATCTTGGTGGCGATATCTTGAGAACCATCAGTGCTGCCGTTATCTGCTATGATCACCTCGCCAGCAATATTCAGTTCCCGTAATGACTTCTGTGCTTTTTCGATGCAGATTTCTAATGTTTCTGCCTCGTTGAGGCAAGGCATGAGTATGGATAGTTCGAGAGTGTATTCTCCGGTTGTGTTTATCTGATCTGCCATAAGTTTGTTTGACATTTTTGTGTGACCATACTTGTTTTTTGCAGCATCTACACTTAAAATATGAATGACTAATAAAACTCAATAAGACTTGATAAAAGCTATTAATAGTAGTTTATATCGGCAATTTTCTGGCTGTATTATGTAGATAGGTGAACTCATGAGTCGAAGCGTTTTTCTGGTTTTGCTTGCTGCTATTTTGTGCAGCGTCGTTGGTCAATTTAGCCTGAAAGCTGGAGCTAAAATTTTAGGGCCCATCGGTGCCGCTAATTTAGTAGAAAAAGTCATAGGAATGGCTACTCAGCCTTTGATAATAGCTGGTCTTGCTCTGTATGCAGTTTCTTCTATAGGGTTTATTGTTGTACTTTCTCGCGCTAATATTAGCATAGTCTCACCTTTATTGTCAATTAGTTACTTGTTTACTGTTTTAGGAGGCAAACTTGTATTTAATGAGCCTTTGCCACCGCTGAGATTGGTAGGAGTGGGGTTAATTATGGCAGGAGTAATTTTGGTACTGAAAGGTCAAGCTGAGGGTGTAGCTGGGGGAAGCTAGAAAATGTCTGATTCTTCTGAATCTGTGAATCCAAATCTATTATTAAATCGTGTCGCCGTTCTTGCTACTATGCACAAAAAAGAACAGGTAATGACTCCAATTTTGGAAATGGAATTAGGGGTGAAAATCCTGGTGCCTGTGGATTTAGACACGGACTCTTTTGGGACTTTCACCAGAGAAGTTAAACGCTTAGGCACACAAATCGAAGCAGTTCGATTAAAAGCCACAAAAGCTCTGGAAATTGCGGGCGAAACTCTGGCTTTTGCCAGCGAAGGCACTTTCGGCCCGCATCCGGGAATGCCCTATCTGCCAGCTAATCGAGAAATTGTGATTTTGTTAGATGTCCTTAATAATCTAGAAGTGATTGGGGAATATTTGTCTGTGGAAACTAACTACAGTCACCAGTTAGTTTCGTGTACAGAAGAAGCCCAAACTTTTGCTAAAAAAGTGGGATTTCCAGAACACGGGCTGGTGATTTTCGTGGGCGATAGTACGAAAGATAATGCCGAAATTGTCAAAGGAATAGTGACAGAAAAACAGTTATTTGATGTTGTGAATGCAGGTCTAAAAAAATCATCCTGTGGTCAAGTTCATATCGAAACAGATATGCGGGCGATGTACAATCCGACTCGGATGAAAAACATCGAAAATGCTACTCTGGATTTAGTCAAAAAATTTTACCACTTCTGCCCTGAGTGCGGTTGGCCAGGATTTGGGGTTGCTGAAAGGAAAATAGGGTTGCTCTGCGGACTTTGCCATTTTCCGACTCAGTTAGTGCGATCGCAAATTTATCAATGCCAAAATTGCAGTTATGCTAAAGAAGAACTATTTCCAAACGGCAGAGAAACTGCCGATCCTTCGCAGTGTCAATATTGCAATCCTTAAATAAATTTGTAACAATATTATTTAGAGTCCCCTAATTAAAATCACTAATGATTGCCATAGAAACAGAACGCAACTGGAAACCCGTTATTAAAGCATTTGAGGCTGTAGTCGGCAAAAACGGCGTTGTGCAGCGCCGCGAAGAATTACTCGTTTACGAGTGCGATGGACTCGCCAGCTACCGCCAGCGACCAGCATTGGTGGTATTGCCACGAACTACCGAGGAAGTAGCACAAGTTGTCAAAATATGCGATCGCGATTCAATTCCCTGGGTAGCCAGAGGTGCGGGTACCGGGCTTTCTGGCGGCGCCTTACCCGTCGAGAACTGTGTATTGATTGTCACCGCCCTAATGCGAAAAATCCTGAAAGTAGACTTAGAAAATCAGCAAGTAGTCGTGCAACCAGGAGTAATTAATAACTGGGTAACTCAAGCAGTTAGCGGTGCCGGCTTCTACTACGCCCCCGACCCTTCTAGTCAAATTGTTTGCTCAATTGGTGGCAACGTTGCCGAAAACTCCGGCGGCGTTCATTGCCTCAAATACGGAGTCACAACTAATCACGTTTTAGGATTAAAATTGGTACTTCCCGACGGTTCAATTATTGATGTTGGTGGCGAAATCCCTGAAATGCCCGGTTATGATTTAACTGGTGTATTTGTCGGCTCAGAAGGCACTTTAGGAATAGCAACGGAAGTTACTTTGAGAATTCTCAAAGCGCCGGAATCTATTTGCGTTCTTCTAGCTGATTTTGCCAGTATTGAAGCGGCGGGAGAATCAGTTTCGGATATTATCAGTGCTGGCATTATTCCCGGTGGCATGGAAATTATGGACAACATCAGCATCAATGCTGTAGAAGATGTTGTGGCGACAGGCTGCTATCCCCGTGATGCCGCGGCAATTCTGCTCATAGAAATCGATGGCTTAGAAGTGGAAGTTGCGACAAATAAGCAGCGAATTTCTGAAATTTGCAAGCAAAATGGAGCGCGTAATATCACAACTGCCCATGACCCGGAAACGCGGATGAAAATTTGGAAAGGGCGGAAAGCTGCTTTTGCAGCGGCGGGTCATTTGAGTCCAGATTATTACGTTCAAGATGGTGTAATTCCCCGTACACAAATGGCATTTGTGCTTAAAGAAATTGAGGGTTTGAGTGAGAAATATGGCTATCGAATTGCGAATGTATTTCATGCGGGAGATGGGAATTTGCACCCGCTAATTCTGTACGATAATTCGGTTGAAGGAGCGCTGGAAAAGGTGGAAGAATTGGGAGGAGAAATTCTTAAGCTTTGTGTGAAAGTCGGAGGTAGTCTTTCTGGAGAACACGGGATTGGTGCTGACAAGAAGTGTTTTATGCCAGATATGTTTTCTGAGATAGATTTGGAGACGATGCAGTGGGTGCGCGAGGTCTTTAATCCGAAGGGTTTGGCGAATCCTGGAAAGATGTTTCCCACACCTAAGACTTGCGGGGAAGCGGCGAGGGCTAAGATGGAAACAGTTAAAAAATTGGAGGGTGTTGAGCTGTTTTAAGAACCAACTATCAGGACACAGCAGTCAGGACACAGCACTGCTGTGTCCCTACAATTACCTATTTATTGTTCGATCGCAATTCTGATGATAAACTCTGTTCCATTACCTAATTCGGAAATACAATTTAATTCGCCTTTATGTTTTTCTACTACTATCTGATGGCTAATTGACAAACCCATTCCTGTGCCTTTACCAATAGGTTTTGTAGTAAAAAAAGTATCAAATATGTGTCTTTGGACTTCCTCAGTCATTCCGGGCCCGTTGTCAGTAATTTTGATTTCTGCGAAATTAATATTGTCCACTCTTGTGCTGATTTTAATCTGACTGGGATTGTGTCGCATTTCTGAAAATTCTCGGTGTTTATCCCAATCTTCTAGAGCATCTATCGCATTGCTGAGAATATTCATAAACACTTGGTTGATTGGCCCAGGAAAACATTCGACAGCAGGCAAATCTGTGTATGCTTTCACGATTTGAATAGCTGGCTTTTCTCCGTTTCCTTTCAAGCGGTGATTGAGAATTAATAGTGTGCTGTCGATACCTTCATGAAGATTAACTGGTTTCATTTCTGAATTGTCGTTTCGCGAGAAGTTTCGCAGGGATTTGACAATTTGGGAAATGCGCTCAACTCCCACATTCATTGAAGATAATATTTGTGGCAAGTCTTTGACCAAAAAATCGGTTTCTATTATCTCTTTTTCTGCTTTAATTTCTGCTACTGGATCGGGGTAGTGATGCTCGTAAAGTTCGAGAATATGCAGCAAGTCTTCAGCATAATTCCTGAGATGAGCGAGGTTAGAATAAATGAAGCCTATGGGGTTGTTTATTTCATGGGCAACGCCAGCAATGAGCAGTCCCAAACTGGACATTTTTTCACTCTGAACTAATTGTGTATGAGTATCTTTAATCTCCTTAAGTGCTGTTGCTAATTCAGTAGCTTGTTCTCTACTTTGTGCTTCGGATTTCTGCAACGCTTCTTCAGATTTCTTGCCTTCGGTTATGTCTCTTTGTACACCGATGAAATGAGTTAATTTGCCAGTACGATCTCGCACTGGAGATATGGATAAAGCATTCCAAAAAGCACTTCCATCTTTCCGATAATTTTTTAAGATTACTTGACATTCACTTTCGCTTTCTAAGGCTTTGCGAATTATTTCTAAGGCCGCTGGATCGGTATCACTTCCCTGCAAAAAACGGCAGTTTTCCCCCAATATTTCCTTTCGCTGGTAGCCTGTGATGCTTTCAAATGCGGGATTGCAATATACTATCGGATGTTTGGGTTGAGTCGCGTCAGAAATCACTATTCCGGTGCTAGTCGCTGCCATAGCCCGATCGTACAACCAGAGCATTTCTGCTGCGCGTTTGCGCTCGGTAATATCCCGCAATGTAGCCAAATAAGCCATTTCACCTTCCCATTCCGTTTCCACCACTCGCATTTCTACTACAGCATTTTCTTTATGCTTGCGAATAGCTTTAACTTCTGTTTGTACGACGCGCATTCCTATTTTACCGGTATTGCTAAGTTGGGGAATAATATCTGTATCGATCTCTATATCGCAAGCAGAACCTTCTACTACTAAAACACCAAAAAACTCTTGACCTAAAAGTTCCTCTGCCGAGCAGTTAAACAGTGCTTCTGCTGACTGGTTAACAAAAGAAACAAGTCCTCGCTTGTTGACAATTGCCATGCCGTCTGCATTCTTTTCGATCACATTTCTAAACCGAGATTCACTCGCTTTCAAATCCTGGCTTAATTGTTCCATTGCAATTTCCATCTGCTGCAATTTGCACAAATTAATACTATAAGCTTCTGAGATGTGACTGTCTGCTGAATGCTTTGCTAAATTTGGTAGATTTTGAGAGTTAGAGGGAAAGCCACTATTTTTAGCTGTTTTGTTCGGTAAACTGCTAATATTACCGAAATCACTTTTTGTCTCTGCATCTTGATAAAACATAATTTAAGCCCTACAAAAAAAATAATTAAATTAGACTTTTTCGATTACTCAATTGTTAAAAACTTTTACAACAGAATAATCTATAATCGATGCTAGCACACTATTTTAAACAAAATGTTAAAATATCGTTAAAATTAAACTACAATTTCAACCTAGCTTATCCTCTCATTGTTTATTGCATTTAACTAAAAATTTTAAGCAATCTTAACACAATCCATCTAGCTAAAGTAGTATCTTTTTATGAAGATTTTGTGAAGATCAGGTATGTGATGTAGATAGTTCTTGTAGGGACACGGCACTGCCGTGTCCCTACGGGGATATTGATAGTACCTATAAATCTGCAATCTGCTGTAAAATGTAACCTGTCTATTTTTGCGATCGCAACTTCAAACCAATGGCACGTCTAGCACTTCTGAGCCTATCCAATAAAACCGGGCTAATTGACTTAGCGCGGAGTCTAGTAGAAGAATTTGACTTTGATATAATTAGCAGTGGCGGGACAGCAGCAGCCCTCAAAGCAGCAGGAATCCCCGTCACTAAAGTAGCTGAATATACTGGTTCTCCCGAAATTTTAGGTGGACGAGTCAAAACACTCCACCCACGCATCCACGGCGGTATTTTAGCACGTCGGGATGTACCACAAGATCTCACAGATTTAACAGAAAATCAAATTCGTGCGATCGATTTAGTTGTTGTCAATCTGTATCCATTTGAACAGACAATTGCTAATCCGGGAGTAACTCTAGCAGATGCTATTGAGCAGATAGATATCGGCGGGCCCGCAATGCTGAGAGCAGCAGCAAAAAATCACGCTCACCTGACTGTTTTATGCAATCCAGAGCAATATAATACTTATTTAGAAGAATTGCGACAGAATGGAGGTGAATCATCCTTAGAATTTAGACAAAAATCCGCATTAGAAACTTTCAAACATACAGCCAACTACGACACCGCGATCGCAGCCTATCTCAGTAATCAATCTGCTGAAACATCTTCTGGGCCAGAAGAGTTTAATGTATCAGGAAAAGAGCTGCAAACTCTCCGCTATGGTGAAAATCCTCATCAAGCCGCAACCTGGTATCAAAGCGGAAAAACCCCCACAGGTTGGACGACTAGCACCATCCTCCAAGGCAAAGAATTGAGCTACAATAATCTAGTAGATTTAGAAGCCGCAAGGAGGCTGATTGTCGAATTTACCGACACTCCTGCCGCCGCGATTCTAAAACATACAAATCCTTGTGGCACTGCCTTGGGAAGAACTATTTCAGAAGCGTATCAAAAAGCATTTGATACGGATTCAGTATCAGCTTTTGGTGGAATTGTGGCGTTAAATCGCCCGATTGATGCAGCTACTGCAACGGCGTTAACTAAAACATTTTTAGAATGTATTGTCGCTCCTGGATGCGAACCAGAAGCTGAGGATATTATTAAAAAAAAGGCAAAAGTGCGAGTATTGATTTTGCCAGATTTGACTCAAGGGCCACCACAAACTGTTAAAATAATCGCAGGTGGTTTGCTGGTGCAAAACTCAGATGATGTAGTGGAAGATACTAGCAAATGGCGCATAGTTACTGAGAAACAGCCGACTGTAGAAGAGTTAGTAGAATTGCTGTTTGCTTGGAAAGTGGCAAAACACGTGAAATCAAATGCGATCGTGGTAACGAGAAACTGTACTACAATTGGTGTTGGCGCTGGACAAATGAATCGTGTGGGATCGGTTAAACTAGCATTAGAACAAGCCGGAGATCGGGCTAAAGGAGCGATTTTAGCTAGCGATGGTTTCTTCCCCTTTGACGATTCGGTAAAAACGGCGGCTGAGGCGGGAATAAGTGCGATCGTCCAACCGGGAGGTAGTATGCGCGATCGAGATTCGATCGACTGCGCTAACCAACTAGGGCTAACCATGGTTTTCACCGATATCCGCCACTTTTTGCATTAGTACAATGTTTTAGGGACACAACAGTGTTGTTTCCCTACTGAATTGTTTCCCTAAAATATGGACACAACAGTGTTGTTTCCCTACTGAATTATTTCCCATCATGTTTTGAAAAAATTATGACCTATACTCAACCGCAAATTAAACCCCAAGACGTAAAAGTTAAAATTCTGCTGACTGGGGGACATCAATGCACCGTCACGCTCAAATCGGATACACCATTATTACACAGCCTTGTTAAAACATTGGTCGATCGGACCCAACAAAACCCCGGCTTTTCGACTTTATTTCAGATTCCCATAGACGAAGGGCGATCGGCATTTTGTTTTCCCGGCGAACACCTAGTCGGATTAGTCACCGAACCCCCAATTTATTTACCACAATTGCAATCGCAGCAACTCGAAATCCCTCTAGAAATTCCGGTCTCTGAGCCAGTAAATGAGGAATTAATATCTCGCTACGCTCAGATTGATAACTTCCTGACAGTCGCTGAAAAGAATAAATTGATGAAATATGTTTTAGCAAAAGAATCAGCTTTTGTGACTACTAGCACTTCCACGAATGCCGACGACTATCGACGTTCTATGGTACTCCATTCATTCCCGGAATTCTCAGAACTGATGATTAATCGCATTAAGGCAATTCTCCCCGATGTGTTGCGTAAACTGAATTTACCCTCATTTTCTATGGGTAATATAGAAACTCAGTTAACTATGCACAACGACAATAATTATTATAAACTTCATAACGATAGTGGCTCTCCAGAAACAGCAACCAGATTTTTTACCTATGTTTACTATTTCAATCGAGAACCAAAGGCTTTTTGGGGTGGCGAGTTGCAGATTTATGATAGTAAAATCGAGAACAATTTCTATGTTGCGGCTGACTCTTTTAAAACAGTTGAACCGCGCAACAACAGTATTGTATTTTTTCTGAGTCGCTATATGCACGAAGTTTTGCCAGTTAGTTGTCCCTCGAAAGCTTTTGCTGACAGTCGCTTTACTATAAATGGTTGGGTGCGTCGCACCGATTGAGGTAACACCAATACGTTAGATAAATTCCGGTTACACCGGAATGATATACTGAAAGAATGTCAAGAGTGCAACAAGGAAAAGTCATGCCTAAACGTCTAAAATTAGAAACCGATTAAACCATAAGCAGCCTCTAAGAGTGTTTGTGTCAACCTATAATGAATGCAGAATATAATCGAACATTATATATAAGTGAGGTTTGATGACACTAGATTTACACAGATTCTTTAAAGCATCCAATCCCAGTCGCACTCTCGATGTCAGCAAACCTGAAGATCGACAGTATTATATCGATTTTTCAGAAGTCCGAGGGAGCAATCTGATTAAAGAACTCGGCCGCGCTATCATCTTCTCAGAAGATGAGCCAAATTGTCAGTTATTCACCGGACATATCGGTTGTGGTAAATCCACTGAATTATCGCGATTAAAATCGGAGTTAGAACAAAAAAGTTTCCACGTAGTCTATTTCGAGTCTTCTCAAGACTTAGATATGGCAGATGTTGATATCAGCGATATCTTACTAGCGATCGCCCGTCAAGTGAGCCACAGTTTGGAGGCAGCTAAAATCCAACTTCAACCAACCCGTTTTCAGAATTTACTCCAAGGAGCTGCTAACCTTTTAAACTCAGAAGTCACCGGAATTAAAGCTAAAGTTCCTGTCGTTGGCGATATTGGGATAAATGCAGAACCAGGAAAATTTTCCCTAGCAGTAGGAATCGGAGAAATCACCACTAAAGCCAAGGATAGTAAAGATATTCGCTCTCTGTTAAGACAACACTTGGAGCCACGAGTCAATAACATCTTAGAAGCCATTAATCAGGAGCTAATTGAACCCGCCCAAAAGCAGCTAAAGCAGCAAGGAAAAGCCGGATTGGTCGTAATTGTTGACAATCTAGACCGGATTGATAACAGGCAAAGGTCTTCAGGAAGAACTCAACCTGAGTACCTGTTTGTAGACCGAGGAGAACAACTGAATAAACTCAAATGCCACGTTGTCTACACCGTCCCCTTAGTTCTAGCTTTCTCTAATGATAAAGAAAATTTGACGAATCGCTTTGGCTCAGATCCTCAACTGTTGCCGATGGTGCGAGTCCGCGAACGAGATGGCAGTCTCTGTTCTGAAGGCATTGCTTTGCTGCGACAAATGATTCTGGCAAGAGCTTTTCCTAATGTGGATTCAGAGCAACGTATCAGCTTAATTCCAGAAGTGTTTGACGCACCAGAAACTTTAGATTATCTCTGTCAAGTCAGTGGCGGTCATGCGCGGAACTTGTTAGTTCTCCTTAATAGTTGTATGAAAAAAGATGATCCGCCTTTTTCCCGCGATTTGGTAGAGCGAGTGATTAATCAGCGGCGCAGCGAACTGAGTAAAGCAATTACGCCCCACGAATGGGAATTGCTGCGCCTGGTAGTGCAACAAAAAACAGTCCGAGGTGAGGAAGAATATCAAACACTGCTGCGGAGTTTGTTTGTCTTTGAGTATCGGGATGCAAATGAAAGTTGGTTTGATATCAACCCAATTTTAGCAGGAGCAAAGGAGTTGCAATTATGAATGATTCGTCAGCCGAATTAATCCAAATTAATCAAGAATCTCTGCAAACATTGATCCGGGGGATTACTTGCTTTCAGGAAGAGTTTTCCTTAATTTTGGTCGTTTGCAACTACAGAACGCTGCGAACACAAATTGTGCAGCAGTTGCGGGAGCAATGTCCGATTCAGATACGGGAATTGGTGCTAGAAAAGTCCGTCCAAACTCTCTACACCAGGATTGTGGAAGAATTGGGTGCAGAACAGCCTCACGCACTAATGATAGTTGGTCTGGAATCTGTACGCGAACTCGACCTAGTTTTGACGGCGACAAATCAGATCAGAGAGGAGTTTCGCAACTTTACTTTTCCTGTAGTGTTGTGGGTGACAGATGCCATCTTGCACAAGCTAATTCGGTTGATTCCAGATTTCCACAGTTGGGCGACAACGGTGGAGTTTCAAATGATTGTGGATGAGTTGATTCAATTGATTCGGCAAACTATTGATGAGGTTTTTGCTAAGGTTTTAAATTGTCGCGAAAACGTATTTTTAGATAATGCTGCACTCGATCTTGAGAAGGGTTCTGCGCGCTGTGCTGAACTCAAGTCAGCTCGTGAAGAATTACAAAATCGAGGGGTGACGTTAGATCCAGAGTTGGAGGCTGGTTTGGAATTTATCTTGGGTAGAATCGCGGATAATTCCGATGTTACATCTCGCCAACATTACGAGCAGAGTTTGGCTTTGTGGCTGCAAATCGGCGATCGCACTCGTTGTGGACTTTTACTATTTTATATTGGACTGTGGTGGCGAAATTATGCAGCACGACACCGGGTGGAACATCAGCAAGCTTGCGATCGCGCCAGAGACTATTTTCAGCAGTCAATAGAGGCTTTTGAACAAGCCGATCGCCCCGACTTAGCAGCTAAATTTATCAATTTTTTGGCAGAGGTGCTGCATCGGCTGAAACATTGGCCGGAACTAGAACTGGTGGCGCAAAAAGCCTTAGTTCTCCATCAAACCCATTACGATCGATTCAGACAAGCGCGAGTGATTGGCTTTCTCGCTGAAGTGGCATTGTCTAAATCCTTGTGGATTGAGGCAAAACAAGCGGCTCAGCAGGCTCTGAGTGTGCTAAGTGATGCTACAAAGACTATATCAAATCCATCGCCAGAACAAAGTCTTTTATTGGATTTAGAACTTTCTTTTCATCAGGGTTGGTATTTGTTTTCGCTAGCGAAAGCACAACAGCAACTCGGTCAGATATCAGAGGCGATCGCCACTTTAGAAACTGCCAGAAATCAAACCAAACCTCAATATGACCCAGAGCTTTACATCCAGATTTTGACAAGTTTGCGAGAAAACTATTTCCAACAAGGACAATACCTCAATGCCTTTCGGATTAAACAAGAGCGACAGGCGATCGAAAGTCAGTTTGGTTTTCGAGCTTTCATCGGTGCAGGGAGGTTGCAGCCAAAACAACAGATTGCCAACCCAGCGTTACCTTCTGCTAAATCGCAAGACGAAGTTGCCCAGGAAATCGCATCTTCGGGACGGTTACATAGTGTCGAATGCTTGCTGGAAAGGATCGATCGAGATGACTGCAAACTGACGATTATCCACGGAGAATCAGGAGTTGGCAAAAGCTCGATCGAGCAGGCTGGACTAATCCCTGCTTTGAAGCAAAACCCGATAAATGCGCGCAGTGTGATGACGGTTTTACAGCAGGTTTATGCAGATTGGGCTGATGAATTGGCTAAGTGTTTGACAAAGGAACTGAGCGATATTCAAAAAAGATTTTCTCTAAGCATATTTAGTGTCGAAGCAAGAGCAGATGACGGCTCTGATTTTAAGCTTGACTCTCCTACCTCGAATTTAACAAATTCTCTGCTCGCTCAGTTACGCAAAAATGCTGATTACAATCTGTTAACCATTCTAATTTTCGACCAATTTGAAGAATTTTTCTTTATTTGTAAAGACAGCGGACAAAGAAAAAGATTTTATGATTTTTTGAGTGCTTGTTTAGATATCCCTTATGTAAAAGTAATCCTTTCCCTTCGAGAAGATTACCTGCATTATTTACTAGAGTGTACGCGATTCACTAATTTTGACGTGATTCATGATAATATTTTAGATAAAAATATTCTTTTTTACTTAGGCAACTTCAAGCCAGATGAGGCGAAGTTAGTTATTCAAAGTTTAACTGAAAAAACTCAATTTGAGCTAGAACCTGGTTTGATTGACGAACTTGTCAAAGATTTAGCAGGTGAAGTTAACGAAGTGCGTCCAGTCGAACTGCAAATTGTGGGCGCACAATTACAATCGGAGAATATTACGACCCTAGCCGAATATCAAAAAAAAGGGCCGAAAGCAGCACTGGTAGGGAGATTTTTAGAAGAAGTTATTAAAGATTGCGGTTCGGGAAATCAGCAGCTTGCTGAACTTGTTTTGTGGCTGCTAACAGATGAAAATAGCACTCGTCCCCTCAGAACTCGCGACGATTTAAAAAAAGGTTTAGAAGACTTACTAACAGATATCAGTCACCTAGAATTAGTTTTGGAAATTTTTGTGAAATCTGGGTTCGTATTGCTGTTACCTAGTTTTCCCGACAATCGCTATCAACTGGTTCACGATTATCTAGCTGATTTCGTGCGCCGTCAAAAGAATAACGAACTGATTGAAGAATTGGAAAAAGAAAGAGCGCAAAGAAAGCAAAGTGAAGCTGAGTTAAATCGGGTGCTAAAACGACAATTAAAAGTGGCGATGGCAGGCGGGGCTATGATGGCAGTTCTCGCAGTTCTCGCAGGTGTATTTGGAGTGGCAGCGAAAATCGGTGAAACCAATGCTGAACTCAAGCAAATTAGCGCTAATTCCGAATCTCTGTTGGCTTCAAATAAAGAGTTAGAGGCGCTGGTAGAAGGTTTAAAAGCTGGAAAAAAGCTTCAACGCGGATGGAGAGTAGAATCGAATACTAAGAATCAAGTGGTGTCGAGATTGCAAGAGGTTGTTTATAGCGTAAGAGAACGCAACCGATTGGAGGGTCATACCGATACGATTACAGATATTAGTTTTAGCCCTGATGGCAAATTGATTGCTTCTAGCAGTAAAGATAAAACTGTGAAACTTTGGAACCGTAACGGGAGTGAGAAAAAACCTGCTTTACAAGGAAAATATAGGAATGAATTTACTAGCATTGCGTTTAGCCCAGATAGTCAAATTATTGCTGCGGGAAACAAGGATAATAAAATTTACCTGTGGCGTCTGAATGGCACATTAATTACAACTTTAACAGGACACAGCGATTGGGTAACAAATATTCGATTTAGTCCTGACGGTAAGACGATTGTTTCTGCTAGCAGGGACAATACTTTAAGACTTTGGAAAATCGATGGCACTCCAATTAAACAACTGGAAGGGCATAATTCTACTGTTAACATCGTGCGTTTTAGCCCAGACGGTCAAAGGATTGTTTCAGCTAGTGAGGATGGTACTATCAAACTCTGGAGTTCAGATGGCAAGAAACTTCAAACTATCAATAGTCCAGGCGTTCTTGACATAGCATTCGATCGAGATAGCAAAACTCTGAGTGTAGCTAGTAGGGACAATACCCTGAAAATCTGGAAAATTGATGGTATTTTACTCACAACATTTAATATATCAGATAGTCCTGGTTTCGCTTGTTTCAGTCCTGATGGTAAGTCGCTAATCGCTTTTGAGGAATGGAATCAATGGAATCTTTGGAAGATAGAAGGTAGAAAAATTGAACAGGTGAAATATTTAAGGCTTCCCACTCCAAAAATTGGCAGCTTCAGCCCTGACGCTAAAACTATTGCCTTAGCTAGTGATGACAATGTAGTGAAACTTGTGAATCTTGATTCAGAGACTTTGGATATTCATGAAGAAGAGCGAATGAATAAAAGCAATATTGTAGCGCTAAGCCCTGACAATTTGCCCGTATCTCTTGATGATAACGAGTTGAAATTTTGGAACAGCGACGGGACAGTGAAAAAATCCCTAGAACTTTCCGATCGCATGGACAACGTAAGTTTCAGTCCCGACGGTAAGGTAATTGCTTTAATGGGTACTCAGGTGACGACAAAACTCTGGAATCATACAGAAAAATTACTGAATACCTTCGAGCTAAATGCGTCATTTCCGTATGTCAGTCCTGACGGTAAGCTCATAGTTAATGTAGAACGAAATAATACAGCCAAGCTGTGGAGAACGGATGGCACGCTAATTGGAAATCTGACAGGTCAGAAAGCACGCATTACGAAGGTATTTTTTAGTCCTGACAGTCGGCTGATTGCTACTATCAGCCAAGACAATATAGCAAAGCTGTGGAACCAAGACGGCAAGTTTGTAGCCATTTTGCAAGGACACACAAAGAAGATTTCAGAAGTTATTTTTAGTCCTGACAGTCAGCTTATTGCTACTGTCAGTTTGGATAACACAGTGAAGTTATGGAATCGCGACGGTTTACTGATTCAAACAATTGAGAAGTCTAGTGGCAGATTAAATCGATGGATTTCTTCCGATAAAATTCAAGTAAGATTCAGCCCCGACAGTCAGATGTTATTTGTCCCTAGCAATTACAATGACTTGCAACTCTGGGGGCGAAATGGAAAAGTTATTCAAACCCTCAAGAAGCTTGATGGGCCAGTTTATAACGCGATTTTCAGTCACAACAGTCAGATCATTGCTACCATGAGTTCCGATCACAAGGTGAAACTTTGGAGGCGCAATGGGACTTTAATTACTACTTTACCTGGAATTTTTTATCAACCAGATATCAGTTTTAGCAGAGACAGCAAACTGATTGTATCAGTGGATTATAGGGGTGTAAAACTTTGGGGTAGTGACGGGAAAGACATCGCGACTCTCGCAGACAATAGCGATGATTCCCCTGAAATTAATTTCAGTCCTGACCGCACAACTATTATATTGACAGCTAAGGATAACCTCAAACTTTACAACAGAGAAGGTCAGCTAATTAGAACTATTAAGAATGACGGCGATGACGTTCCTAAAATTAGTGTTAGTCAAGATGGAAGACTAATTGCTTCTGTCGATCGCAATAATGTAGTAAAGCTTTGGAGTAGTAATGGCCGGCTTATTCAATCTCTCAAGGGACATCGCAGTAAAATTACTTTAGTCAATTTTAGCCCTGATGGTAAGAGGCTTGCCACTGCGGACAAAGATAATACTGTCAACCTCTGGCAGAGCGATGGTACACTGGTTCTAACTCTTAAGGGACACGGGAACCGGGTTGAACGTGTGGACTTTGGAGCTGATGGCAAGACATTTGCTGTTTCCGGTGTTGAAGATGTGGTGAAACTCTGGAATAGCGATTACAAAAAGATAGTTGCCACCTTAAAAGGACACCGCGATCGCATCAATAGTGTCAGTTTTAGTCCTACCAGTCAGCTTGTTGCCTCTGCTAGCGACGATAAAACAGTGAGATTATGGGATTTTGATGGTAATGCACTCCATGTTTTAGACAAGCATACAGATAAAGTAAATCGCGTCCGTTTTAGTCCAGATGGTAAGATACTTGCCTCTGCCAGCGATGACAAAAGCGTGAATATTTGGAACTCGAAAGGTGGATTTATTAAAACTATTAAAGAACATAAAAGTCCTGTTCGGGATGTAATTTTTAATCATAATAGTTCAATTATTGCCTCAGCTAGCGATGATAGCACTGTCATCCTCTGGGATTACCAAAATGGCAAGCTCAAACATCGCCTATCAGGACATAGTGCGCCTGTTAAAAGTCTCAGTTTCAGCCCAAATGGTCAGATGCTTGCCTCGGCTGATACTAACAGTACGGTGAAAATTTGGAGCCGCGAGGGGACAATGCTAAAAAGCTTTAAAAAGGGGAGCTTTGATGGTGATAACATCAGCTTCAATTCTGATGGGGAGCAGATTTTTACCTGGATTCGTAACAAGGATAATTACTATTATGGTAAACCCTTGCTTTGGAGTATGAACCTGGATGAGCTTTTAGATATCGGTTGCGGGAAGGCACGGGATTATTTGAAAAATAACCCGAATTTACAGAACGATCGCTCTCTTTGCGACTAATTCTGAAATGAATCGTCAATAATTAATAGTTTATAGTGATATCAAATCCGTTTGCATCGGAATGATATAAATGGAGAAGACGGAGGAGACGGCAGTGCCGTGTCCCTACAATTGATCGCGGTAGGGACACGGCACT
>NZ_JAKJHX010000082.1:1222-24698 GCF_021648855.1 Tychonema litorale BBK16 | reverse complement strand
CGATCGGCTTAGTTTATTTTTTCGACAATAAATCCACCCTGCTTCTTAAGGGGGAGTAGGGGGCAAGCTAAGGGGGGATCTAGGCTTAATGGTCAAACAGCCATCTGTGACTGGGTTTGAGCTTAAGTTGACACCAATGGGGTGTGGGGTGTGGGAGAAAAAAGTTTTTTATCCTGTTTGTTGAGATCGATCGCGACTTTTAACTCTCAACCTCGAAAGGAGAAAACCGATCGGCCCTTGTTGAAGCCAAGAACCTCTGCTGTTGTTTTTCCCTACAGCCTGAGTAATCCGATCGAGCATAATCGCCAGCAAGACAATGCACAACATTACCGCTAATTTAAAAATTGCGTTGACGATTTGACGCTTGAATAGAGGTCATTGCTTGCCATTAAGTCTACGAGGCGTTTAGAGCGCGATCGCTCTACATATTCAACAGCTTTATCTAACTGCTTGTTATTGATGTAACTTAGTTAATGCAGTTTAGATGTCGAACAGCTTATAATATGCGTTTTAGATGCAGAACAGCTTAGGTGAGTTTTATGGGGTGTCTTACCGATCGAGCTTTTGAAATTTTGCGCGCAGAAGTTGATAAGTGCGCGGCGGCTGATGCCTTAGCTGGTAATGTGTACCGGAGTATGGTACTCAAGCGGCTGGAGAAAATGCGATCGCAAAATGGCACTTTCGCGTCGATAGAAGAAATCCGCGACACTTTCAAAGATGAATTTCCCAACTTCAGCGAAAAAGCTCTCAAAGAAGCTGTCAAAGCCAACCGCCCGCCCGGATTGTTCGATAAAATCATCTTGGCTGGCGGTTTGCTAGGAAGTGCAGCGGGGATAATTTGGCTGATTAACCTGCCATTTCCGATGATTCGGTGGCCCGTGGCGAAGACAATGCCGATATTATTGCTGCCCAGTTTTATCAGTATGGATTACAATTACCGACAGGCGATCGCCCTTGTGGAACAATCAGATCAATTGATCAATAAAGCCACTGCTATAGCTGATTTCGATTTGGGCGAAACCAAAGCAAAACAAGCCCAAAAACACCTCGATGCTTTGCCAGTTTGGTTTTTAGGTTATTATCCACAAACCTATTGCTCTTTTGCTGGCTGTACTTGGCGCTTTACTGTTGATGAATTTCAAGCAGCCCGTAAAAATATTGGGCGCATGGAAGCTCAGATTTTTCAGCAAAAAAATGCTTTTACTCAGCTTGCGGAAGTCGAACAAACCCTCACTGGCGCGAAACAGCAGTACCAACAAGCCAAAAATGCGGCAGATAAGGGAAAAGCTAGCATAAATTGGCAAAGTGCGATCGACCAACTCAATCAAATTCCCGCCGAAACTCTAGCGGGAGAAACTGCTAGGAAAAAACTCCAAGCAGCAGAGAGAGATTTTAAAGCAATGGGTGGTGTAGCCACCGGATCAGTGCGTGCGGACAACTTCATCGAAGCAGCAAAAGGATTTGCCTTAACTGCGGCTGTAGCATCTCAGAAACCGCCGCATTCAGCAGACAACTGGCAAAAAATAGCAGATTTGTGGCAACAAGCGATTGAACGACTCAGCCAAATTCCCTTTGATAATCCGGGCTATCTTGATGCTCAAACAAAATTAGCTGAATATCAAAATAATTTAGGTACTACACAGATTCGACTGAAAACTGAGAAAGAGTCAGTGGAAGCTTTGAATCAAGCTAAAACGTTGTTTGCGAAATTCCAAACTAACCTAAATTCTATCAGTCAAAATCCAGGCTATGCCCTGGGTTATTTGCAGGAGATTATCAATCAATTAGAATCTGTAAAACCCGGAACAACAGTTTATCCAGAAGCTCAGAAATGGCTGCTATCTGCTCGCAAAAAACAGAAAGAGTGGCAAAAGAATTAAATGGTATTGGGCATTGGGCATCGGCCAAAGAGGGCATTGGGCATCGATAGAAATCAGGAGACGGCAGTGCCGTTTCCCTACTGATTATTTTGGGGTAGGGAAACGGCATTGCCATGTCCTCCATTCCTCCATTCCTTCTTTCTTCTTCCTTCTTCCTTCGGCTATAATCACCAAACTGGGTCAACATAAAGATTAATTATCACTTGCTCTTTTCCTGAAGGTACGCCGGAAATGCAAGCACAAATTACTTCTCCGTCTTCAAGTTCGACTTCGCAAGCGTGACAAGAACCCATCAGACAGCCAGTAGGAATAGAAATCCCTGCACGTTTTGCTACATCCAACAAAAGCTCTCCCGCTTCAGCTTCAACTATTACATTTTCTGGTAAAAAACAAATTTTTGTCATTCAAATTTCACCTACACTCTAATTAAAAACTGTTAACAGTTAACAGTCAACCGTCAACAACTAACTAACTATCCCAAAATCTGTTTGATATCTAAATGCTTTTCAACCGTATCTGCGAGAGTTTCTAAAAGAGCTTCTCGGTGTTCCCGGTAATTAGGGATTCCTGTCGGTAGAGCGTGCAATCCTCGCTGCTGGCGCAAGTGATTTAACCAAGCGCGCCGCCAAGCCCCGTTATCAAAGATACCGTGCAGATAAGTACCCCAAACTGATTGAGAATTATTGACTATTCCTAAAGTAGCATCGTCAAATAGTGGTTTAGTCAAATCTGACTCCAACATTTGTGTTCTTCCTTGGTGAATTTCGTAACCTGAAACTGGTAAACCCGGTTGAGGATAGTTGGAAGTTACGATACGTTGGCGGGCAATTTTATTAGGTGCGATCGCAGTTTTTAAAGGCAATATTCCCAATCCTTGGAATTCTCCCTGTTCTCCCTCAAGACCATCTCGATCGATTATACTTTCTCCCAACATCTGAAACCCGCCACAGACTCCCATCACAGTACCGCCAGACACTAAATATTTTTTAATTGCGTCTGCCATACCCGTTTGTCGGAGTACCTGCAAATCAGAAATTGTCGTTTTAGAGCCTGGTAAAATTACGGCATCTGGATGCCCTAAATGGTCTTTGGGGCCTATATATTTTACGGTGACGGTGGTTTCGGACTCCAGGGGGTCAAAGTCGGTAAAGTTAGAAATTCGGGGCAAGCGGATGACGGAAATATTCAGGTCTGTGTGAGAATGTGGAGAACGCCGATCGAGCAAATCGAGAGAATCTTCGGCGGGAAACACTTCATCTATCCAAGGAATCACCCCAACTACCGGAATTCCCGTCCGCTCTTCTAGCCAAGTCAGTCCTGGATCTAAGATGGATTTTTGACCTCGGAACTTATTAATAATGAACCCTTTAATTAAAGCTCGTTCGTCTGGATCTAGCAACTCCAAAGTACCAATAATGTGAGCAAAAGCTCCGCCGCGATCGATATCAACTACTAGCACAGTCCGAGCATTTAAATGTTTGGCTACTCGCATATTTGTTAAATCGCGGTGTTTGAGATTAATCTCCGCAGGGCTGCCGGCTCCTTCGCACACAACCATGTCAAATTCTTGCCGTAGAAATTCTAAAGATTCCTTGATAGCTTGCCAGCCGATATCAAAATACTGCTCGTAATATTGAGCCGCTCGCACATTTCCTACGGCTTTGCCTTTGATAATTAATTGAGAAGTCATGTCTCCTTGGGGTTTGAGCAAAATGGGATTCATTTCTACCCAAGGTGCTACGCCCGCAGCCCAAGCTTGAACTGCTTGAGCATAACCAATTTCTCCGCCCGCAGCAGTGACATAGGAATTCAGTGCCATATTCTGCCCTTTAAAAGGGGCAACTCGCCAGCCTTGCCGAGAAAAGATGCGACATAATGCTGCAACGAGTAGAGATTTTCCTGCGTGAGATGTTGTTCCCACAACCATAATTGCTTTCATAATATTTATTTAAGCTAGGTTTGATATCAATTCCGGTTGCATCGAAATGATTGTTGACTGTTGACTGTTAACGGTTAACTGTTTGAACAATACCGATGCAACCGGAAACGATATGATGCACTAATTTTTGACTATTTTATGAAGGTTGGATGCGGAAGGCAAAAGGTAAAAAACTGAACCACAAAAAATCTAGTTTCTACCTTTTGCTTTGTGTTTTAGGGAGTCGTCGGTTCTTCGCCGGAAACATTTTCAGACTTGGATTCATCGGCTGGTTTGTCAGTTTCCGCAAGATTGGGAGTTGGCGGATTGGGAGGAATTAATTCTGGTTTTTCTGTGGATGCGATCGCCCCAATCTCTACTACTATCAATTCTACTTCCTGTTTTGTGTCACTATCGATCGCGTCGGATGACATTTCCACTTCTACAGGCGTTGGTTCAACCATTTCCACCACAGTGATTTCTGAAAGTTGAGTCGGAGAAATCGCAGTTTCTGCCCCAATCAATTCTGCCATTGCTTCGACATCGAGAGGAAATGGCACTCCTAGATTTTCTTCAACAGCAGTGTTGCTAGTTTCTGTCGCCACTTCTAGGGCGGCTTCGGCTAATTCTGACTGGAGAATTTGCTCAATATCTGGTGTGGGAATTGTAGATATTTCAGATGTAGGTGCGATCGACTCTGAAGGCAGTTCTGAAGCTTCTTTCGCTGTTGTCACCTCAGTATTTGCAGGAGTATTTGCGGGGGATTTGCTTTTGTCTGAACCCCTTCCTAACAAACCGCCGAGACTATTTTTTATATTGCCGAATAGACTTCCGAAACCTGCGGTTTTTTTGGAGACTTTGGCAGTAGTTGGGACAGCGGTTGGGGCCGCCGTTGGGGCCACAGACTGAGACTGTTTAGCCGCAGACCTCCACATTTGGTCGAAGTCATCATCATCTAGCTCTTGTTTGAGCTCTGGCTGAGTCTCTGTTGCCTCCACAGTTGGTGCGGTGGCAATTTCTGCAAGTTTTGGCTCGATCGCACTTTCGTTGATTGCTGCTGATTCTACTGTGGTTTCAGCAACTGGATTGGCGATCGACCATACGGCTATTGGCTCAGTTGTGGGTGTGATTGAGTCGGGAATTGGCAACTCAGGGGCGATCGCACTTTTGTCCACGATTTCTGCTACTGGCGAAATCTCTGCTTCTACCTGGTTGCGATCGACAACAGGTGCTGGAACAGTATCAGATTTCGGTTTGGGCGATCGAACAAATTTCGGTTTTTTCGATGCGGGTTCTGGTTTCTTGGCAAAGAACCCCGCCAACGGGTTGGCCACAGCCCCCGGCAAATTCACAGACTGAGGAATCGGCGTTTGCTGAGCAATTGGCGTGACTTGCCTGCGTAAACTCAAAGTTTCCCAAGCAAACCAGCCCAACAGAGCCACTGCCGCCATTTGACCCAGCAGAAGAGCACCGGTAATTCGCCCCGCACAAGCCCATAAAATTAACGCATAGAAAAGTCCCACCCCGCTCCAAGCAAAATCTTTTTTGCGGTGAACTTCTGGAAAAAAGAAGGCAGCGATATAAATACTGAAACTGCCCAAACCGACCGCCAACGCTAGAAAGTATGCAAGCATATTGTCGGTACCTCCGCTGTGTCAAATAACCTCTACGGGCTAATTCTACCTTTGAGGGGGGCCAGATGGCTGCTTTTTCTGTTGATTATTTTGGGCATTGGGAGAGGGGGAGAGGGGAAGAGGGGAATTTTCCCTTGGACTTATGCCATAAGTGTAACTTGTGATAGATATCACTTACATGAGGCTGCACGATCGCACTGAACACTGAAAAATGTTTGTATCTTGGTAGATGGAAGAGAAATGGTGTCAAAAGTGCATCTTAAATATTGGAGGCAGTGTCATGCTGGAAAAACTGTTGTTAGCCGTGGGCTTAACCTTGTCACTGCAAGTATTTGCTGGAGTAAGTACGTCCCCAAAATTACCTAAAAATCATGTAATGCGATCGAACGAAACTTTGAGTAAACTCCTAAAACTTCCCCTCGTTGCAGTACCAACGCTAGCTCATATCGCAATCTAATCCTAATTTTACGTGCAAGTGCGATCGGGCTGAGCTAGAGTATCTGGCTGATATTTTCTTGGATTGGTTGTCTTTCCAATGTAGAGTATAGTCACGATTAAACTAGGGAGAATTAAAATGGCACTTACCGATATTCTATTGGATGAAAAGAATAGAGACAGTTTTGTTGATGATTGTGTAAAATTGATAGACGAACAGGCTAGTGCCGCGTCAGGATTCGGTGGTATGGTTCTGAAAGCTGCTTACTCTACTGTCAAGGGGATACGAGCTGACTATTGTGCCCAAGTCGTAGATCAACTTTTGCCAGAAATTGCGATCGCACTTGATCCGATGTGGACTGAAGCAATAAACAATGGCAACCCGATCGAATATCTGATCGAAAAAAAAGCTCAAGTAGCAGACGAATTGCTCCAAATTAGCGACAAAAAAGTCGAAAACAGCACAAGAGCGATGGTGAAAGGAGCCTATGGCAAACTCCGCCCATCAGCGAAGAATTACGTGGAAAACGGAATACCAGATTTAGCCAAAATCATTGATAAATATAATAGTGCGGGCTGATAAGCCAAAATTAGGACACGGCATTGCCGTGTCCCTACAATATTATTTTCGGTAGGGACACGGCACTGCCGTGTCCTCTATATTAACTGCTAAAATAATTAATTCATACTCAATATCTGCAACATGGCCTGTCCCGTAATTCCTAACCCCAATAACATTACCAACATCGCACTAATCCCCGGCAAAAACTGCACTACCACCATTTGTTTTGGCAATTTATCAAACTTCCCTTTCGCATAAACCAAGATTAATCCGATCGCAGTCAACACCACAGCCAACCCCAAACTAAAAGCTACCACCAGCGTCATCCCCAAACCGACACTGCCCAAAGCTGACGCACTCAAAAGCATCACCAATGCCGAAGGACAAGGCAATAAGCCGCCAGAAATCCCCAATGCTAATAAGCTTTTCCAAGTAACGGGACTACCGTCAGAGCCTGGTGGCAAATGTGAGTGAATGCGGCCATCTCCGTGATGGTGATAATGCTCAGATATCTGTGGTTTGACAGGCTTAAACTCTCTTTCCCAAGTTCCCCGGTTTAATAGATTAACTGGTTCTTCATAGTTTGTATTGAGGACTTGATTCCTGAAACTCCAATTTGGATTAAATATTCTAGTCTTGAAATATTTAATGACTGAATTCTTGACTGCGAAACTATTTTTTGTTCTTTCCATGAGTAGCTTACAACCAATTAGAGCTACCAAAAAACCAGAGATTAAATTCAACCAAGGATTAAGTTTTTCTGGGTCAATTAAATGCGACGCAAATAGAGTAATTCCACCAACAGCAAACACACCAGCCGTGTGAGTAATCGTAGTTGTTGCGGCTAAAAACACAGCGTGTAGGGGAGTAGCCCGCGCACCTACCAAATAAGCACCAACAATGGTTTTTCCGTGTCCAGGGGACATTGCATGGATGGCTCCCCAAGCAAATGCTCCTGCTAATGCTAATAGCAAACTCCAACTGGCATCCCAGATTGATTCATTTTGTGATAATAAGAATTCCCGATTTTGTGGTGTAAATACAAAGCTCTTAATCGCGCCTGCTTGGATAATTGTTGCTTGACAGCTAGCTGTGGTGATTCCTGGGACGAATAGATGATAATTAATCCACAACTTGCTGTTTGAGTTTAAGTTAGAAGTAGGTAAATTAGGCTTGGGTATTTGAGGGGCGGCGGGCCAGGTATAGTCTAATAATAAAGTGCTATGGGTATTTGGCTGCTGAATTAAGGCGGCTGTTGTTGCTGCTATTTCTAGGGATTTGACTGCTAGACTTCCGAGAATTCCATTACTATTTTTGATGGTGATATTTTGACTGAAAAACTTTTCTAGTTGTGCTTGATGGTTGCGAACTTCGATGGGTTGTAGTTGACTGTCTTGATTGTCGTCTGCAAATTTTGTTAGGCCGGTGGGGAAAGTTAAGGTTATTTCGGTTTGGGAATCGTTGACTACTATTTCTGCTACGGATAAATCTGCCCAGTGTGAGTAAACTGGATTGATTGAGGTTGTGAGTAATAATGAAAGTGTTACGAAAAATAGGAGGAATAGTTTTAGTAATCGCTTTGATTTGTTTTGCATAAATACCTTCTTTTCAAAAGTTTTATTGTGGTGGGGGCGGGTTTATGAGATTGTTTGTTTTTAGTCAATTATTGTTGGTAAAACCCGCCCCTACTAATCTTGAAATTCATGATTTCCTAATGTTTGATTCGATCGCCTTTTTAGACTAGGATCGATTTCCTTGGCTGTTTGGAAATAAGCACGAGATTGAGAGTTTTTGCCTAACTTAAGCGCGATCGCACCAGCCCGATCGAATATACCCGCATCTCGAACGCCCGATCGCACTATTTCGGCCATCACATCATCAGCCTTTTGCCACTCGCCAGCACTGGAAAGCGCCCAGGCTAAGGTATCCAGCGTCGCAGCATCCCGGCGAATTTTCACTTCCTGCTGCATTAAAGCTAATGCTTCGGCGACATCCTGCGATCGACCTTTTTCTAGCAGCAAACTCGCCAAATCCCGGCGGTGTCCGAACCCACTAACTCCCGAAACCTGTTCCTGTCGTAGTCCAGCCTCTGCTTTGTCGAGGAGTTTTCTGGATGCGATCGCATCTCCTTGTAACTGTTTAACTTTCGCCATACCGCGATCGACAATGCGATCGTACACCGTCGCAGCCCCTCCAGCATAGGCAGAAACCTGACTGTAATAACTTTCCGCCTCTCGATAATTGCCAGATCTCACTTCCAAATCCGCCATATAAATCAACGCTAGCGGGTATCGAGGTAGCAACCGCAAAGTTTCCAGAAATAGCGCTTTCGCTTGCACAAACTGCCCACGACGGGCGTAAAATCGACCTAAGAGCGATCGAGTCCGCGCCGAACTCGCCACCTCGCCCGGTTCCTCCAGCGCCAAAGCTTGTTTGTAATCCTGCAAAACCTCCGCATCTCGTCCCTGAGACTCCCTCGCCAAAGCCCTCAAACTCAGGGAACCCAAGCTGGGAAGCCGATTAACTAAGGCTTCTGCTGCTGCGTTCGCCTCAGTGACTTTTCCCATTGCTAAGTGAGATGTGACTGTAAGTGCGATCGCATCTTCATTGTCAAAACCGACTTGTTTAGCCAAGCGTAAAGCAGTCACAAAGTCGTGTCTAGCCTCAGCAATTCGAGCTAAAACTAACAGCGCACCATTGTTGTTAAAAGGTAAATCTGCGATCGATCTTTGAGCAGCTTGTTCTGCTAACAAAAACCAACCACCCTCCCCAGTAGCGCGACCCATTTTTAAGTAAACCCCAGCCAATGCAGCCCGGTTCAAACCACTTTTTGAATCAACACTTAACCGCTGCTGATAAAAAGCAATTTCTTGCTGAATAGCATCTTTCTGATTCGGATTGTTTCTCAAAACATCCGAAAAATGATATCGATAATTAGCATCAAGATTTGCCGGACTTTTCTCGGAAAATTTATCTGCAATCACACGTAAATTAGGTGGCAAATTGATCGCAAAAATACCAACCACCGGAACCGCTATCAGCAGCCACAACCAAAAAACATCCGGTTTAATTCCGTGTCCTATTTTTGTTTTCATAAATCTGTGTGCATCTGAGTTCAAAAAAATAATTTCCCATCATTAGCCAATAACCAATAATCAATAGCCCTTCGACTACGCTCAGGGTACGGCAAATGACTAATGACCAATGACTAATGACTAATGACTAATGACTAATGACTAATAACTAATTCGGCAAAGCCAAATAAGGAAAACTCGGTTGTAACGGCTTATGTCCTTGAGCCGGATTTCCCGGAGTTCCATTATAAGAAACGTTATCACTAACCGGAGAACCTACCAAAGCACCCAGAGTGATATCAACAACATCATCCAGCAACATCCGCCCTCCAATCAAACTTCCTTGAGAATTTGTCGCACTACCATAACCGCTTTGTTTAGTCGTATCAATCCGCATCACATCTGGCAAGAAAGCTCCTGCGATCGCATTTGGATCGACGTTATCCTGACCATCCAAAAGATCCACAGCATTCAGAGTTGCAACAGCTTCCTGCCGCACCGGAGCCGCAGCAGGACTCAAATCTAATCTGGGAGGAATATTATTAAATGCCTCCATAAACCCAGGAGTAATTATCAAACCTTCATTAATTGCAGGTCTAGCTAAACGCTCAAACTGTTTGAAGCCACCAGCACCATCTCTGACAGAAATAGTTGACCACACATCAAAAGTATTCGCCTGAGTTCCTGCTTGCAAAAATGCTTTCGGAACCCGCACCGCAATGGTATTCACGTTGTAACCTTTAGCAAAGTCAATCGCTTGATTTGGTTCCTTAAAACCTACTTTCGACCCTGTTCCAAA
The DNA here is from genome assembly GCF_021648855.1 of Tychonema litorale BBK16. Lineage (GTDB taxonomy): Bacteria > Cyanobacteriota > Cyanobacteriia > Cyanobacteriales > Microcoleaceae > Microcoleus. The sequence goes on along the minus strand of NZ_JAKJHX010000082.1, from coordinate 14,396 downwards.
AGCTCCAGCGCGCACTCGGAAAAATTGTTCGACATCGAAGAAAAAGGGATCTTCGCGCAAACCTGCAAATACAGTTAAGTTAGAACCGCCCGCAGGTACTGTATTCAAAACAGCATTAGAATTCAGTGGAGTCGTGGCAATTAAGTTGTTATTAACTGTAGAGTTAGTAGTTGTCGATGAACCACCACGAATAGTAGTTATGGAAACAGCTTGCATACCTCTATTGTTGGGCGGACTAAATGCCAATCGCACAATTATATCTGCTCGTCCCGTGGGAGTAGAATTCACATCACCCACTTGCGTAATGTGAAATTGGTAAAGAGCAGTAGTGCTGAAATAATATTGATAGCGAGCTACAGAACGGGGATTGGAATTCATGATCATTACTAAATCTCCGTCAGCAGCACCAGAATTCTGATCTTTTTCACGAAACACGTAGAGATCAGTTAAATTGACAGTACGACCTTTGATGTCTACTTCGCCGTCATCGTGGTCGGAAGCTGCAATCATTCCTGGGGTTAATAGGGCAATTAGGGCTAATTCTATCGCTAGTATTGTTCGCCGAACTTTTTTGGTTATTTTCACAGTTAACACCTCTATTACAATGATTATTTTTGGGATGATTGAACTTTCTCTGATTGGTATACGAAGGTTTTGCAATTTTGGATCTCTGCCAAAACATTAAGTTGTGTAAAATCCATCGACTTAGGTGATAAACTACAAGACAATCTGGAATTTGCACAATTTAAGGTACAGCAAAGTTAGCCCGAAAAGGCATTCTCTAGGTTGTATCCCCCAATTTCAAACTTATACTTATATTCGGGTTCTGTAGTTATATACGCTGAATATTTTATTTTGGATCTGTGCAGTCAAAACACATTTTTTCGGGTACACTGAAATGACAGCTCAAAAGTCAGGGGATGAGTCGCTACTATTAGTACAAATTGCCCAAAAAGACCAAACAGCATTAGCTAAACTGTACGATCGATATGGGCGCGCTAGTCATGCTCTCGCTTATAAAATTCTGGGTTCGGTAGAAGAAGCTGAAGAAGTCGTACTTGATGTTTTTTCTCAAATCTGGCAAAAAGCAGCAAGTTATGATGTTTCCCGCAGTCGAGTAGACACTTGGTTGTTTATGCTAACGCGCAGTCGTTCTCTCGATCGACTTCGAGTTTTGCAGCGCAGTTTTCGGGCGGTTGTTGCTTCCCTGGAAGATGCAAAAGTTCCTACTTCTCGTATTGCAGAACCGATGGAAGATGCCATACTAGAAGAACGGAGTACACAAGTCAAAGCAGCGCTGGAAAAATTGCCCGCAGAACAGCGACAGGCGATTGAATTAGCCTATTATCAAGGATTGACTTGCGCTGCGATTGCCACTAAGACAGGTATTCCTATGGGCACTATCAAAACCAGAATTAGGTTAGGTATTTCTAAGTTGCGTCAAGCTTTGAGCGAAATAGTTTAGATTATGGAAATAATGCCAGATGAGGAATTTAATATCCTTGCAGCCCTTCAAACTCTCGATACGATTGACGAGTCAGAAAGTCGCGCCCTTGAAGAGAAATTGCAAGAGTCTCCAGAACTTCAAAGTGAATTAGATGCTTTTGAGGCTGCTGTTGGTGCGATCGCCTATACGGCCCCTCCCGTACCTGTCGCCCCCGACCTTAAACACCGTTTGTTGCAGCGTATAGTGGAACTTTCCGAAGCTTCCCCAACTCCCACGGAGGAAGTTAATTCAAAGCCAATTATTTCTGCTGCTGATGTTGAGAAGAATACTCCTTCTGTAATTGTGCGATCGCAGAATGTGAAATGGAGAAAATATCTAGTTTCGGGTATTTCGTTTGCTAACCTTTATGTCGATCGAGAAAGGCGTGAAGTTACCTGTTTAATGCGGTTAGAAGCGGGAGTTCAATTTCCCCTACATCGACATGGAGGAATTGAAGAAGTGTTTATGTTAGAAGGAGATTTAGAAGTCGAAGGAGAAGTTTGTTATCCAGGTGATTATATTCGCTCATTTCCCGATTCTATTCATGGGCCTGTCTCCCACAACGGATGTTTATTGTTAGTCAAATCATCCCTTGATAATGAAATGTTAGTTGTTAGTTAACTGTTAACTGTTGACTGTTGACTGTTGACTCGCGTACCCTGAGCGGAGTCGAAGGGCAGGGTACCGCAACTAATAACTAATAACTAACCCTTCGACTTCGCTCAGGGTACGATAACTAACCCTTCGACTTCGCTCAGGGTACGGCAACTAATAACTAACAACTAACAAAGGAGTTCAGTATCATGCTAAATCGCTGTCATTTAACTGCTATTATAGCTGCTATGTTTGTTCAACTCATAGCTACTAATACGAAAAGTGCGATCGCCCAAGAACGCGAAGGATGTTTTATTGTCAACTCAGCCGGAGAAGTGATTAACTTAAACCAGTTGTGTCCTACTCAGGAACCTATGGTTAAAATTACTGGCAATGATGGTAAATTTGTTGAAGACTACAAACGTTTAGCCAAAAGCTATTCGACAGCGACAACGGATAGTTTATTGCAAGGAATTCAAAGCAGCCCTGGTCAAAAAATAGCCGCAGCTAAAAGAATGTGTGCGGAGGCAAAATCGGGACTTTCTCTGTCGGAATTTAAATTAAGAGCGATCGGGCTAGCGGCAAATATGGACAATCCAATTGCTAAAGAAAGCTTTCTGGCTGATGCTGATATTACTTTGACTCTTGCTTCAAATCACTATTGCCCAGAATTGGCTAGCCGGTAAAATATTACCAGAAATGAGGACATGGCAGTGCCGTGTCCCTACAATTAATTACGGTAGGGACACGGCACTGCCGTGTCCTCTTAATGATTTTGGAAACTAAAATGCGATCGCAATTTCAGTAAAAAGCGATCGCAATTTCGTGAATAATTAGTTAGCAACTATTACTAATTACCAATTAAGCTGCTGGTGTTTCTGAATCTTCTTCAGAACTTCCTTTACCTGCCAGTATGCTGACAACTACCTGATTTGGTTCGCCAACAGCTACCACTCCAGGGGGCAAAACCAGTTCATGAATGTGCAACGCATCCCCTACATTTAGATTAGAAATATCTATTTCAATGGCATCAGGAATGCTGTCAGGTTTGCACTTAACTGCTAGCTGCATCATCACGGTATCCAAGAGGCCACCGCCCATCTTGACACCGACAGCTTCGCCAATAAAACGTAGGGACAATTCAACTTCGAGGCTGTCTTGACTTCCTACAGCAAAGAAACTGAGGTGATAGGGAAAACCTTTCCAAGGATGACGTTGCACTTCCCGTAGCAAAGTTTTGCCTTTCCAAGACATCTCTGGAATATCCAGGTCAATTAAGACGTTGTTAACAACGCGCTGTTTGAGGAGAGTTTCAACTGCTTTGGCTGGGATGGTGAGTGAAATGGATTCAGAACCTTTGTGGCCGTAAAGTACGGCGGGAATCAATCCTGACCGACGGAGGGCATTGGGCTTGCTGCCTTCAGCCCGCTTTTGACATTCAACTGCGATTTGCATTTTCTGACTTTTGGCTTATTGTTTTCACATTTTATCAAATTTGTGCTAGTACGATCGCACTTAATTAAATTCGCTGAAGGTATTGATAGTTTTCGTTTTCTACACACTTCAGCAATTCCAGCATTTTTCTCAGACGATTTCAGACTTCATGAATGCACTCTCTGGAATATTTTCAGCCCACGCTATATCCGCATTGTTAAGTAATTTTTTAGCTGGTTCAGAGATTTTCTTTGTAGTTAAAACTCTTAATTATAGCTCCTTAAACTAAGTGCTGGCAATCCATCAGTTCGGCTAGGATTTTTCTAGCCGTCTGACGTTTTATGACTCAAAATCTTAGGATAGAGGAGCTACAGCCGTACCGTCAACCGACAATAATCCGCGTTTCGGGCCATGAATTGGGTCTTCGACAATGATAGTCTGGTCGCGGCCGGCACCGAGAGATACGATCGCGATCGGCACTTCCATCAAATCTGCCAAAAACTTGAGATAATCCAATGCTTGCTGTGGCAAATCTTCCAAATTACGGCACTCTTCGGTTGATTGTTTCCAACCGGGAAGGGTTTCATAAATCGGTTTACAACGAGCAAATATGCGGGAATTTTTGGGAAAATCGATACAACGTTCGCCATCAATTTCGTAAGCAACGCAGACTTTGATTTCTTCTAATTCATCCAAAACATCTAGTTTGGTAATTGCCAGACAGTCAAGTCCGTTGATGCGAACGGCGTAGCGGCCAATTACCGCATCAAACCAACCGCAGCGGCGTTTCCGACCGGTTGTCGTGCCGAATTCTGCACCTCTTTCGCCCAAAATTGCGCCAACTCCATCTATCATTTCGGTAGGGAAGGGGCCTTCTCCGACGCGGGTTGTGTAGGCTTTGGCGACTCCGATAACGCGATCGATCGCAGTTGGTCCAACTCCAGTTCCGACACAAGCACCACCTGCGATCGGACTGCTGGAAGTAACGTAAGGATAAGTGCCGTGATCTAAGTCTAATAAAGTGCCTTGCGCGCCTTCAAACAGAATATTTTTCCGCGTGTGAAGTCCCTCATAAATCTTCAACGAACTGTCTACTACGTGGGGGCGCAAACGTTCCGCATAGACTCGATATTCATCAATTACATCTTGCGGATTCAGAGCAGGCAAATTGTAGAGTTTTTCCAGAATGACATTTTTGTAATTAATTGTCCATTCCAGTTGTTCTTGGAAGCCTTCCAAGTCCATTAAATCGAGCATCCGAATCCCAGTACGTTCGGATTTATCCGCGTAGGTAGGGCCGATGCCGCGTCCCGTTGTCCCAATTTTATAATTTCCGCGCTGTTCTTCCGATGCCACATCAATTAACCTGTGGTAGGGCATAGTGACGTGAGCAGTCTGGGAAATCATCAACTTGGCAGTAGAAACGTTCAGTTGTTCTAACTGATCCAACTCTTGAATTAAAACTTTAGGGTCAATGACAGTACCGCAGCCGATGATACATTCCGTCTCAGGGTACAGAATTCCAGATGGAATCAGATGCAGCTTGAAAGTTTGACCGTTGACTACCACGGTATGACCGGCGTTGACGCCCCCTTGGTAGCGGACAACGATATCTGCGGATTTGCTGAGCAAATCGGTAATTTTGCCTTTTCCTTCATCGCCCCACTGGGCGCCGATTACAACTACGTTAGCCAAGGGTTTTCGCGTTCCGTTCTAGTTGACACAATCTTAAATTATGTATGAAGCTGTTCCAAATGTCAATAGATTTTAAATTTTATATTTGTGGGCATGGGGCATGGGGCATGGGGCATGGGGTATGGGAACTCACTACTGACTACTGACCAATGACTAATGACCAATGACTAATGACTAATTAATTTTTGTTAATATTGAAAAAATTGAGGTTGTGTTGCGATGACTTTACACGCTGAGTTGCACCGCCATCTGGGTGGTTCTGTCGTTCCTAGGGTGCTGTGGCGATATTTCGATCGCCACAATGCTGAAATGGTCGATCGCTTTCAAGAATACTCGGCTTTTGAGGAGTTTTACACTCGTCCGCGCAATACTCTGGATGAGTATTTAGAACTGCACACGCTGGTAGAGAACGTTCAAACTGTTGAAACTTTGCCTTATTTTATCTATCGATTGATGCGGGGCGCTTACGTGTTTGAAAACCTAGCTTATTTAGAGTTGCGATACACACCTTATTTGCGAACTCCAGAAAATTTATCGCAGTCAAAACGCATTGATTTGATGGCAGAAATTATCCAAGTTGTGGGTAAGGCAAGTCAAATTAGTGATTGTCCGATTGTCACGAGTCAAATTTTGTGTATGCACTCGCGCTTGCCCTATGAAGTGAATCGGGCGATCGTGGATTTGGCTGCACAAATGGGAGAATATGTTTGTGCGATCGATCTGGCTGGCGGTGATGCTGCTATTGGCGATCGCCTGGACGAATTTGTGGGATTGTATCAGTACGCAAGGTCGATCGGGATTAAAACTACCGGACACCTCTACGAAACAACATCTGGTTGTTATCCCGAACTTCTGCCCTATCTGATGCGAATTGGTCACGGGATTCAAATTCCGTTAAAATATCCCGAACTGTTGCCAGAAATCGCGCGTAGAGGTCAATGCTTGGAGGTTTGCCCGACTACCTATCTCAAAACGGGAACCTTGCAGGATATGCGGGAATTGAAGGTGGTGTTCGATCGATGTTTTGAAGCTGGTGTCGATATTGCCATTTGTACTGACAACGCGGGATTGCACAACGTGCGGCTGCCTTTTGAATACGAGAATTTGCTGACTCTGGATATCATTGATTTTCGGCAGTTGCAAGCCTGTCAAAATGCCGCTTTCCGCCATGCTTTCGCGTGGCCCTACGGCGAACAACCCGCGCAAATGCTGACGGGTTTGTTGCAGCATGAGTCGATTGGTGCGATCGTTAATTAAGATGAGACGGCGGTTGAAACCGCGTCTACACAAAGGAAGTCCGCCTCCGCGGACTAAAGAAAATAAGGTAATTTCAAGCGCCGTTCCATCTTTAACCCGCGGAGGCGGGTTTTGTTTGTATAGATGCGGTTTCAACCGCCGTCCGATCAGAACCTTGTTGAGTTATATTTGGGAAATAGAAACATCAATATAAAAGGATAAAAAAACATGACAAATCTCGACGCTTATTGGATGCCCTTCACCGCCAATCGACAGTTTAAAGCGAATCCGCGAATGTTAGTATCTGCAAAAGATATGCACTTTACCAGCGATGATAATCGCTCAATTCTCGATGGTACTGCGGGGCTTTGGTGCGTGAATGCGGGGCACGCCCGCGAGACAATTGCTGAAGCAGTTAAACAGCAGGTTTTGAATTTAGATTACGCGCCAGCTTTTCAAATGGGACATCCGGCTGCTTTTGAATTGGCGGAACGTTTGGTAAAGCTGATTCCTGGCAATTTCGATCGCGTTTTTTTTACTAATTCTGGTTCGGAATCGGTGGAGACTGCGTTAAAAATTGCGATCGCCTATCATCGAGTTAGAGGTGAAGGAACTCGCCAAAGATTGATTGGTAGGGTACGCGGTTATCACGGTGTTGGTTTTGGGGGAATTTCGGTCGGCGGTATTGGCCCAAATCGCAAGTTTTTCGGCAGTTTACTAACGGGAGTCGATCATTTACCTCATACTCACAGTTTAGAACACAATGCTTTCAGCCGCAAACAACCAGAATGGGGAGCACATTTGGCGGATGAATTGGAAGGAATTGTGGCTTTGCATGATGCGTCGAATATTGCGGCGGTAATTGTGGAACCGGTGGCTGGTTCGACGGGGGTTTTGATTCCGCCAAAAGGTTATTTGGAAAGGCTGCGGGCGATTTGTGACAAGTATGGAATTCTGCTAATTTTTGATGAGGTAATTACCGGATTCGGGCGTTTGGGTGCGAGTTTCGCGACTGAATATTTTGGGGTGGTTCCCGATATTGTGACGGCGGCGAAAGGGATAACTAACGGTACTGTGCCGATGGGGGCGGTGTTTGTGAAGGAAGGGATTTATGATGCTTTCATGAATGCTCCCGAAAATGCGATCGAGCTTTTTCACGGTTATACTTATTCTGGGCATCCGGTGGCTTGTGCGGCTGCTTTGGCCACGCTGAATATTTATGAGGAAGAACGGTTATTTGAACGGGCTGATAAGATGGCTGGTTACTGGGAAGATGCGGTACATTCTTTCAAAGGTGTGCGGCACGTGATTGATGTCCGCAATTTGGGACTTGTGGCTGGGATCGAGTTGGAATCTATTGCTGGGAAGCCGGGGAAACGAGCTTTTGATTGTTTTGTAAAGTGCTATCAAAAAGGGCTGTTGATTCGCACTACTGGGGATATAATTGCTTTGTCGCCGCCGTTGATTATTGAGAAGGAACATATCGATCGCATTGTGGAGATTTTGACAGAGGTTTTGCAGGGGCTGGAATAGGATTCAACTAAAATCTCAGAAACCGGGTTTTTGCCCAAATCACCGACTGTAATCAAATATTCTGGAAAAAACCCGGTTTCTCGCCACTCCACACATCCCAATTTATGATAAAATGCGATCGACTAAGTATTCGGAGATAAACCGATGCAACTAGAAGATTATTTTGAATTTCTCGACCCCGATGACATCCGCATCAAAGGACATCGGATTGGCATAGACGACGTGATTAAGTATTACTTGGATGGATATTCGCCAGACCAAATTCTGGAGGAATTACCCACTCTGAATTTAGAGAAAATTTACGCGACGCTAACCTATTATCTGCAAAATCGCAGACAGATGGATGCTTATATGTTGCGGCTGGCGAAGTGGCGGGAAGAACGCTATCAGGAATGGTTGGCTAATCTATCTCCTCTAGCATTACGCCTGAGAGCAATTAAAGCACAACGAGAACAGGAGTTACTTAACCTTAAGTGAAAATCCGTTTTTTATTGGATGAAAATTTGCCACCCAAGCTCAAAAGCGCTGTTTTAAACCTCCAGCCGGAGATAGATATTTTGCGGGTGGGTGATTCAAATGCACCAACATTAGGAACATTAGATCCAGAGATTCTCATTTATTTGGAATCATCGAAACGACTATTGGTGACGGATAACCGCAAAAGTATTCCCGGACATTTGACAGAACATTGGGCCGCAGGGGGACAAAGTTGGGGATTAGTTTGGGTGCGTCCAAGTGGAAGTATTGGCAGATGGGCAGAAACAATTAATTTTATTTGGGAAACTACGGAAGCTGAAGAATGGATCGATAAGTTAGATTGGATTCCATATTAGAAAATGGGGGTTAGGAATAAGAGATTGCGATTAATCAAACAGAAACAAACCCGGATTTACATGAAAAAACTTTCCCAAAGCCTCGGCTTGTTTTTTAGTGATTTCTAGCTGGCCGTTAATGAGTTCAGTTACCATCTCAATTGTGCCAATAATGTCTACTAAATCTGTTGGTTCTAAACTCCTAGCATCAATCAAATGCAGAAGTCTTGAGTGGGGAGTTGAAGCATTCAGTTGATAGTGAGTTTCTTCAAAATCCTCAATTAGTTTGACTAAGAGTTCTAGTAGAGTATCTTCTTCGGGAGTTAGATTATTCCGAGACAGCAAGCTTTCAACGATTTCTAAAAATATCTCGTTTTCATCTTCATTTTTGATGATGCGCGGTTGATATTGAGATAGCAAGCTGCTGTACCTGTCGGAGTCAAAAGTAAGGGTCATTTTTCCAGTTGTCTTTGTCATATTCTGCATGAGTCAAAATGTATTTGATATAAACAATCTGCTTTTGATAGTTAAGACTTACGATTAAGCGATACTTATTTCCTTTGATATTAAAAATTGTAAAATTTCCAACTGCTTCAGCTTGAGGATAAATAGTTTGAACTTCAATAAGCTTAGTCCAGTTGGCTTGACTAGCAATCTTGTACCAATCATCGAGGGCTTCGCAGGAATCAGCATGATTTTGGCAGTCGTCTCTTAATTTTTTACGACTGATAATGTGCATTTAGCGATCGATCAGATGTTTTGCAGATATCTAATTTTATCAAATTTAAGGGCGCCCAAAACCCAAAATCTCAGAAACCGGGTTTTTAGCCAAATAATCGACTGTAACCAAGGATTCTCGAAAAAACCCGGTTTCTCGGCACCCCGCGCATCCAAGACTACGACATAAACCAAAGAAACCGGGTTTTTCGCAGTCTTTAGGCGGTGTATCGATATCCTCGGAAAAAGCCCGGTTTCTGGCCACGCCTACAAAAAACTTGGCATCCCCCGCCCCAAACAGATGAGTTTCAGCGATAATAAATTAATAGAGCGAACTATCCCAAATCCCAAATCGCCATGAACTCTGAACGCCAACAAGCCTATCTCAACCTGATAAATCAACTGCTAAATAGTCCCAGCGGCGAAGAAGCCCAGATATTGAAAACTCACCCGGAATTGCTGGATGATGGCTTGGTGGCGGCAATGCTAGAAGAGGCGGATAATCTTAGAGAACAAGGTGAATTAAATAATGCTAATTGGTTGAAAAATTTTGCAGAGCTGCTGGGTAAGATGGATGGCGATTTCCTAGCGGGAATTGCACAAAAAGCAGAAGCAGATAGACTGTTAGAACAATGCGATATGCAGTATGACATTAGTCAATTTAGAGAAGCTTTGCAGTCGGGAGAACAAGCATTAATTATCTATCGAGAAATTCGAGATCGTCAAGGAGAAGCCTATTGTCTTAACATTTTGGGATTAGCTTACAAATCCCTAGGGCAATTCCACAGGGCGATCGAATTTCACCAACAGTCTTTAGAAATTTCACGGAAAATAGAATATCGCCAAGGAGAAGCCAATTCTCTTAACAATTTGGGCATAGCTTACAAATCCCTAGGACAATTCGACAGGGCGATCGAATTTTACCAACAGTCTTTAGAGATTTCACGGGAAATTGGATATCGCCAAGGAGAAGACAATTCTCTTAACAATTTGGGATTAGTTTACAAATCCCTATGGCAATTCCAGCGGGCGATCGCATTTTACGAACAGTCTTTAGAAATTAAACGGGAAATTGGAAATCACCAAGGAGAAGCTGCTTCTCTCAGCAGTTTGGGTAATGCTTACGATTCCCTAGGGCAATTCGAGCGGGCGATCGAATTTCACCAACAGTCTCTAGAAATTGAACGGGAAATCGGAAATCGTCAAAGAGAAGCTGATTCCCTCGGCAATTTGGGCAATGCTTATCAAGCCCTAGGGCAATTCGAGCAGGCGATCGAATTTCACCAACAGTCTTTAGAAATTGAACGGAAAATAGAATATCGCCTGGGAGAAGCTGCTTCCCTCGGCAATTTGGGCCTTGCTTACGATTCCCTAGGGCAATTCGAGCGGGCGATCGAATTTAACCAACAGTCTTTAGAAATTGAACGGGAAATCGGAAATCGCCTGGGAGAAGCTGCTTCCCTCGGCAATTTGGGCAATGCTTACCAATCCCTAGGACAATTCCAGCGGGCGATCGAATTTCACCAACAGTCTTTAGAAATTAAACGGGAAATCGGAAATCGCCAAGGAGAAGCTAATGCCCTCGGAAATTTGGGCAATGCTTACAAATCTCTAGGGCAATTTCAGCAGGCGATCGAATTTCACCAACAGTCTTTAGAAATTGAACGGGAAATAGAAGATCGCGTGGGAGAGTCAATATCTCTCAACAATTTGGGATATACTTTCCTAAAAATCAATCAACTTGTTGAAGCTGAAACAGCATTTCGTGCCTCGATCGCAATTGGTGAAACTCTGCGTTCTGAATTAGTCAATAATGACCACAAAGCCTCATTTTTTGAAACTCAAGTATCTGCCTATCAAAACCTACAACAAGTCTTAGTCGCCCGATCGCAATTTAACGAATCCCTAGAAATATCCGAAATGTCCCGCACCCGTGCCTTCGTCGAATTATTACAACAAACCCTATTAACAAATGAATTACCAACCAATAACCAAACAAATAAATTATCCATCCCCAAAATCCAACAAATCGCCCGCGACAGAAACTCCACAATAGTTGAATATTCCATTGTCGATCCAGAAATTTACATCTGGGTAATCCAACCAAACGGCAACATCACCCATCGCGCCGCCAACCTCGAACCTCTCAACCAACAAAACCAAACCCTCAAACAAATCATCCTCCAAACCCGCCTCTCCATCGGCACCGAAGAAACCGACGACGAAGGCAACAAAATTCAACTAGAATCCCAGTACAAACGAGACGAAACAGGCCGCTTTCCCCTACTGCAACTCCTCCATCAAATCCTGATCGAACCAATCATCGACTTACTCCCCACCGATGCCAATTCCCCCATCATCTTCGTCCCCCACTACGACTTATTTTTAGTACCCTTCGCCGCCTTGCAAGATAGCAACAACCGCTACCTAATCGAACATAATACCATCCTCACCAGCCCATCCATCCAAGTATTAGAAATCACCCGCGAACATCAAAACCGAGTCCGAGGATTGAGACAAGCTGCCCTGATTGTCGGCGATCCAACCATCGCCCCAAAATTCAAAGAAAAGCCCTACGAACTACAACAACTTTCCAGGGCAAAAGAAGCCGCCGAAGCCATTGCCGCAACTTTAGGAACCCAAGCAATTAGCGGCGAAAATGCCACAAAAGTTGCGATTTTAGACAAGATGCTAAACACGCGCATCGTCCATTTATCCGCCCACGGACTCCTCGACGATTTCCAAGGTTCCGGCATTCCCGGCGCGATAATTTTAGCACCATCAGGAGACGACGACGGCGCAATTCATGCCGTGGATATCCTGCAATTAAAACTCGATTCCGAACTCGTAGTATTGAGCGCGTGCAGCACCGGGCGCGGTAAAATCACGGGAGATGGAGTCATCGGATTGTCGCGCTGCTTCATCCTCGCGGGAGTCCCCAGCATCATCGTTTCCCTGTGGAATATGGGAGTGATTTCAGCCAAGTTGCTAATGACTGAATTCTACCAAAATTTAGCACGGGGAGGCGATCGAGCAGCGGCCTTGCGGTGTGCTATGCTAACCACAAAAGCTCGATTTCCGAGTCCGATAGCTTGGGCTGCATTTACGCTAATTGGCGAAACCGAAACTTTACCGCTGTCAACTGAAAAAATAGATTTAAGGAGTCTGAAAATGTCACTTCCCGATGATGCGAAACCTGAAGAAATTGTGGCTGCTTTCAGTAAGTTATTGAAAATATCGGAACCGCAATTTGTGACAGAATTATCCGCGATTGATATTGGTGCGATGGATAATGTGAATGTTATAGCTGAAAGAATCAAGGATTGGTGCGAAACTAAGCCTCAAATTGAAGAGAATTTGGAGAATGAGATTTATCAAATGGGTGCGGGGGGGACTGATAGCGATGCGCCGGAGGAAGTGGTGAGGGAGTTTTATGAGACGTTGAAGGAAAATCAGATTCGATTGGGTTTGTCTGGGGATTCTGTGGCGGATGAGAATCCGGCGGTTGAAACCGCGGCTACACAAACAATGTCCGCCTCCGCGGACGAAGAGGGTATTCGGAGGTGATAAATCATTGACCCCCGGCGGTTGGAAACCGCGGCTACACAAACGATGTCCGCCTCCGCGGACGAAGAGGGTATTCGGAGGTGATAAATCATTGACCCCC
>NZ_JAKJHX010000082.1:264-1122 GCF_021648855.1 Tychonema litorale BBK16 | reverse complement strand
TTGGAAACCGCGGCTACACAAACGATGTCCGCCTCCGCGGACGAAGAGGGTATTCACCAGATGAGAAATCATTGTGTAGAATCTTCAACCCGCGGAGGCGGGTTTTGTCTGTGTAGACGCGGTTTCAACCGCCGGGTGGATGGGAGAAATCACCGATTGGAATCTTCAACCCGCGGAGGCAGATTTTGTTTGTGTAGACGCGGTTTTAACCGCCGGGTCATTCAAAATCACCGGGTGATTTAAAACCGCCGCGTAAATTTTTAGAACCTGTGAAAGCAGGATCAGAAACCCATTCCCATTCAGGAATCATTGATTTTTGACGGTGGTGAACAGCCTGATTTCTGATATAGTTAGCTACATTGTCGATCGCATCACGACTAACCGTAAACGCCCCATAACTACCTTGCCATTTAAAAAAAACACCCGGTTTAAGTTCGTGAGTTACTAAATGAGAAGAACTGCCCTTAACTTCCTTAATAATTTCAGCTATTGTCAAAGTTGACGGAAAACCGACTAGCAAGTGTACGTGATCCTCTATACCACCAACAGCAATTACAGTGCATTTTAAATTATTACATTTTCCAATAATGACCGCATAAATTGCTTCTTGAATATCGGGAGTAATCAAAGGCAATCTATCCCAGGTTGCCCAAACATAGTGTGCATATAACTGCGTGAAATTATCTCTCATTTCTCGTACAATATATAAAATTTGTCTTCAACCCGCGGAGGCGGGTTTTGTCTGTGTAGCCGCGGTTTCAACCGCCGGGTGATTGAAAACCGCCGGATCAAATCTTCAACCTGCGGAGGCGGGTTTTGTCTGTGTAGCCGCGGTTTCAACCGCCGGGTGATTGAAAA
>NZ_JAKJHX010000082.1:0-164 GCF_021648855.1 Tychonema litorale BBK16 | reverse complement strand
CCGCCGGGTGATTGAAAACCGCCGGGATTGATTTATCTAGCGATGATATCCCAATAATTATATCCCCAATTGAGGAATCTGGGCGATTATTCAGACCCCCCGGCGGTTAGAAACCGCGTCTACACAAACAATGTCCGCCTCCGCGGACGAAGAGGGTATTCGGA
>NZ_JAKJHX010000081.1 GCF_021648855.1 Tychonema litorale BBK16 | reverse complement strand
AGTAAGAGTTGGGTTTCGTGGCTCAACCCAACCTACATACTGTTAATCATCAACCATTAACGAGCAGCAATCATTCCCGTCTGACGTGCGTAAGCAAACAGTCCGCCGGCATCAATGACTGGGCCTACTTCTCCTAAAGGTTTCAGGTGATAAGTGCGATCGAGAGTGTGGTTGATAATTTGCCCTGTTGTGAAATCGATCGTCACTTCTTGGCCTGTTGCAAACACATCGCAGAGCCGATCGCCCGACTCGATCGGATATAATTCACCAGTAGCTGAACAATTGCGAAAGAAAATCCGCGCGTAGGACAAAGCAACTACCGCTTCGACACCAGCGGCCCCAAGTGCTATGGGAGCGTGTTCCCGCGAAGAACCGCAGCCAAAATTTTCGCCAGCAATGATAATCTGATAACGGGTTTTCATTTCACCTGGTTCCATAAACTTACCATAGCGATCGGGCAACCCAATCATCGCGTAACTGCCAAGTTTCTCGTACTCGTCTGGCTTCGAGGGAACCAAAGTCAGGTATTCGGCTGGGATAATTTGATCTGTATCGATGTTGTCATCTACTACAAATATTTGACCGCTAATTACTTTACTCATAATTTATTTTCCCTTACCCTCTAAGATGCTTTTGTGTTGATTGTCCAATCATATCAATTCCGGTTGCACTCCTTATGATATAGAGTCCAAGGCAGTGCCGTGTCCCTACAATATTATTTTCGGTAGGGACACGGCACTACCGTCTCCTAATTTCTCCGAAAGTTTTTGTCAAAAAAAATTAATAGATTGCTAAGCATCAAAATATTTTTATGGTGAATACAGTAGATGATATTGCCCGACAAGCTCGCGAGGGCTCAGTCGCAGCAATAATTCAAATCCTCAACGATCAACTCGCAGAGATAGGTGTTAGAACTAGAGCGGTGTTTGCAGATGGAGTGCTACAACTGCTGTGCGAAGCTGCAACGGCGGATTTGCTCGAACAGTCTAGCTTGGTCGATCGCCTCAAGCAAATTTTGGAACAACTTTCGCCCCAGAATATTCGCCGAGTCAAGATTAACAGTCGGCTTGTCCGAGAACACCAACTCCTGTGGCTGGAAGAAATTAGCCGTGACCCGGAAAATCAACTCCTGTGGTCTCAAGAAATTAAACTAAGAAGAGTCTATTTTTGGCAACGTTTCGCGATCGACCAAAAAGAACGCCAAGGCCACAAACCAGCTTTGCCCAAAATGACCACTCTTCCTCGATTGTCGATGCAGGAACCCCGACAATTTCAGCGCGGGATCATCGGCGGCATTGGGCTGAGCGTTTTGTTGCTCACCGCCGTCTTCGCCATCTACAAAGGACTCAATGCCCGATCGCCAAACAGTACAGCCCCTACCACCCAAGCAGTCGCGACTCCGATTCCTGAGTCAAGCCCCCAGCAAATAGTCCAGGCGAACTCAGACTCTTTTGCACAAGCAGTACGTCTGGCCGAGCAAGCAGTCTCAGAGGGCAAAACAGCCCAATCTCGCGAGGATTGGTTAGTTGTAGCAGCTAAGTGGCAACAAGCTTCCGATTTAATGGCAGCAGTGCCATCAAAGCATCCCCGCTACACAACAGCTACCAACCGAGCGGCACTTTATCGCCAAAATAGTAAAAAAGCACAACAGGAAGCACAAAATAGGGTTGTTATGCCAATTTAATGTGAAGTTGCACATATCTCGATCCCCCTAAATCCCCCTTAAGAAGGGGGACTTTGAGAAGAATCTTGTCCCCCCCTTATTAAGGGGGGCTAGGGGGGATCAGATTCTATGCAGCCTCATAAAAAATTGGTATTATGCAATTTTATGAGCCGAAAACTCCCACCTCGCTCAGGTAAGGATTACTGTAGAAATAGTAGGGTTCCTGTGGTTACTAATAACAGAATTCCGGCCGCACCCGCTAGGGGTTTTGATTCTATTCCTGTAATCCATTCGGGGACACTTTGAGTAGGCTTAATTAGTTTAGCTGTATCTACGATAGTGATTCCCCAAATCCAAGCTGCGTGAAGCCCGATCGCAATTCCTAGACTACCATTATCTGTGACGCGGGCTAGGGTTAAAACCATCCCCATCAGCCACAATCCAGGGAGTTGAATAAGGGTTTCTTTGGGGGCCCAGATGAGGTGGGCGATCGCGAAAATGAAACTGGCGATGGCTGCGGCTGTTACTATTGAGTAATCTTGTTGCAGTAAATTTGGCAAACAGCCGCGAAATATCAACTCTTCTGTCGCACTAATCCACAGTGCTAATAACAAAATTAGTAGACTAGAAGGGTTGAGGATTGAAGCCCAAGGATTAATAATTTGTTCGCTAGTTTTGGCTTCAACTTCGGTGTTTTGTAGTTCGATCCAACCCAAGGCTAATTGTAAGCCGAATAAAATAGCTAAGCTGACTACTCCTAATCCTAATCCTCGCAGCCCGGAAATGAAAGTTGCGGGTTGCCAAAACCAACCCCAGTCAGCAAAAGACACGCTTTCTATCCAGGTTGTCGCCCATAAAATTAAGGGGACTATTAGGTAGAGGGAAGCTAGTAAGGGTAGTTTTTTGTTTCCCAAGGGTTGGGGTGGTTGCCATTTGATTGCGATCGCGACCATAATTGCGATCGGCAACCATAGGCAAGTCCAAGTTAAGAAAAAAACCATTACTTTGAGAAGTGCTGGTATGGACGGCGACAGCAGTCGCAGGTTAGTTAGGCTGTTCCACATTTAAGCACCGGAATGATATAGAGGAGACGGCAGTGCCGTGTCCCTACTACAAATAATACTGTAGGGACACGACACTGTCGTGTCCTAATTTGGGCCACTAACAATTCCGATGCTAACGGATTTGATATAACGAGGCCTCTAGGGTGCGTCAGCTAGATCGCCCCTTCATGCTAAGGGAAACGAGAAAGGGCTGACGCACCCTACAAGCACTTAGTTGACCAAAACTTCCTCGCCGCCCCCCAACAAACCTTGTGCCGCCTCCAGCATACTCTCCGCCACATCTTTCAAATCTTCGCGACTTGCCAGATAAGTTTTCAAAGCATCTAATGGGTCTATACTATTGTTAGCATTCAACTCTGGCAACCGCGGCCTTGCTAACTGACTAACTAATTCCGGTTGAATTGTGTAGCTGTGTGCTTCACCCAAAAAACTGTGCAATTCTGCATTATCAATTAAATCCAATTGTTCCGATCGCAATTGGTAGATCAATCTCACAACCGCATCTGCAATCTCCTTCTTCCCAATAGCTTTCACCAACTCGGTTTGCGGGTTTTCTGATTCGGCAACATTCACCTTAATAGTCTGAAATTTCCGCACAGGTAAAGTACAGAATTCCCACTCAGCTTTTCCTCGTTCCAAATTCACCAACACAAAACCCTTGTCTTCTTTCTCTTCGCTAAAATCAACTCGTTCGATACTCCCAGGATAAACTACGGGCGGGTTATTAGAAGCATTCAGATTTTGATGTTTGTGAACATGACCGAGAGCAACATAATCAAAACACGGGCGAGTTAACATCGAAACGGGGATATTAAAGCCTTTTCCAACTGCTAAAAAACGTTCGGCTCCCAAACTGGCTTTATCTGCCATTAAGTGTGCTAAAAGTATGGTGGGAATGTTTGGATCGAGACGGCGGATTTCTCCTTCTAGTGCGATCGTCAGTTTTTCGGTTAATAATTGGTTAACATCGCCCATCGACAGGTTTTCAGTTTCTGATTTAGTCATTAAGGTCGATCGCGTCAGCCAAGGTAATGTTACCACCTGTACGGGGCCGTTGCGGGTTTCGATGCGGTGAGTTTCCAGGCGATCGCCTACAATAAACTTAGGTATACCCAAAGTCCGATAAATTCCCAAACTCGCCCCACCTTGTCCCTGGGAATGTTGATCGTGATTTCCCACTAACAAAACTGTCGGAATTTGGGCATCCACCAAGCGACTAAATTGACGTGCAAAAGCCTCTTTTACAAACGGTGGTGGCGTAGAATCTGGGAAAGCATCGCCCCCGAATATGACTAAATCTACGGGTTCAGAAATCGCTCTATCCATACATTTACTCAGCGTATTCGCGAAGTCTTCCAAGCGTGTATTTAAACCAGTTTCAGGATTAACGCGCCCGTGGGAAAAGCCGCTTCCCATATGGATATCTGAAAGGTGTAAGATTTTAATCATTGGGAATGGGGAATTGGGAATGGGGAATTGGGAATTTGTTGTGAGGGCTGAATTCCTCAGAAGAAGGGCTTAAATTCTTGACAATAAACTAAAAAAATCATACATCATAATATGATACCTGGGACTTTTTGATAGATTTCGTTAATTGCACAACTGAAATTCGCACTAACAAATTCTACTGTATCTCCTTGCCCGTAAGTTTGAGAAACCCAATTTCCTGACTCATTCAGCCGAAAACATTCAATTTTGATTTCGGATTGAGTAATTAACACGTATTCTTGCAAACTGGATGCAGTTTGGTAATCGACAAATTTATCGCCTCTATCAAAAGATGCGGTTGAAGGAGATAGCACCTCGATAATTAGAGATGGATAGAGAATGAAGTCTTCCATTGAACTTGTATCTCTTTCGTCGCAAGTCACCGCTACATCAGGATAGTAATAGCAATTTGCCTCTTCCAGTCGAACTTTAATATCACAGGTAAAAACTAAGCATGGCGTATTCAGAAGATGATTGCCCAACAGGCGAATTAGATTACTAGAAATAATAGTGTGAGGGTTTTTTGCCCCAGTCATTGCATAAACGTGTCCGCGTCTGTATTCATGTTTGATGGGGCTGACTCCTTCGCCTTCTAGATATTCTTCTGCGGAGATGTAGAAATTATTTTTGCTGACAAACATTGATGTTTCCTCTGCTGATTTTATTTGATACTATTGGTTGATAATCGCATATCCGGGTGGGAAACGGCAGTGCCATTTCCCTACCAATTTCAACAAAATTCCAAAAATCGGGCGTGCCACAGTTTGCCACTTTCCGTCAAACCCTGCGATCGCACTTTGATTTTGACATTTTTCCCGTTAGCCTCGTAACGTCGGGCTATTTCCTGCATCTCCTCCCCGCTAAACCCCGTTCCCACTGTTCCTATGGGTACTAATTTGCCATCAATTTCTTGAGCAACTTCGATCGCACTAAATGGCCTCCCCGCCACCTTTGTCGGAGTCAATCCGACAATCAACAAGTCTAATTCCTGACAGTATTTTGTCCTTACCATCGGAAATTTCTTAATATCTTTGCCGCCGATATAGCGACAGTTATGCAACACCCAAACTTCGCCTTCTCTATTTTCTGATTCTTGTTGCTTAGCGAGTAAAATTTTTTCGGCTGCGGTGCGAGATGTCAGTACAACCTCAAATGATTGGCATAAACTTGCCAGCATTTCGCCAACTTCAACTCCCGCCGCAATTCGTTCGGATTCTGGGAGGATAGTTAAGTCAGTACCCTTGAAAAACAAGCATTTAAAAATCGCATAAATTGCTGATGGCTGAACTGTCGGGAAACCACTGTCAATATTAACTGTAGCAGCTTGGGCTCCTGTGCGGTGTTCGCTGCCACTATGACTTTTATAATACAATTCACCGTCTAAAACAAAAGTACCAATTTTAGCTGCTGTTTCAATTAATGCTTTTTCGATCGCAATTGATGGCTGTTGTCGCAGATTAGTCGATCGCGATTGGTAGTATACTTTGTCTTGAGTCGCAATGACGACTACCCGATTACCGTCACGTTTTGGCTGACCCCAATAATCGGGATTTTCGATGTAATAACTACGTTCGCTTGGTGCATCAACGGGCTGCATTGTCACAATCCGTCCCGGTTGTAAGTTTGGCGGTAATTCCGCAACTATGGGATGGTTGATAGTTGCTGTTTTTGTGGCAGAAGTTGATTTCGCAACAGAAGTGACATCGGTGGTAGCATTGTTTTGAGCATTGAGTGCGATCGGTTTTTCTCCAGTTTCCAATTCAAACGCTCTTTTCCAAAATCCCATCGCCATTTCTGGACATCCTTCCGACTCCGCACACAGCGCAAAACCAATCACTTTTGCTGTACCAATTCCGCGTCCATAATCACTTAAATATTGTACCGCACCCGCTTCACCCATCAAATGCAATTCTCGTTGGACAATCCGATTGTTCCAGCGTTCTCGAATGTCGGCGCTGATTTTCTTAGCTGCTTTTCGCTTTGTTTCTGCGTATTCGGTGCAGTCCATACTGCCTCCTTTTTGTAGGGCTACTTGTATATTATACTGAAATTTGATTTATTAGTCAAGCCAAAATGATCAGATTGATTTTGTATAGCAAACCTGGATGCCATTTGTGCGAAGGGCTGGAAGAAAAGCTAGGGCTTTTAATGGAAAGTCTCAACTTACAATTAGAAGTTCGAGACATTACCGATCGCGATGACTGGTTTCAAGCTTACCAGTACGAAGTCCCAGTTTTGTATAAAGTTGAGATTCAGCCAAACAATGCTGCGGGGGCTCCTGTATTCTCCCCTGAACAATTGCTACCACGCCCTTCTCCCCGCTGTACAGTCGCCCAATTGAAGCAACTGTTACAGAAATATTTGTAAACCGATCAGTCAGAATAGATTCAACACGTTCAAATCAGGAGTTTTTGAGATGAAATTGAGAGAATTGTTAGCAGCGGTTCCCAGCATTTCCTTTGACGCACAACATCCCGCCCTCGATGTTGAAGTCATCGGTTTATCGACTAATTCCCACGCTTGTAAGTCGGGAGATTTGTTTTTGGGAATGCCGGGAACACGGGTAGATGGGGGAGATTTTTGGGAAAGTGCGATCGCCAATGGTGCTGTAGCGGCCGTAATTTCTACCCAAGCAGCTCAGAAAACACCCCCCCAACCCCCCCTTGCTAAGGGGGGGCTACAAGAGGTTCCCTGCGTTATTTCAGTGGCTGATATGGCTCAAACTTGCGGTTTGATCGCAACGGCATTTTATGGCAATCCAGCTAGCAAATTAAAACTTGTTGGTGTTACTGGCACTAACGGCAAAACTACAACTACTCATTTAATTGAATTTTTGCTCAATCAAATGCAGTTACCGACGGCGATTTTTGGTACTCTCTATACCCGTTGGCCTGGTTATGAAAAAACTGCACTTCATACCACACCTTTCGCGGTTGATCTGCAAAAGCAATTAGCAGAAGCTGTAGTCGCCGGATGCAAACATGGCGTGATGGAAGTGAGTTCCCATGCTTTGGCACAGCAGCGAGTTTTGGGCTGTACTTTTGAAGTTGCTGTGTTCACAAACTTAACTCAAGACCATCTGGATTATCATACAGATATGGAAGATTATTTCAATGCGAAAGCGTTGTTATTTAATCCGAATTATCTCCAAGGTCGGGCAATAGTGAATATTGATGATGCCTACGGACGGCGGATAGTTGAAACTCTCAATTCTGAGCAAGTTTGGAGTTACAGCACTACCGACAGAACTGCTGATTTGTATGCTGATGATTTGGAATATCAGCCTAATGGAGTTCAGGGAATACTCCATACTCCTAAAGGCGAAACTGCTTTTACTTTGCCTTTAGTTGGTCAGTTCAATTTATCCAATATGTTGGCTGCTATCGGTGCTGCTTTGGAGTTGGGTTTAGATTTGTCGGCAATTGTGGATAAATTATCTGAGTTTTCTGGAGTTCCGGGACGGATGGAACGGGTGCAAATTAGCCCTGACCAAGATATTAGCGTCATTGTGGATTACGCACACACTCCCGATAGTTTGGAAAACTTGTTGAAGGCGTCGCGGCCGTTTATTCCCGGTAAGATGATTTGCGTGTTTGGTTGCGGTGGCGATCGCGATCGCACGAAACGCCCAATTATGGGTAAAATCGTCGCAGAATTGGCTGATGTAGTTGTCGTTACTTCCGACAATCCCCGTACAGAAGTGCCCGATCGCATTTTGGAGGATATTCTAGCAGGAATTCCCGCCGGAGTTAAACCGATCGTCCTGTGCGATCGGGCGACTGCAATTCGGACTGCGATCGTGGACGCTAAACCCGGAGACGGCGTGCTAATCGCCGGAAAAGGACACGAAGATTATCAGATTTTGGGTACCGAAAAAGTCCATTTTGACGATCGAGAAGAAGCCAGAAATGCCCTGAAAGCAAGAATGAACTAGCTTAGCATTTAGTTGACAGAATACCCATAACCCCGATTTGTTTAATAAGTCGGGGTTCCAACAGCAACAAATAATAAATTACAAACAATACATTACAAAAACAATACATAAAAAATCAGTATTTATACGATACTGTAATCTCGTCTACACAATTATAATTAAACAAAACGCTGTAACCAAAAGTAGATATCGCTATGATCTAAATCACTCCATTTCCAGTTTCAGATCACATCCAATCAGATATTGGCATTACTTTGGCATTACTACTGTCAGGTATTATCAATTTCATCTGTAACAAACTAACAATCATTATCAGTCTTTTTTCAATTCAAGCACTAAAACAATGAGTAATAATTCCTTTTTAGCTGACTCCACATCATTCAATCCTTTATCGCCGACAGTAGATTTATCCGTTTCCTTTGCTCAGAAATATATGCAGCAGATGAAAGCCACTTCACCAGTAGCAGGTAATGACGATCGCTTTACAGAACGACGGCGCACTGGCATGGCAAAAACCATGTTGGATTCACTACGTTCTGTGAGTGCAAAATCTTGGACTAAAACCGACAATCTGCTAGCGAAAGAGTTAGTTATGCACGGAATTGATAGCGAACTAATCGATCCCTGGCAGATTTCTGGGGGGATTCATAAAGTTTACAAATCTGCGATCGAGGCCTACGCCGAGCAACAACCTCCCCATAGTATTGTGAACAAAGTTAGTCCAGTGCTCGGCGAAGTTCGCAAGCAAGTCACAGCAATTGATCCTCGTGTCATCGGCTTTGTCGCCATGCAATATCACTACACTGGAATGCAGTTGATGGAGTTGCTTCCCGAGGGCGAACAGGAAAAGTTCTCTAACTATGTGAAGATTCTCGACGATCATCTGTATATGCCACTACAACGCGCTTACAGTGCGGCGGGGAACCATCCAACGGATTCGGTACCGCTGGAATCTGTACGCGCGCTGATGCCGATGATGACCGAGATTTCCCAACGGGTGGTCGATCGGGTAAACCAACTATATCCACGCTATCGTTGTCATTCTGGGCCACTCAATAGCCCAAATATCCGCACATCTAGCATCCGCGATGTTGAGATGTTTCAAGTCTATATGTGGGTGTGTTTACTAGAAGGAAATCTGCACGCCCTAGAGACAGAACTATTTCCATTGTGCGTAATGATTTACCCCAAATTAAATGTGAGTTGGGAACTTGTTAGCCAAATGACTCACTTGCTGCGGAAGGAAATTTGTGCTTGTTTAACACCTGAACAAGCCAAGTATTGCGAACCATTCTATGAGATTTTGCGCCGTATGTTTTCATCCGAAGTTTTTCCGAATGCTTAATATCTCAGAAAAGCATTGATTTCTGCAAGTCTCCTATGGCTTTTTTAATTTTTGAAACCAGATTAAAGTTCAAACATAATCTTTGTTATATCCCCGACTTCTTAAATAAGTCTGGGATATGTATGTTCTATTTTTGAGGTATACTTATTCAACACAAAATATTTTATATATCTAACAAAAAAAGCGCTCGCCATGATAGAACTAACTGGATATCAAATTCTCGATCGCATTTACTCAGGCACTCGCACCCTGGTATATCGCGGAATTCGGATCTGCGACGAAACACCCGTCGTCATCAAAGTCTTGCAGAGTGAATATCCCAGCTTCAGTGAACTGGTGCAGTTTCGCAATCAGTACACGATCGCCAAAAACCTCAATTTACCCGGAATTATTCAAACCCACAGCCTGGAAGCGTACCGGAATGGCTATGCGCTAATCGTCGAAGACTTTGGGGGAATTTCTCTGAACGAATGGACGGAGAAAGGTCAAACATTGCCGTCTTTGGTGGAATTTCTATTGATTGCGATCGACCTTTGCAACACATTAGATCGACTTTGCCGCGATCGCATTATTCACAAAGACATTAAACCCGCCAATATTCTGATTAATCCTGAAACAAAACAAGTCAAACTGATTGACTTTAGTATAGCATCCTTGCTGCCGAGGGAAACTCAAACCCTGATCAATCCCAACGTGTTGGAAGGAACACTAAACTATATATCTCCCGAACAAACCGGCAGAATGAATCGCGGCATTGACTACCGCACCGACTTTTATTCATTAGGTGTCACCTTTTACGAATTGTTAACCGGAAGATTGCCATTTCCATGCAACGATCCGATGGAATTGATCCACTGTCATATTGCCAAGCAACCGCCATCTGTACGCGAAATCAATCCCGGAATTCCGGTTGTACTGTCGTCCATTGTCAGCAAATTGATGGCGAAAAATGCTGAAAATCGCTATCAGAGCGCATTCGGGCTGAAAGCCGATTTGGAAAATTGTTTGCAGCAATTGAATCAGACGGGTGAAATTGAGGATTTTGTTATTGGAAAGCGGGATTTGTGCGATCGGTTCATCATACCCGAAAAACTCTACGGCAGAGCCACCGAAGTCGCCACATTATTAGCAGCATTCGATCGCGTAGCAAACCCCCTCCTTAGTAGGGGTGGTGCCCCCGTGCCCGCCCGCTCGGTGGAAGCGAATTTATCCCGCAGTGAAATCATGTTAGTTGCGGGATTTTCCGGTATAGGAAAAACCGTCGTAGTCAACGAAATCCACAAACCTATAGTTAGACAACGCGGTTATTTCATCAAAGGTAAATACGACCAATTTAACCGCAATATTCCATTCAGCGCTTTCGTGCAAGCATTCCGCGATTTAATGGGGCAGTTGCTATCAGAATCAGATGCACAAATCCAAACATGGAAAGCCAAAATATTGACAGCAGTGGGAGATAGTGGGCAAATTTTAATTGATGTCATTCCAGAACTACAGCGAATTATTGGCATTCAACCCCCAGCCACAGAACTATCAGGAAGTGCAGCCCAAAACCGCTTCAATCTGCTGATACAGAAATTTGTGCAAATCTTCAGTAGCATTGAACATCCCTTAGTGATGTTTTTAGATGACTTGCAATGGTCAGATTCCGCATCGCTGAAATTACTGCAATTGTTGATGGTAGACACAGAATATTTATTGATTTTAGGTGCATATCGGGATAATGAAGTATCACCCACTCACCCATTCATACTTACTGTCGATGAAATTATCAAAACCGGGTCTATAGTCAATACAATTACACTGCAACCATTGAGGAGAGTGGATCTGAATCATTTGATAGCAGATACGATGAACTGCGAATTATCTCTAGCTCAACCTTTGACAGAATTGGTAGTTCAAAAAACCCAGGGAAACCCATTCTTTTCGACGCAATTTCTCAAGGCACTCTATGAAGATGGACAGATTACCTTTAACCCCCCTCAGTCCCCCCTTAGTAAGGGGGGAAGTCAAGGGGGGTGGCAATGTGATATTACTCAAATTAAAGACTTAGCACTCACCGATGATGTGGTAGAGTTCATGGCTTTGCAATTGCAGAAACTGCCTGCCCAAACTCAGAACGTGTTGAAATTAGGGGCTTGTATTGGGGCACAGTTTGATTTACAGACCTTGGCAATTGTGTCAGAAAAATCTCTAGAAACAGCGGCGACTGACTTGTGGAAAGCTTTACAAGAAGGTTTGATTATTCCGAATACAGAAGTCTATAAATTCTTTATTGATTCTGATAGTGTATCGGTTTCTGATGCAGCAGCAAATCCGACTTATCGGTTTTTACATGATCGAGTTCAACAAGCAGCTTATTCTCTGATTCCTGACGACCAAAAACAGTCAACTCATTTAGCCATTGCTCGCTTGCTGCGACAAAACACCCCAGACGGAGAACTAGAAGCCAATATTTTTGAGATTGTCAACCACTGGAATAACGCGATCGTGCTCCTCATCGATCCACTTGAAAAAACCAATCTCGCCCAATTCAACTTAATTGCTGGTAGCAAAGCCAAAGCGTCTAACGCCTATCAATCGGCTTTACAGTATTGCAGAACAGGTCTAGTTCTTTTAGATGATCTGGGCGGCTGGCAGAACCAACCTAGCCTGATGTTGGCATTGCATGAAGGTGCAGCATCAGCGGCTTATCTCTGCGGTGATTTTGCTCAAATGGAGCATTTGGTGAGTGTGATTTTAGCTCAAAATCTGGATACTCTCGATCGGGTGAAAACCTATGAAATCCAGATTCAAGCCAATAGCATTCAGAGTCAGTTTTCAGAGGCGATCGCGATCGCACAGAAAGCCCTAGAGCAATTTAAGATCTATCTACCAAAAAAACCAGCACCTACAGATATCGTCCCAGCGATACAAGAAGTGGCTGAATTACTCAATGGCAGAACTGCTCATGATTTACTCGAACTGCCTGTGATGACAGACGCAGTATCCTTGGCAAGTATGCAGTTATTATCGAGTATTAGCCCAGCCTCTTATCTTTCTGCCCCCTTACTGTTTCCCTTTGTCATTTTAGCTCAAGTCAAGCTTTCAATTCAATCCGGTAATACAGCCCTCTCTGCTTATAGCTACAGTTGCTACGCTATTTTACTGAGCGGTGTTTTAGAAGACTTGGAAGCAGCCTATGAATTTGGCCAGCTAGGGTTAGAACTTGCGTCAAAGTTTAAAGTGCAAACTGTTCAGCCAAGGGTGAATTTCATCGTCGGAACCTTTATTATTCACTGTAAATCCCACTGCCGCAACAGTCTACCTCTGCTGACAGAAGCATTCAAAATTGGGCTAGAAGTGGGTGATTTTGAATTTACGGGTTACAGTGCCGCCTATCGCCATCAATTTTCCTATGCTGTTAGCAAGGAATTAACGACGCTGCTGGCAGAAATAGAAATTTATATCGCCACACTCCTGAAGCTAAACATCGTCACAAGTTCAAACTATAGTTATACTGTTTTTCAGACTATTCAGCGATTACAAGCTACTCGGAATGAGGCTGTGCTGACTGCCCAAAAGGAGCTGCATAATACCTTAACTATTTCTAATGATTTAACCGGATTACATTGGTATTGGGTTTATCGGCTCACAGCTTCCTACTTGCTCAACGAAATGGTTGAGGCAAAACAAGATGCGGCAGAAGCACGCCAAACCTTAGCAGCCGGGGTAGGTATGATTAGCACACCCATTTTTTACTTCTATGATTCTCTGACGGCATTTGCTGACTTTTCGGAGGTGAAAGACAAAATGGCAGTCCTCGATCGCGTTTCTGAAAACCAGACCAAACTGCACCATCGCGCTTACCATGCGCCAATGAACTTTCAACATAAATATGATTTAGTTGAAGCAGAAAAGCATCGGGTATTGGGAAACAAAGCAGATGCAATTGAAATGTACGATCGCGCAATTCAACTCGCCAAAGAAAACCAATTCCTCAACGAAGAAGCCCTAGCCAACGAACTCGCAGCCAAATTCTACCTCGACTGGGGCAAAGAAAAAGTCGCTCAAGCCTACATGATTGATGCCTACTACGCCTATTCTCGCTGGGGTGCAAAAGCCAAAGTTCAAGACTTAGAAACCCGCTACCAGCAACTGCTCGCGCCCATCCTGCAAAAACCCGCCACCCAACTGACTGCTGGGGAATCGATTAGTAGCTCTCTCAAAACCCTTATCTCGGTTCATCACACTGTGTCCACAAGTAGCTCTACCAGCACTATTTCCCAGATGCTGGATATCGCAACTGTACTCAAAGCCGCTCAATCTCTCTACGGCGCAATTGAAATGGATGAATTGCTATCTAGCTTGATGCAAGTAGTCATGGAAAATGCCGGAGCTGACAAAGCTGTACTCATCTTAAACAAAGACGGCAACTTAGAAATTGCTGCCCAATGTTTGGCAGATGTTTCCTGTGATTTGCAGCCATTTTCGCTGGACAATTGCCAAGATTTACCTGTCAGCGTTATCTATTACGTCAAGCGCACTCAGGAAACCATAATCTCGACGGCTGATAGCACAGCATTTGCCTCTGATTTCTACCTAATTCAACAGCATCCTCAAAGCTTTTTGTGTACGCCAATTATCAACCAAGGTAAGTCGATCGGTATTTTATACTTAGAAAACTCGGTGACGGCGGGAGCGTTTACAGCCGATCGCATCGAGCTACTAAAACTGCTATGCTCTCAAGCTGCCATTTCTTTGGAAAATGCCCGACTTTACCAAAAATCGCAACAAGCTTTAGAAAACCTGCAAGAAGCACAATTGCAACTAATTCAAAGCGAGAAAATGTCGGCACTTGGTAATCTCGTCGCGGGTATCGCCCACGAAATTAATAATCCTGTCGGTTTCCTCAAAGGCAACTTGAAACCAGCAATGGATGGAATTAAAGATTTATTCGGTTTACTTGACATTTACCAACAGGAATATCCAGAGCAAACTCCGGCAATTCAAGATGAAATGGAAGCGATTGATTTAGATTTTCTCCGGGAAGATTTGCCGAATTTGGTGGGTTCGATGGCAGAAGGAATCGATCGCATTTGCAACATCAGCGTTAGTTTGCGGACGTTTTCGAGGGCAGATAGCGATCGCCCTTTGCCTTTTAATATCCACGAAGGAATTGACAGCACTATCTTAATTCTCAAACACCGTCTCAAAGCTTCAGAATTGCGCCCGCAGATTGAAATCCTCAAAGATTACGGCAACTTACCTGCGATTGAATGTTTTGTGGGACAGCTAAATCAGGTCTTCATGAACTTTTTAGCCAATGCCATTGATGCCCTCGAAGACTCTAATTTTGGACGTAGTTACCAGGAGATTGAAGCAAATCCGAATTTAATTGCGATTACAACAGCCGTTTCAGAAGATAAAAAATCAGTAATCATTCGGATTAAGGATAATGGGATCGGAATGAGCGAATCAATAAAGCACCAAATTTTCGATCACTTATTTACAACGAAAGCTGTGGGGAAAGGTACAGGGTTGGGGCTGGCGATCGCGCGGCAAATTGTGGTAGAAAAGCATCATGGGGCGATCGAGATGAATTCTGTACTGGGATCTGGGACGGAATTTGCGATCGCACTACCGATTTAATCATAAATGCTGTCCATCAAAACATTACCAAACAGGAGATATACCATGAAAAAATCTAGGATTAAAGCAAATAAAACTGTACCTTTACAATTAGTTTTAGTAGTACCCTTTGTACTGCAAATCTTTGTGGCTGTCGGCCTGGTGGGGTATTTATCATTCAAAAATGGGCAGAAGGCTGTTAATGATGTTGCTATTCAGTTACGTCAAGAGATGAGCGATCGCATCAATCTGCAAGTTCTGAACTATTTGGAAAGACCTTATATTGTCGGACAAACAATCGCGGCTGTGGCTCAAGAAAATCAGCTTGATCTAGCAGATATCACTAAACTGGAACGAACTCTTTGGCATTTGATCAGCCAAAATACAGTCGAACATATCAATCTTTCGATGGCCGACGGTACAAGTGTCGTTGTAGAAGACTCACCCAAGGAAGGTATCGTTTCTCGTATTGCTGATAAAGAGAATCTACCTCAGCGCAAAGTATATCGTCTGGATGCACAAGGTCAAAGGGTTGCGTTGCTCGAAACTCAAGCAAAATTTGAACCTCAGACTCGTCCCTGGTATAAAGCAGCCCAAAAAGCTGGAAAAACAATCTGGATAACTCAGCCTTTCTTAAATTCAACTAAAGTAGTCTCGATCTCTCTCTCTCAGCCCCTCTACAACGACAATCAAGTATTTTTGGGGGTTCAAACCTGTATCTTTCGGATCGCCAAGATTCATGACTTTCTTAAACAGTTAAAGGTCGGACAAACAGGACAGACTTTTATCATAGATCGTTCAGGCAACATGATTGCAAGTTCAACGATTAAAGATCCTTACATTGTTGACCTTAAAAAAAAGGATTTGCAACAAATTCCTGCCGTAAAATCTGAAAGCTCTATAATCAGTGCGACAACGCAAGCAATCCTCGATCGGTTTGGCACTTTTAAAGCCATTTCCCAAGGGCAACAACTTGATTTTATGCTCGCAAATCAACGGCAGTTTGTTCAAGTTTCAACTATTCTAGACGAACGAGGCATCGATTGGCTCAGTGTCATTGTGGTGCCGGAATCAGATTTTATGGCACAAATCAATGCCAACAATCGCACCACGGTTCTACTTTGTTTAGGTGCGTTGGGTTTGGCAATTGTTCTGGGCATCTATACTTCTCGATGGATTACCCGTCCGATTCTGAAATTGCAGCAAGCCAGTGAAGCTATTGCCACAGGAGACCTCGATCGCACGGTGGAAATCAACGAAATTAATGAATTAGCAAGGTTAGCGCGATCGTTTAACCAAATGGCATCGCAACTCAAAACTTCATTCACTGAACTCGAAGATCGGGTTGCAGAACGCACAGTAGAACTTCAACAAGCCAAAGAAGTAGCCGACAGTGCAAATCAAGCTAAAAGTGATTTCTTGGCAAACATGAGCCATGAACTCCGCACGCCACTAAACGGAATTCTTGGCTATGCTCAGATTCTCGAACGCTCCAAAGTATTACCCGACAAAGAACGCCACGGAGTCCAAATTATTCATAAATGTGGCTCCCATTTGTTGACA
Organism: Tychonema litorale BBK16; assembly: GCF_021648855.1. Classification (GTDB taxonomy): domain Bacteria; phylum Cyanobacteriota; class Cyanobacteriia; order Cyanobacteriales; family Microcoleaceae; genus Microcoleus. Next base: position 9,094 of record NZ_JAKJHX010000081.1, on the reverse strand, counting down.
CTAATTAATGATGTATTAGACCTCTCCAAAATCGAAGCTCGTAAACTAGAACTAGTCCCCAAAGCGCTCCATTTCCTCTCATTTATTCAAGGTATCGTCGAAATCTGCCGTGTTCGTTCCGACCAAAAAGGCATCGACTTTATTTATCACCCAGAATCGAACTTGCCCGCAGGCATAGAAGCCGACGAAAAACGACTCCGCCAAGTATTGCTAAACCTTTTGGGTAATGCGATTAAATTTACCGATTCCGGTAGCGTTACTCTCAAAGTAGAAGTACAGCAGTCTTCTTTAGAGATTCCAATTCCGCGCCTTAAATTCCAAGTTCAAGATACCGGAGTCGGCATTTCATCCGCCGAAACAAACAAAATATTCCAGGCATTTGAACAAGTAGGAGAACAAAAACGTCAATCAGAAGGCACTGGTTTAGGTTTAGCCATCAGCCAAAAGATTGTCGAGTTAATGGGTGGAAAAATTCAAGTTGAGAGTGAGATTGGTGTGGGTAGCAATTTCTATTTTGAAGTGGCCTTGCCAAGTGCTAGCGATTGGGCGCAACAAAATTCAGTTAACAATGGACGGACGATTATCGGCTATGAAGGAGCAAAACGGCATATTTTAGTTGTGGATGATCGATGGGAAAATAGATCGGTATTGCTGAATCTTTTGGAACCGATGGGGTTTATAATTACTGAAGCACAAAACGGTCAAGAAGGACTAAATCAAGCTAGAAAACGACTACCAGATTTGATGATTACTGACATAGCTATGCCCGTGATGGATGGTTATGAAATGCTTAGGCAGTTGCGCGATGATGCTGATTTAAAGCATTTACGGGCGATCGTTTCTTCGGCATTTGTAGCCGAAACTGATAGACAAATGAGTGAAGCCGCTGGCGGAGATGATTTCCTAGCCAAACCAGTTGATGCTGTTGAGTTGTTTGCTTTGCTGGCTGTGCATTTGCAACTGACTTGGCAGTATGATGAAATTGACGTAGAGTCGGCTTTGGGTAACAGTCAGGTATCCACCGCAGAGTTGATTGTCCCATCAGTAAAGGATTTGCAGCTTTTACTGGAACTTGCAGAGGGTGGTTTGCTGAAAAAACTGGTAGAAACTACTGAGAAAATCGGGGCTGATGACGCTCAATATCTGCCATTTATTCAGCAAATTCAACAGTTGGCAAAGCAATTTAAAACTGAGAAGATAGAGTTATTAATTCAAGAATATATTACTAATCAGGGTAACTAGATAATGAACGCAAATTTAACTGGCTTAATTTTGATTGTTGATGATACGCCGACAAATCTGGATGTGATTTCCGAAGCGTTGAGTGATGCGGGTTACACTGTGGCAATTGCTACCAGCGGTGAGCGCGCCCTAAAACAGCTTGAAAGGCGATCGCCCGATCTGATTTTGCTGGATGTGATGATGCCGGGAATAGACGGGTTTGAAACCTGTGTGCGGCTCAAAGCTAATCCCAAAACCTGTGATATTCCGGTGATTTTTATGACTGCTTTGTCTGATGCAGAAAGCAAGATTAAAGGGTTTGAAGTTGGTGCGGTAGATTATATTACCAAACCTTTTCAAGAACGAGAAGTGTTAGCGCGGGTAAAAACTCATTTGCAGTTACGTTTCTTGACTCACAATTTAGAACAACAGGTTTCTCAAAAAAATGCTGAGTTACAAGCTTCTCAACTCCAACTAATTCAAAGGGAAAAAATGTCCGCTTTAGGCAACTTAGTAGCGGGTATCGCCCACGAAATTAATAACCCTGTTGGTTTCCTTAGTGGTAATATTCAGCCGGCATTAGATTACATCAATGGTTTGTTTGGGCTGATCGATCTGTATGAAAAAAAATATCCCCAGTCTGATGATGAAATTACATTAGAAATGGAGCAGATAGACTTGGAATACATCCGAGAAGATTTGCCAAAATTAGTTGATTCTATGAAAGAAGGAGTGAAGCGGATTAAGGACGTAAGTACGAGTTTGCGGACGTTTTCGAGGGCTGATAGCGATCGCCCTTTGCCTTTTAAGATCCACGAAGGAATTGACAGCACTATCTTAATTCTCAAACACCGTCTGAAAGCTTCGGAATTTCGCCCGCCGATTGAAGTCCTGAAAAATTACGGCAACTTACCTGCGATTGAATGTTTTGCCGGACAACTCAATCAGGTATTTATGAACTTTTTAGCTAATGCTATTGATGCTCTAGAAGACTCTGATTTTGGACGCAGTTATCAGGAGATTCAAGCAAATCCGAATCAAATTTTGATTACAACAGCCGTTTCTGAAGATGAAAAATCTATCGTAATTCGGATTAAAGATAATGGGATCGGAATGAGCGAATCAATAAAGCACCAAATTTTCGATCACTTATTTACCACGAAAGCTGTGGGGAAAGGCACGGGATTGGGTTTGGCAATCGCGTGGCAGATTGTGGTAGAAAAGCATCATGGGGCGATCGAGGTCAATTCTGAACTGGGAAAAGGGACGGAATTTGCGATCGTGCTTCCTTGCAACAGTTTGGAATGAATTTCTACATCGACTTCTGACTTTTTTGCAAAATCTGGAATGTATTATTTTTCAACTATTTTATCAAGTTTTTCTTTGATAAACAAATCTAAAAAAGAATGGAGCAAAAACAAACTACCGAATCCTGACAAACCGAAAGCAGCCATCGCTTCCCTGCGATATCCGCCTACCAGCAGCACTGTCCCAGTCAGCAACACAAAACCAGTAAAACAGGCATAAATCAGAGTTTTTAAGGCTAAATTGATGCGTTTCAGGGCGCGTTCGTTCTCTATGTTCCGCACTCTAATTTGCAACTCGCCATCTTGAATCCGCTGCTCTAAACGTTTGAACAAAACTTCCGATTTGCTGGGCTGCTGCAACTTATATCTAATAAAATCTCGCGCTTGCCTTGCTAGTTCTCCCACCGTATTACCCCGACCTTTACTGATAGCAATACTCTTGACAAAAGGCTGAGCTGATGCTAAGAAATTGTAGTCTGGATCGAGAGTTCTAGCAATGCCGTCGAGAGTCGTCAATGACTTGACAATAAACATCATTTGTCCAGGTAGGCGAAACGGTTGCTGCTCGAACATGATGTAAAGTTCGTTTTTGATTTCATTAAAGGCCTGAAAGTCGATCGGCTTATCAATAAACTTATCCAACAAAAAAGTAATCAGTCGGCGCACTGGCATCATATCCGGCATTGGATCAACTAAGCCGATCGCAATTAAAGTATCCAGTACCTCATCAGTATCCTTTCTCATTACAGCAAAAAAAGTCTTCACCATCTCGTCTTTTGCCAGGGACTTGACCTCTGCCATCATCCCAAAATCATAAAAAATTAAGCTACCATCTTCAGTAACGGCTAAATTTCCTGGATGGGGATCAGCTTGAAAAAAACCATCGAGTAACAACTGTTTTAAGTAACAACAAATTCCGAGTTGATTGAGTTTAGAAATATCTACTCCAATCGCCTCTAAACTAATCCGGTCGTCCACTTTGATGCCGGGAGCATATTGTACAGTTAGCACTTTCTTGGTAGTGTATTGCCAATAGACTTTTGGGACAATAATTCGGGGAAATTCTTGAAAATTAGCGCCAAAGCGATCGGAATTCTTACCTTCTTGTATATAGTCAATTTCTTGATATAAAATCTTAAAAAACTCATGATAAATAGATTCCAAGTCGTATTTGCGAATCCAAGGAAAATAGTTATTACATAAATTCATTACTTGGCGAACCGCTTTTACATCCAAGTCAAATAATTTTTCCAATCCGGGACGCTGCACCTTGACAACTACGTCTTCTCCGGTGTGCAATCTAGCTTTGTGAACCTGTCCGAGACTTGCCGCTGCGATCGGAAATGGGTCAAAATCACGATACAAGGCATAGATATCTTTGCCCAATTCTGATTCTACAAGGGCGATCGCCTCTTCGGAACTAAATTCAGGTACCCGATCCTGTAATTGTTCCAGTTCCTTGACGTACTCAAGGGGCAACAAATCAGCTCTAGTCGAGAGAGACTGCCCGATTTTAATAAAAGTCGGGCCCAAATCCAACAAAGTATTAACCAACCAATGAGCGCGAATTCTTCTAGTATGGGCAGATTTATTTTGCAGCAGTCCATCCCACCACAAGCAAAATATAAATTTTGCAGCCGCGGCAAAAACATCTATTTGTCGTGCTAGGGGCGAATATTGAGAACGTTGCCAACGCAGGGTCTTTGGTGCAGCTTTTGTGAGCATAATATGGGCGATCAAATTGCTGTTGACAGTTGACTGTTGACAGTTGACAGTTGACTGTTCGCTGTTCGCTGTTCACCGACTACTGTCAACTGCGGTGCCCTGAGCGGAGCGCCGTCAGCCACCGGAGCGTCGCCCTGAGCGTAGTCGAAGGGTCGAAGGGTCGAAGGGTCAACTGTCAACCGTCAACTGATACATTTCCAGTTTTACCGATGATTCAAAACTGGCAGAGTCAGAGTAAAAGATGTACGCCACAATTCATCATCTTCAGAGTTCTCTGACGGACAGCTATCAACCTCAATAGTACCATTCAAGTGTTTTACTAAATACTTTACCAAAGCCAGACCCAAACCCATGCCAGGGATAACTTCGTGAGCAACACCAGTACCACGATAGAACTTGTCAAAGATGTGTGGCAAATCATCTGCAAAAATACCGCGCCCCAAATTAGAGACACTCACGACAATACCGTCGGCTACTTCAGACACGTGCAAAACTATCGTAGTTCCAAAAGCCGAGTGTTTGCCAGCATTCACCAGTAGTTCTAGCAAAATACGATTGAGGCTGTCCCGATCGCTTTCCAATGCAGATAATGACTGTGGCAACTCAACCATTAGAGCTAATCCCCTATGTTCCCACTTTTTCTCAAAATCCCTAGCGAAATCTTGAATTAAATACTTGATATTGATCGGGAGTAGACAAATAGGAACTTGCTGAGACTCAAACTGTTTTACCGCTAGCAAATCCTCAATCAGACCAATTTCCTGCAAACACTTCTGCTCTAAAATATCTAGATACTTAGCCCGACTTTCCAGCGGCTGTTCAGCTTGTTTTAGCATCACAATCGCCAGCTTCATAATTGTTAAAGGAGTTCGCAATTCATGATTTACGCAATCAAGAAAATCGTCTTTTATCTGTTTCCACTTTCGGAGTTGCTCTAGTTGATTGGCAGATTGCTCATATAACTGTCCTTGGATATCTAGACTTTGCTCCAACTGACTCATGCTGTCCTTGACAAGAGCTTGCAAGTCCTTGATGGTCTGATTTTGGATAATAGCTGTGCTGACTTGAGTTGCGACTAATTCTACGTCGTCCAATTCTTCGGGGCCCCAAGTGCGGGGCGAGGAGTGTTGCAAAACTATGAACCCCAACACGGTGTCTGCCTCTCTCACACTCACCAGAGGAAGCAAAAGCAGGGCGCGACTGTCTTGGAGATTTAAAATTTCTGCGGACTTCTGCTGTTGATTGCTAATTAATTCACCTGCATCAGAAATGGCTAAGGGTTTGGGTGCGCTGTTGAATGCTTGTTGGCATAAACTAGATTCTGATATCCAAAAAGCAGGATAATTATTTGATTTTGCATTGGGTATTTTGGATTTGGAATTAGCAGTTTTGTCTTGGTTGTTTTTTGTAGTTTTCGAGTTTTGTTTTTCGGAAATATTTTGTTTGATTGACTGTTTACTTTGATATTCTTTACGGCTATATTCGCAAATTAATTCGACCTTTGTTTTGGGTGTTTGATTTGAAGAGCGCGGTTTTAATGGTTGACCTGTATATTTCAATAGCAAGATTTGAACTCTATCTACTTCTAGGATGTCGGCGGTACTTTCAATTACTTGCTGCAAAATTTCATGGATTTCTGAATTTGTATTTATCTCTTTGGCAACGCTGCTGAGGAGATTTTTATGTTTAGCTTGTTGCTGTAATTGTTGGTTTAGGTTGGTAATTTCTTGATTTTTTTGAATGTGAGCAATGGCGGAGGCGATCGCATCTGAGGCTAGCTCTATACACTGTTGGGAAGTGGTAGACCACTGGTGGGGTTGCCATTTGCCAAGCATAATCATGCCATTGATAGCGCCACCAAATCGTACTGGGGATGCCAAAATTGCCCGGAAAGGAAGGGGGGGTGTCAGGGGGTTGGGGGTGTTTGTTGTCTGCTCATCTATGTCCGAAATTGCGATCGTCTCGCCGTCTGCGAGTAAATTTGCGAAAATGGGATGTTCGATCAAGCTTAAGGGCGAGTTTAATCTTGTTATTTCGGTTAAGCCCACTGTGGCATCAGAAACAAATGTGGAATTTGTTCGATCGCTCAAAATGCGCCACCCAGCATTCGGAATTGCGATTTGATTGTCAGTTACGGCAGTAACAAAACAGTAGTCTGCTTGACAAGCTGCTCCTAAAGTGTTGGCTATTTGCAGCAGTGTTTCTCCATCGGAACTCGTCGCGATTATTTTGTAAATTTGCCCCCCGATTTGAGCAGGATCGACCTGGTAGTGCATGATTCGATCCAGAAATTTTTGGACTGATGCTGGTTCTGTGATTTGTTGTAGATGCAATGTACAAGACTCTGAGGGCGATCGGTCGATCGGCTCACAGTCTTGACTTCCCTGATAATTGGTCATGGCTGCCAAGCCTTGTATTTTAAGATTGTTGAGTGTGCGATCGATGTAAGGTTAGAAGCTAACATTATCCAGCTTTTATGCTCACTGCTTGGTGACACCCCTCTCCCAAACCTGTGATGTTTCCTATTTCAGTCTGTGATCATAACAAAAATTTTTTGTGATTCAAATTTATCTATCGAGTGATCGCAATCACAGAACTTGGAATTTTTCAGTAAAATATTATGACCAAAAGCCGAAATGAGGACACAGCAGTGCCGTTTCCCTACGGGGATATTGAATGTGCCGAAATGAGGAGACGGCAGTGTCGTTTCCCTAGGGGGATATTGAATGTACTGTATTGCAACAGAGGATAAATCACGTGGCGGGTACCATCAAGAAATTCTTGGTCAAAAATCCTGCATTAATCCAACAGCCGATCGATCGTAATCATCGAAACCGGGCACAACGGAACAAAACGAGTCACATCCCCCGCCAACAAAGAACGCGATAACTGCACTTGCAAAATTCGATAACTCCAGTACGGTTCCCGGCGCACCCGATCGCCAATCCAGCTCAACACAGTAGCAACATCCTCCAAAACATCCAAAACTAGCACCATCGAACCTCCAGGGAGCAGCCGCAGGGCGCAAACACCCAAAATTTTAGTCAACCCTGCCCCACGACAACCAATGAAAATCCGGTTTGGAGGACGCAATCGGTGCAGGATTTCCGGGGCGGTGCCACGAATCGAGAACAGATTTTGCAACCCAAAACGAGCGCCGTTGAACTCGATCGCCGAAATACCAGAAACCGTTTGTTCGATCGCATAAACCTGAGACTGCGGGAATAAACGAGCAACTTCGATCGACACAGCACCATTCCCAGCACCCACATCCCAAACCACCTGTCCCGATTGCAAAGCCAATTGCCCCAACACTAACACCCGCAATTCGCGTTCCACAGTCAAACCGGGGCGATCGCCACAACCGATAAAAGCCGCATCCGGTACACCCAACAAAGGCAACTTTTCCAAATCCCAACATTCCACTATCGGCATCCCCGAAACTCGTAGCATCACCACCACACTCAAAAGTCTCTCCATTTGGCTCTAAATTCGTATTTATTGCCAGCCAACGCCGAATTTCCAGAATTGCGGCTGTCAAATCTTCCAATACCCAGCACTCGCAGGATTGCTGTGGAAAATAGCTCAAATGGCGATCGCTCCCTATTAGCAGAGCGGCCATTTCTACAACCTGCCGTGCCGATGCACTTAGCCCAGCAGCTCCATCTAAACCGATACCAACGACGTGTACTGTCACTTTATAAAAATAAAAAAACTAGACTAGCTAATTTTTCGTTGTTAATTATATTTTTTTTACTTGACTTTTTTGACCAAGCGCCGGAATGAGATAGAGGAAACGGCAGTGCCGTGTCCCTACACCAGATTAATTGTAGGGAAACGGCACTGCCGTTTCCTAATTTCTTCTCTTCCTTACTTAAAATTCAAAAACAGGCCAGTCTGGTTCCCGATAATAGCGGTTCATGTCGTCAAACTTCCGCAATTCGGCTCGGTGTATGGACAGTTCTTGCGGCGTATCCAGCCATTGTTCGTTCAACTCAGACAGCAAAGCGCACAGGCGAGAACGGTCTAAGTTCGGCCCGGTGTCCCCAAAATAGCCCAGGGTCATGTGTGCCGTAAAGTGATATTGCTGCTCAATTCCCAAACCAATTAAATCGGGATTTTGATAGATCGATCGGCGCAACTCTAGAATTTGCTTGTAAGAGTTTTCATCCGTCGGTGCAACACAAACACCTATAGCTCTAGTCATCACCATAAAGCCCAGCACTATCCAACGAATTGGAGGCTTGCCCGCTTGGACAGTTTTTGAGGTGGCAAAACGATCGGTCATGTGCGATCGCAATTGCAGCTCAAATTCAGGATTTTTATCCGAGGCATCCTGAAAAGCACTACTCCAAATCAAATCTGCCACAGTTACATGGAAACTATCGGGAGGTAATGCGATCAAGGAACCCGGATGAAGTTCCTGCAATAGCCGTTGTTGACAAGAGTGCAAGTTAGCATAAAGTGCAGCATTTTCTGCATCTTCCCCGGCAGGTGGCGTAATCACCGAATAGCCCGGAAAAGGCACGGCAACTTTGACACCAGCTTCGTCTAGTTTAAACTTGGGTGATTCCTGAATGTGCTCTACCTGGGACTTGTAGGAGTCCAGCAGCGTCATTCGCGCTACCCGATTTACATAAGCTTGATAAGTATCGTCCAATCTCCATTTCCTCGTGCTAATTAATAGCTTTGGGCACTTACCCAACTTGAAAATTGTTAGGACTTGCGCGTCCAGAACGAAAAATCTCTGCTTGAGATTCCTTCGTGCTGTTGAGTATGACAGAAGTTTTGACATACTCACCGCCCTAAAAGTGCGGTGATTCTTGACGCTTCATCGACTG
>NZ_JAKJHX010000080.1 GCF_021648855.1 Tychonema litorale BBK16 | reverse complement strand
AAATCAAGAAAAGCCGTCCTAAAAGGACGGGGCTTGTATCCCCTTTTTTTGGTCAGCAATTTGATGGGAGGGGACGGCACAACAGATATCCTGTATTTTAATGGTTTTTCAACAAATCATATCAATTCTGGTTGCACCGTCAAGTGATATTAAATCCGGTTACACCGTCAGGTGATGTTGACTTTGAACTCCAATTTATTATTCTGATGCTAACGGATTTGATATCAGCTAGTCTGGGATTAACTTTATCAGCATCTCTTGAGCATGGAAATCGTAAATCAGGTGGCGATGGTTAAAACAGTACGTTTGTCAAGTATTTTGAAAACAAGTATTGGCTCGATCGCGCTTGCAACTATTTTAGTCTGTGCTGGCGCTGTTTCTGCCACCGAACCAAGGATGCTATTCCTTGGAGACTGGAAGAATATGGAATTATTGAACCGCGAAGACGCGAAGGACACGAAGGAAGAGGAAAGAAGAAGTAAATCATCTTCTATTGGGAAGATGTTAGCACTTTTGGTTCAGCAGCAGTCGGAACAACTGGAATTGAAAGAAGAAATTCGCGATCGGGTTCAAGAAGAAGTTGACATTGCTTTCGGGCGCACTGCGGTAATGCTCAACGGCATGATTATTGCTTTAACTTTCTTTCCCACAGCGGCGGGAGTAGCGACTTGGTTCTTGTGGAGCAAATTGTCCAAGCAGACCACAATTGCTCGCCAAGAAATTGAAAGCCTCCGCTATGACACACTATCGCAATTCAAACTTTTAATTTCTGATGCTGAAACTATCCTAGGAGAAATCCAACAGCAAAATTACTTACCAGATGCAGAAACAGACTTGCTATTACCCGATGCCCAAATTCAAGAATTTGCCCCGGTTAATTATGGTAACTACAAACAGTTATTAACTGCGGGTGATTATGCGAAACAGGGAGATGCTTGTTTCTTTGAAAATCGGTACGAAGATGCGATCGCCGCCTATAACCAAGCCCTGCAAATTCAGCCGGATTTAGCCGATACTTGGAATAACCGAGGAGTAGTGTTGACAAGAATGCAGCGATATCCAGAGGCGATCGCATCTTACGAAGAAGCTACTAAAATTCGACCTGATTATCCAGACGCTTGGAACAACCGAGGTGTCGTGTTGTTGGAATTACAGCAGTACCCAGATGCGATCGGCTGTTACGAACAAGCAATTCAAGCTAAGCCCGACTACGCCGATGCTTGGAACAACCGAGGCGTGGCTTTCTCAAAAATGCAGGAATACGAACAAGCCGTAATTTCTTATAATCAAGCCCTACAAATCAAGAATGATTATACTGACGCTTGGAACAATCGAGGCGTGGCGCTGTCTAAATTAGAAAAATATGAAGCAGCCATTGATTCCTATGATAATGCTGCCAAACTCAGACCAGATTTTTACCGAATTTGGTATAACAAAGCTAGATGTTATGCACTACAAGGTCAAACTGATTTAGCTATTGAAAATTTGAAACGCGCATTAAATCTAAATCCCAATCTATGTAAACAATTAGCAACAACCGAACCGGATTTTGAAAAGATTCGCGAATATGAGGTATTTAAGCAATTGATCAGTTAATACATATAAATAAAAATTAAACAAACCGCGAAGGCGCTAAGATCACGAAGGAATCAGCCCCCTGCCCTCAATCGGGGAAACAAGAGGATGCAACTTTTCTTTCTTTCTTCGCGCTCTTCGCGTCTTCGCGGTTCGTTTTACAAATATTTTTGTAATAGCAAACCCATTTTCTCCTTAGTTGCCGCCGGAACTTTATCTAGCGGAGTTAGAATGGCATATTTCAAAGCTGAATGAGACTCCGAAACAGGGGGATTTTCAGTTAGCCTACGGACTGTTTCTTGAATGACTTTTTGAGCATTTTCGGCATTCTTGTGCAAATTTGCTACTACCATTTCTACAGTTACACTTTCATGATCCGTATGCCAACAGTCATAATCGGTGACTAAGGCTAATGTTGCGTAGGCAATTTCAGCTTCTCTGGCTAATTTTGCTTCGGGCAAATTTGTCATGCCAATGACTGTGGCATCCCAACTGCGGTAAAGGTGTGATTCTGCTTTTGTTGAAAATGCGGGGCCTTCCATACACACGTAAGTGCCCCCACGGTGGAGGGTAACATCGGGAAGGTTCAAATCTGCGATCGCACTTGCTAATACTTTTGCTAATTCGCCACAAATCGGGTCGCCGAAGGTAATGTGGCCGACAATTCCATCTCCGAAAAATGTGGAAATTCGATTTTTGGTGCGATCGATAAATTGATCGGGTACTACCATATCCAAAGGTTTCGCCTCTGCTTTCAGGGAACCAACCGCCGATGCTGAGATTAAATACTCAACTCCCAGACTTTTCATGGCATAGATGTTAGCACGGTATGGCACTTCTGAGGGCAAAAAAGTATGGTTGCGGCCGTGTCTTGCCAGAAATGCAACTGGTGTACCGTCCAAGGTTCCGACGATCGCAGCATCGGATGGTTCTCCAAAGGGTGTATTAATTTTTACTTCTTGGACATCCTTGAGCGCATCCATTTTGTATAAGCCGCTACCGCCGATGATGCCAATTTTTACTTTAGCCATAATGCTTGGTTTTTTTCAGACTTTTACCTAGTGATTGTACCGGATATGGTAAATTGAGGTTAAATACAGTTATAATATCACAAACTTAAGGTGATTCCAGTCACCAGCATTCTTTACAGAATCTTTAAAAATAAAGATACTGAGTTGTGTTTCATATTTTCAGGGTGTTAAAATAATGACAGTCAGTTATGCAAGTACCACGAAAATTTCTGTGGAGGCGATCGCCCAGCGCATCTTTGCCTTCCGCCAAATTACTGCCCTTGACAGGCGTCTGTTAAAGTCGGCAGTGATGAAGGGCATCGACCAAAAAGATCAGTCTCACATCAATCGATTGTGTCAGGCTATACAAAGTGGCTTGGTTTTAGTTGTTGAGTAAAAGCGCGATCGTCTTGAAGAAAAGATAAAGACCATTTTCAAATCTACTTTTAAATCTGCTTGAATTATGTTTGAGCAGAGTTTTGTGTTTTTGCTGTCAATATATATTGATTTAATCACACTTTAAACCGGCCTCCGTGGCCGTCGCATATTGAATCGGTACAAATGTGACACCAAACTGTTCTTTCTGGCATTTGACGCACCCTACTAACCCAGGCTAGTAGGGTGCGTCAGCTAGAACCATTACGTTGAAACGGAAAACCTGATAATACTGACGCACCCTACGCCAGGAGTTTAAATGCCGAAAAGCTTACACCGCCACAGATCGGATCAGAAACTAACAGCCAAAAAGGGAGGCGAAAGCCTCCCTTTTATGACTTAGCGTATAGTGTCTTCCAGCAATCTTACAAGAAAGAGCTACTATTAAGAGCAGTTGGATTCAGATTATAAAGCACTCCCAAGTAGTCATTACCCGATTTAATCACAGTTGATGCTACAGCAGTTGCACCATCTAAGATGACAGAGACTGACTCAAAAGTTAGTTGACTGAAAGTGACACCAATCAACTTGATTTTATCATCCGAAGTGAAGTCAGTAATCACATCAGCTTGAGAAGGGTTAGTAGCCGTATATTGTAAGACAAAGGTATCCTTTCCTGCACCACCTGTGAGTACATCGAAACCTCGATCGCCCCACAATTCATCATCCCCATTCCCACCAATCAAGACATCATTTTCCTTGCCACCGCGTAAGATATCATTACCCTCGCCACCAGTGAGAGTATCATTGTCATTATTTCCACTTAAGAAGTCATTCCCATTACCGCCAGACAATTGATCCGATTTTTTCCCCCCAAACAAGTTATCGTTCCCATTACCGCCATCAATGGTATCAGCACCTTCGTTACCATAGATGGTGTCATTATCGGCACTTCCCGTCAAGTTATCATTACCTGACAACCCGAATATAGGTTGACCAAAGGCTGATTGTGGGATACTGGTGTCATCATTATTAGTCAGTAGATATTGGCGATCTACCACTTGATTTTGTGGGAAATTAGTTCGTTCACCGCGATCGATATTACCGACTGGTGGCGTGTTAATTGCGATCGCTGTGGGTGTTGGTGTTGGTGTTACTGATGGTGTTGGTGTCGGTGTTACCGATGGTGTTGGTGTAGGTGTCGGTGTTACCGGCGGAATTGGTATTACCAATGGAATTGGTGTCGGTTGCGGTGTTACCGTTGGAGTCGGTGTTCCCGATGGAGTCGGTGTTACCGATGGTGTTGGAGTATTCACCGTTAAGACGAAGACATCACCCGTTGATGCTTTCCCATCGGATGCACTGACTTTTACCTTGACATTACCTAAGTCTGATGTCGCAGGCGTACCATTAAAGCTACGAGTTGTGGCATCAAATTTTAACCATGTCGGTAATGGTGTTCCATCTTCTTTTGTAGCACTGTAAGTGAGAGGATCTTTTTCAGTATCGGTGAAGGTGGTATCAGGGAAACTGTAAGTAAATGCTTTGTCTACAGTGGCAGAAGTATCACTAATCGCGCTGGCTACAACTGGGGCGGTATTCAGTTTATCGGAAACTGTTAACAGGAAGGTATTGCTAGTAGCAGCTTTTCCATCTGACGCACTGACTTTTACTTGTAAGTTTCCGATATTAGCCGTTGCAGGTGTTCCACTAAAGCTACGAGTTGTGGCATTAAATGTTAACCAAGTCGGTAAAGCGGTTCCGTCTTCTTTTGTCGCGGTGTAAGTTAATGTGTCATTTTGAGCATCGGTAAATGTAGTCGTTGGTACTGTGTAAGTAAATGCTGTGTTGAGTGTCGCTGATTGATTGTTGATGGCGCTGGCTACGACTGGGGCGGTATTCAGTTTATCGGAAACTGTTAACAGGAAGGTATTGCTGGTAGCAGCTTTTCCATCTGACGCACTGACTTTTACTTGTAAGTTTCCGATATTCGCCGTTGCAGGTGTTCCATTAAAGCTACGAGTTGTGGCATTAAATGTTAACCAAGTCGGTAAAGCGGTTCCGTCTTCTTTTGTCGCGGTGTAAGTTAATGTGTCATTTTGAGCATCGGTAAATGTACCCGTTGGTACTGTGTAATTGAATGCTGTGTTGAGCGTAGCTGATTGATTGTTGATGGCGCTGGCTACGACTGGGGCGGTATTTTTACTGAAGGTAACTTGGTTATCTGTACTGGTACTGGCTGTGTTAGGCTTCCCAGCTAAATCTGTCACCGCATTGGCATTAATACTAGCAATCACAGTACCCGCTTGGGTCATACCACTGACTGCCACATTGTAAGATTTACCACTTCCTTTAACCTCGGCGGTAGTTGCTCCGGCTGTGCCACTGAGAGCCACTTTAGTAGCATCAAACCCAGTCACAGGTTCACTAAATTCAACGGTGTAGTTAATCAGGTTATTAGTCGTCGGATCTTGACTACTTGCTTGGTTAATTGTGACAGTGGGTGCGGTGACATTCGCAGTGCGAGTTAATTGAGTTGCAGCGGTATTATTATTACCCGCAGTATCAGTAGCCTTAGCAGCCGCTATATCAACAGTGACACTGCCATCAGTCGTAGGTGTGACACCAAAAGTGTAAGTTTTGGCATCAACTGTGGCAAAGTTTCCGACAGTAGCATTGGCGACGGTAATATCAGTAGCATCAAAGCCAGTGACATTTTCGTTAAAGGTAGCAGTGACGCTAAATAAACCAGTTACTGTTGCTGCTGAAGTTGGTGTTAAAGCAACAGTAGGTGCGGTGATGTCAGCAGTGCGAGTTAGTTGGGTGGCGGCAGTATTACTAAAACCCCCAGTATCAGTGGCTTTAGCTGCTGCAACATCAACAGTGACACTACCATCCGCAGTAGGCGTGACATCAAAGACGTAAGTTTTTCCGTTAACTGCGGTAAAGTTGCTGGCTGTGCCGTTACCCAGGGTAATATCTGTGATGTCAAAGCCTGTGACATCTTCGTTGAAGACGGCGTTGACGGTAAAGGGAGCTTTTACGGTAGTCGCCGCAGTGGAAACGAGCGTGACTGTCGGCGGTTGGTCATACTGACGAGTTAGAGTAGCTGGTGAGTTATTATAAACGCTTAGAGCAGTATCAATTGCCACTGATTTGGCGACATCTACGGTGACATTACCATTCGCTGTGGGAGTGACATTAAAGGTATATTCGCTGCCACTGACTGTGACAAAATTACTGACCGTTCCGTTACCAACAATAATATCTGTGATGTCAAAGCCGGTGGCATTTTCACTGAAGGTAGCTGTCACGCTGAATGGTTGATTAACAGTGGCGGCAGCAGTGGAAGTCAAGTTTAAGTCTAGCAAACTCCAATTTAGGAAAGCTCCTGTAGTCAGTCCGTTGAAATCATTCAAAAGGGTACTGGCTTTTAAGGCACTAATACTATTAAAGATTGCTGCATTGGTGGAGGCATTAACTGCGGTATCGCTCAGGCCAGTAAAAAACAAGAGAGAGCGAGTGGAGTTGGCCGGGATGGTAATGTTGTAGTTGAAAAAATAGTTATCATTACCGTTGAGTAAGTTGACTGCACTGGGTGTCACTGATCCCCCAGTCGGGCCTGCAAACACATGAGTAACTACTGCGTCTACATCGGTGCCATCCGACGAAATAACCCAACTGTCATTTGTACCGGCTATTGAATCTCCACTGCTACTAGCGCTCACTCCGGTGTTGCTGTCAGAACCGAGATTGCCTTTAAAACTAAATGGGATGGAAATATCAGCGCCGGTAGGGTTCCCGAAACTGTACACCGTTCGCAGCACTGACAGAGTTTGGTCAGCATAATGCTGGGCTGTGACGTTTAAACCGGAGTAGACGACTGGGCCAGCAGTGAGGGTACTGCCCGTCAAATCTACGGTAGCTGGGGGTACAAAGTTGCTCCCATTAATGGCACCAAACACTCCGTTGTCAAAGGCATCATTATTCGTCCCTAACTTACCATCATTAACTTGAAAATTACCGCTCAGAATTTCCCAGACAGCACTGTTTGCACCATTGAGGTTTTGAGGGAAAGAAACGCTAGGCAGAACGAAGGCGTAATTATTGATGGTGGTGGCATCAAAGATGACTGACACTGAACGGTTGTCAGTGGTTACGTCCAGATCCCAATTTCCTCCTTGGGCGGCGCTGCCAACTGGGGTGCTTGATGCGGCAATATTGGTGCCAATTAGTTTGCTAAGGCGTTGGATGAAGTCAGCACCAGTTTTAGTGGCAGCAACGTTACATCCATATAATAGGATGTCGGCTTTTTGGGTGAGGGCTTTTCCCCATTGTTTTAGTTGAGCGCTGAATTTCTCTAGGTTATTGCTATTGAGCGCTTCTGCGCCCAGGTTGACGCTGCCGGGGCTACCGTGTGAAAGGATATGTATCGCTTCAATATCTTTTTGATTAGCTAAGGCGTTAGTAATTTGTTCGATCGCGCTAAAATTTTCATTTTAAATGAAAATTTTAGCGCGATCGATGTTTTGAATTAGGCTTTGATAGTCCTGTACTGAGGAGTCTACAAAAATAATTTGCTTGTTGATCGTTGATGAATTCATAATTGCTGAAATCCTTGATATCTATCGTTTACATCCCAGCCTGGTCGGGGTTGAAACCCCGCTTCATATCAATTTCGGTTGCACCGGAATAATCCGGAATGATATAGAGGAAACGGCAATGCCGTTTCCCTACCCAAAATAATCCTGTAGGGACACGGCATTGCCGTGTCCTAATTAACGAAAAACTGATTGTCTTCGCTCATGGCTGACAATATTCGATCGACTGGCCCCTTAGATGCAAGCTAATTACATCATACTAAGGGCTGATTTATTTATATCACAATACGGTTTACTTAGGATAGTCATTTAAATTTATTGCTTGAACCCCTTACAGCATGGGGTCTGAGTCACAAATAGTGCAGCTTGAATGTCGAACAGCTTACTTAGGATAGTCATTGCGAGGAACGAAGCAATCTCCGTATCTATTTCTTCTCATAGGGTTTTACCCTCAGGGCGGTCTTAAGTAAACGGTATTGATTTATAGCATATGTTTATTTAACATTTCGCAACACAACATCAAGGTTTACGATATCTTCACAATCGAGACATTGTGGGTTGACTTTCCCTATCTCTATCATTGCTTCTGGCCCCTGGCTCTGTAAAGTCGGAAAAGTCGGATCTTTGCCATGCTGTATTGTATCGCGGGCATCCCAATCGCAAATTCCGCAATTAATATCAACCATTAAAATTCAATAACCAAAAGCCAGTATAAGTCATCCCACTATCATCCGGCTGCACTAATAAAAAATGTAATCCTTTACTCAACTGCTTACGCTGTGTATAAATTTTAGCAGCCTCTTTCACCTCATCATCTGCAAAAGTAGCAACCACAAATCTATCTGCCAACCCAGCTTCCAAAATCAACCCATCGGGAGCTCCAGCAATATAATTCAAACTAAAAGGCTTAGCATCCTGAAGCCATCTAGCCAACCGCATCGACTGTCTCCCACCATCAATTACCACTCCCGGTATAGGTACTGTCGAAGACAATCCCAAACTCAGAGGTAATAACGATGTTGGCATTTCCAAAATAGGTACGGGACGACTTTGGAAAGCATCTTCAATATCGCCTGCGGGTAAAGAAGCGAAACGCCAACTATCACCCCACAAGTTTTCTGGTAAAGGTATGGGTGCCGGTGACTCAAGGGCGATCGCACTGTAACTTTCCCCAGTATAATTCGGCATGATTGGATATTCCTGAACCCGTGATTGCAGCAGCAATTTGAGGGAAGAGGTGCGCCGAGTTGCTTCTACTGCGATACCCAAAACTTTACCCGCAGCCTGAATTAAGCTCAGAGATTGAGGTCGAAATACTTGAATGCGATCGGGCTGTTTATGAATTTGACTTTGCTGCTGCAACTGCGATGCCAGCCAAGTAGAATTAGCTTGGGATTGACTGCAAAAAGCGCTGAATTCAAAACTTCGGGCCGAATCACAAATCAAAAGTTCCCATAGTGGTTTTCCCGCTTCATCTCGCAGAGGGCGACGGTAAAAATCGGCTTGCCAAATTTGCATAGATAATTAAACATATCAAATCAACACCTCCATTATTTTAATCTAAGTCTGCAACAAAATTGTCTCAATTCCCAGTAAGATTTGAGTTTAGTCCTGACTTTTGATAGAAGGTGGCTTTGGCGATGGTCTATGTTTCAATCCCTAATTAATAGGATCGAGTTTACTGCATCAAATTTGCAGGCGATCGGGAAAAAGGCTATTGACTTGTGGTGAGATTTTCAGAGTAGATGCCAGAGAAATCGGAATTTCTGACTGTCGATCGATCAATTTAACATCCGAGTAGGTTTCAATCCAGACACGAGCGCCACAGTTTTTCGGACTATCGTGTCGGTAAACTATGCGACAGCCACCCAGAACTTCTACATCCCAAGCGTAAACATTGCTAGAACCTTTTTTGACCGAGATTACGGGCACTCGGTCTTCAGGTTTTTTGTGGTTGTTTTGAGCGATCGAATTTTTGTTGATATGGATGCAAGTTACGGAACGGGGCGGAGGTTTGTGCCATCGAGGACGGGGGCCCGCGCGACCAGGACTAATTACTGGCATTCCGTTAACCAGCGGAATTATCCAAACGTTGCTAATTTTGTATGCTCCTTGAATTCGGCCCTGAAGTAGGAGAGTCCGAACTCTTGCGGAAGATACTCCTAGCAGAGAAGCTGCTTCTGTCGTTCCAATTAACATGGGCAAAAAAAGAGTAAATAATTTTTTTGTCTTGGTTCTTAAAGAACCCAAAAACTATTACGATCCAACTATAAATACGATCGCACATAATCTTGTGCTTTGGCAAGGGGTAGCGCCAAAAAAAATCCTAATGCCTCCGACTGCGGTTATGATGTGTAAACTTCTATTTTTGTCGCTGCATTTGCCATGAAACCTGCCCTAACTCAATTTGGTACTCAGATGTCCCAACTCACCGGAGTTCGGGCAATTATGAAAGACATTATTGAAACTCTGAGATCCGGTAGCGGGCAGGAGTTTATTAATTTGAGTGCCGGAAATCCGGTGATTTTGCCCGAAGTCGAACAGTTGTGGCGCGATTGTACTGCGGAGCTTTTGGCTAGCCCGGAATACGGCGAGGTGGTTTGTCGCTACGGTTCGAGTCAAGGCTATCAACCGTTGATTGATGCGGTGCGCGAGGATTTTAATCGCCGTTACGGACTCAGTTTGACCGATCGCAATATCCTAATTACTCCCGGTAGTCAATCGATCTATTTCTACGCAGCCAATGCCTTCGGTGGCTATACAGCACAACAAGAGATAGACAAACAGGCAGAAGTTTTCAATCCAAAATCCAAAATCCAAAATCTAAAATCGATTGTTTTGCCCCTCAGCCCAGACTACACGGGTTATGGCGGAGTCAGCTTGATTCCCGAAGCCGTAGTTGCTTGCAAACCAACTCTGGATATTGATGCGACGAATCACAGGTTTAAATATCGCCCGGATTTCAGTCAACTGTCGATCGACCAAACTACTGGTTGTGTCATATTTTCCCGTCCCTGCAACCCCACGGGAAATGTTCTCACCGACGACGAAGTTAGAAAAATCGCCGATTTAGCTGACGCTTTTAATGTGCCAGTTTTCATTGACTCCGCCTACGGGCCTCCATTCCCAGCCTTGAATTTTACTGAGATGACACCGATTTTTGGTGGCAATATTGTCCATTGTATGAGTTTGTCCAAAGCCGGACTACCGGGAGAAAGAATCGGAATTGCGATCGGGGATGAACAGATAATTCAAGTTTTAGAATCATTTCAGACCAATATGTGCATTCATTCGCCAAGATACGGACAGGCGATCGCGGCGCGGGCGATTAATTCCGGGGCTTTGGCTGACATTGGCCTCAACGTAATTCGACCTTATTATCAAAGTAAATTTGACGTAGTTGAAACGACTTTAGAGCAAGCAATGCCGAAAGATTTGCCCTGGTTTTTACACCGTGGCGAAGGAGCAATCTTTGCATGGTTGTGGCTGAAGGATTTGCCAATGACAGATTGGGAATTTTATCAAGAATTGAAGCAAGTCGGTGTGATTCTCGTGCCGGGAAGTTCTTTCTTCCCTGGTTTGCGGGAAGATTGGCGGCACAAGCAGGAGTGTTTGCGGATTAGTTTGACGGCGACTAATCAGGAGATTGAAACTGCGATGAAACGTTTAGCTCAAATGGTGGAAAAAGTCTATCAAGGCAAATAGTCGAACCATGAGGACACAGCACTGCTGTGTCCCTACAATTAATCACCTACAATATTTTGGTAGGGAAACGGCACTGCCGTCTCCTCTATATCATTCCGGTACAACCGGAATTGAAATTAGTTTTGAATGCTTGCAAAGCTTCTGTTGCTGACTGATAACGCTGAGGGAAAGCGTAAAGAACCATTTGGTCTAAAACCTTAGCAAATTCCGGGCTAACTTGTGCATTTTGTTTCCAGATCAGATTTCCCACATTATCGACTCTGAATTTTTTCGGCTTCATCCCTGTCAAAGCTTGAATGCCGATAATACCGATCGCATAAATGTCGCTGCACAATTTTGGGGAACCGATGGCTTGTTCGGGGGGAATATAATCTTGTTGAGTCCCACCACGGGATTTTGTTTGGCAAGTGTTATTCTGCCAATTACTAATTTCTTTAACAGACCCAAAATCAATTAAGACTATTTTATTATCAGATGTGCGTCTGATTAAGTTTTGAGGATGAAGATCGCGATGAATTATCTCTTTTTTGTGAACGAAAACCAGCACTTCCAATATATCTTGCAATAAAGCAATGACTTGATGTTCTTCCCAAGGTTGACCTTCGATGAGTTCTTCAGAAAGAGGGTGCCCTTCGATGAATTGATAGACTAAATAAAAATATCCATCTTCTTCAAAGCGAGCTAACAATTCCGGGATGCGATCGTGCTGACCTAAACTATATAAAATCCGTGTTTCTCGATCGAATAAGTAGCTAGTTCTCTCCGACTGGCTTTTCAGGCGCTTGACGAGACACAAAGGGCGATCGGGCAATTGTTCATCTTCAGCGAGATAGGTATCGCTGCACTCGGTACTGACAAAATGTTCGGTGATTCGGTAACGCATCCGCATCAGTTTTTCTAACATCGGATCAGGTCGTATGGCTGATTGTTTACCTTGTTGTGAAGCTCTCATGATACAGTCCCAAAGCCTTGCTGCAACTACTTTTTCTTCTTGTCCAATAATTCCTTCTTGTCTCAGTACCTTTGTGAGATCTTTCCACAAATTGTAGCCAACACCGCGGCCTAGGAAGCCCAGCGAGAAATTGTAGGCGCGGGGATCTCTTTCCTGAATTTCTTTGTATGTCCAAGACTGTAAAACACCGCTAATTATCGCTTGCTGCAACCGAGTCAAGGGTTTCTCAGTATGTTTTGTTAGCAAATTGTCCAGAAGATTGATAGCTTCTTCTATTGTCATAAAAAATACTCCGTAAGTGGGAATCTCTCAGGGGGGACTTCAGTCCCCGTCAGTCTTAAAATGCCTAATTGTACTGTCATCATCTTTACGATAAACAGTTTTGCACTATTCGTGGCTTATTTCTTGCACTAATTCTGGTATAGCTTCAGATGTTCAGTGATTTCTGTGCGATCGCCTTTTTTCCTCAAATAGCAACTTGTAATAAATGAGGTATAACTTTTTACTGTAAGATTGCTAAGTATAGATTGCGATCGGATCACTAAAAATTGCTATCTTTAAGATATACATGATTTGACTTAACTTTGATGGTTTATCTATTTATTGAAATATATTTTTACAAATATGACTTTTATGACTTTTATGACTTTAAAGTTATGACTTTTATGAATTGACACTATCAGCAGTTTCGACGAATATATCAATTAACAAGTTTTAACTAGGAAATACATTCCCGATCGCCGATCGCCAATTTAACTCTACCCAATTTAACCAAAATCTTTGGAGGTGTATCATGCCAAACTCAACTACTCAAACAATTACAAGCTCGATCGCATTTATCGACAGCGCCGTACCCGAAGCCCAAGTCTTAGCCAACGGCATCAACCCAGAAATCGAAGTCATTCAACTAAATGCCCGCCGCAATGGCATCACGCAAATTACCGAAGCCCTACAAAATCGCAGCGTCTCAGCAATTCACATAATTTCCCACGGAGCACCGGGCTGCTTGCGATTGGGCAACAGCGACTTAACTGAACGTAGCATAGATTACAGTTTCACTGCTTTGCGCCAGTGGTTTTCGACACCAATGGGTACAGAAAATCCGCAATTCTCAAGCTCTAGCGAAGAACAGATTCAACCAGAAATTCTGCTTTATGGCTGCGAAGTAGCAGCAGGCACCACAGGTATGGCCTTCGTCAAAAGGCTAAGCGAATTAACTGGGGCTAGTGTTGCCGCATCCCAGAATCTGACAGGAAGTGCAGCCAAGGGTGGCGATTGGGAACTCGAAATCACCACCGGAAAAATCAAAACACCTTTAGCCTTGAAACCAGAGGTGTTGGCGACTTATAGCCACGTTCTTTCACTCTTTAAAGTTACTGACTACGATCCCAAACTTTTCGCTACTAATGTCATCGCCGGAGACTTTAACGGTGACGGTAAGGCTGACATAGCAGGCATGGATATTAACTCAAACAACATTAGCATTTTCTTTGGAAATGGTAATGGAACATTTAACTTTGGCCCCAAAACTAATTTGGGAGTAAAACCTTACGACTTTTTCCCAGGAGACTTTAATGGTGACAAAAAACTTGACTTAGGTATTACGAACTTAAGTTCTAAAAACTTTTCCGTCTTATTAGGAGATGGCAAAGGTAGTTTTAGTCCACCAACTAACTTAGATTTGGGTACAGCTTTCAACTTCGTCTTTTGGGGAGACTTTAAAAGTGATGGGAATCTTGACTTAGTTAGTGTTGACTCCGAATTGAATAAGATATCTGTACTGTTGGCAGATGGCAAAGGTGGCTATGGTAAGCCGACTGACTTTAGTGTAGGAAGATTTCCAAATGACATCATTGTAGCAGACTTTAACGGTGACAGAAAAGTTGATTTAGCCACTTCAAATAAGAACTCTAATAATGTCTCCGTACTTTTAGGAGATGGTAAAGGCAGTTTCGCTCCAGCCACCAACTTTAATGTCGGAACAGCCCCCAGTTCAATAGCTGTGGGAGACATAAACAACGATGGTAAGCTGGACTTAGTAACTGCAAATAGTGGATCTAACAGCATTTCTATTTTATTTGGAGATGGCAAAGGCAGCTTTGGTTCTACCACTAATTACCAGTCGGCAATTATCCCATCTTCAGTTCGTTTGGCAGACTTTAACGACGACAAAAAACTTGACCAACTGGTTTCTAATGCCGATTCAAGCATCATTGTATGGGGAGACGGTACGGGGGGCTTTAATACTTACACTGAAGTTCCTTACGCTGGTTTCAACAATCAAATCATAGACCTTAACGCAGACAACCAGGCTGATATAATTGGGAACAGTCTCGGCAAAATCAGAGTTTTACTGAACAATCCAGAAGCCAATGCAGCAATTTCCTACGCTATTACTGTCAATCCTGCTGGCGCACTTGAAGGCAATACTAGCTCTAAACCTGCCACTTTCACTGTGACTCGCAGTGGTAGCACTGGATTGAGTAGTAGTGTTGATTATGCGATTACTGGCGATGCTACTGTTCCCACTGAGTACGATAATATCAGCGGAAATTTTAAGACAAATGGTCTTAAAGGTCAAATTAAATTTGCTCCGGGCGAAACATCTAAAATCATGGTGATCGATGTTGCGGGCGATTTAGTACCAGAACCTGATGAAAACATTATCATTACTCTGTCAAATGCGATCGCACCAGGGCCCAATCCTAAGATTACGACTGCTACGGCCAAGTATACGATTATAGACGAGGACACTCCTGGCAAGACACCAACTCCCATACCTCCAACACCAACTCCGACTCCGACTCCGACTCTGGTAACACCAACACCAACTCCGACTCTGGTAACACCAACACCGACTCCGACTCTGGTAACACCAACACCAACTCCGACTCTGGTAACACCAACGCCAACTCCGACTCCACCAAAACCAATACCGATTCCAATTCCAATTCCAACTCCAACACCTGGTGGCATCACCGTCAGCCCAACAACCGGATTAAAAACCACAGAATCAGGCGACACTGACTCATTCACAGTCAAACTAAATAGCCAACCAACCGCCAATGTCACCATCGGTTTAAGTAGTTCCAATACAGTAGAAGGAACTATTTCCCCAACCTCTCTCACCTTCACTCCTAGCGATTGGAGTCAAACTCAAAAAGTCACAGTCAAAGGTGTTGATGACAAGATAGCAGATGGCGATAAAAAATACACAATTGTCACTGCCCCTGCTGTCAGCACCGATCCAAAATACAACAACCTCAATGCAGAGGATGTCAGTGTCACCAACGCCGAAACTAACCGCTCACCAAAGCTAAACGAAGGTCTAAAGACAACTCCGTGGCGCTTCATCGACAAGACAGTTAGCAAGTCGAAGTCATCGTCACAATTTGAGTATGAGGTTCCAGAAGAAGCGTTTCTAGACCCAGATTCAGGTGACAAAATCACTTATTCAGCAACTCTGAAAAATGGTGAACCTTTACCAAGTTGGCTAACTTTCGATCCCAAAACCCGGATTTTTAAGGGCGACCTGAAAAATGCCAATGGGAAAAAAGTCTTTATCAAGCTAATAGCAACTGACAATTCTGGTGCTACTGCTTCTGACGATCAGCTCGAATTTAGCTACGATCCTAAAAAAGGTGTGGTAATTGACGGTTATATTGCGGGTGCGACTATCTTCTTTGATGCCAACAAAAACGGAGTCAAAGATGCTAGCGAACCTTTCTCGACGACTGATGCTAATGGCGAATATGAACTCGATATCCCAGACAGTTTTGATACGAACAAAAATGGTTTCTTCGATTCAGAAGAAGGCAATTTAGTTGCTTTTGGTGGGACAGATACTGCGACAGGTTTGCCACTAACAACTCCTGTTTCAGCACCTATAGATTCCAGTGTTGTCACGCTATTAACGACTTTAGTCACTGATTTGACTGCTGGGGGAATGTCGCAAACTGAAGCTGAGTCAAAGGTTAAATCTACTTTGTCTATTCCGGCGGGAGTTGAATTACTGGACTTAGATCCGATCGCATCTACGGCCAAAAATGAGCCTGGTGGTGTCGAAACCCTAGTCGTCATGACAAAAGTTCAAAACGTCGTCACCCAAACCACGAGCCTGATTGACGGTGCATCTGGGGCGGATGATGGTGCAATTACCAAAGCTGTTATCGCAGCAATTAATAGTAAAATTAAATCCGGCGGTTCCCTGGATTTGAACAATGCGACGCAGGTAGAAAGCATCATCCAGCAATCTATTGCTAACGTCAAACAAGTTGATAGCAATCTCAACACTGAAAAACTTTCCCAAATTGCCTCGCAAGCGGCGAAGGTAATGGTTGAGGCTAATCAACAAACAGATCAGGCGAAATCTAACTTTTCCTCTGAGTCTATTGCCTCGGAAATTGCCAAAGTTCAAAAGGTGGCTTTGGGTGACAGTGCGATCGCTCTGGAAGCAGCAGCCGCTGGTAATAAACCCATTGCCCAGGTGGTTGCAGAAAATACAGGCAAATCTTTAACTGCCAAAATTGAAGGAACTCCAGCACCAATTACAACCAATAATCCAGCCGATAATCCAGTTATCATAGGCGATCCTGCAATTGTCAATACTTCCACTTCTACTAAATTTCTAGGTACTGATGACAACGATATTTTCCTAGGCGGTAGCGGTAACGATTTCATCAACGGCCGAAAAGGCAGTGATTCCCTCGATGGTGGTGCCGGCGATGACAGCATTTACGGTGGCAAGGGACTCGATACGCTGACAGGTGGAAGTGGCGATGACATCCTATTCGGAGGCCGTGGTGCTGACAGTTTGGACGGCGGTCTCGGCAATGATAGCTTGTACGGCGGCAAGGGAGATGATACTTTGCTTGGTGGTTTGGGTGATGATTTCCTCAGTGGAGAAAATGGTAATGATTTTCTGACTGGAGGTGCTGGAGGCGATCGCTTTTTGTTAAATTCAGGTAGCGGTTCTGATACAATCCTTGATTTTGAGGTTGGTATCGATAAATTTGCCCTGGGTAATGGTTTGAGTTTCCAGCAGTTAGACATTAGTCAAACTGTGGCTGGAACGTTGTTGAAAGTTTCATCAACTGGTCAAGTTTTGGCAACAGTTACTGGGTTGGGTCGTTCGATTACTGCATCGGATTTTGTGTTACTTTAGAACTTCTGTAGGTTGGGTTGAGGTGCGAAACCGAACATTCAATTAATGAGTGTTGGGTTTCGTTCCTCAACCCAACCTACTACTGAATGGATTATTTAACCACAGAGGGCGCTCTTGGCGCAGAGGGGGAGAATGGGAGAATTGGAGAGAGACAGCAGCTACCCATTCCCAATTCCCAATTCCCAATTCCCAATTCCCCATTCCCAATTCCCAATTCCCCATTCCCAATTCCCAATTCCCAACTACTTAATCTTATTCACATAGCCCCACAAACTATAATCCCGACTCAGCCAACCTCGGAAAAATGCCATCTGACTCGGATCTTCTTGCACCCGTTTATAACGATAAATAATTCGTTCATTAATCATTTGTAAAGCCGTATTTCTGTTATTAGCACTTTTCAGCGCCGCCTTAGTGCTGCTATCAAAAACCCCCGTTTGTGGCAATCCTAATGCTTGCTGAAGAAACGTAATCGAATTGTTAATTCCAAAATTAACAGCAGTGTCAAACATGACGATCGCCAAAGTTGGGTGCATCGTCCCCGAAAGACTCGAATCCCAGTAATATTTATAAATTTCTAGGAGCTCTGCTTCCGACATCTGCGTCACATCTAAGGGTGGAAGCCCGCGACTGTATCGGTAAGCATTATATTCCGTTTGCAGAATCCCTTTATAAGTTCTGCCGCCCTTATCTGCCGGGTGATTGCTGAATCCGCCCTCAAAATATAGGGTAAAATAAAGTGCTGTTTGAAATAATTTCTGTCGCAAGTTCCCTGTCTGCTGTTGTGCCAAAGTATTTTGGGCAAATGGCA
Organism: Tychonema litorale BBK16; assembly: GCF_021648855.1. Taxonomy (GTDB): domain Bacteria; phylum Cyanobacteriota; class Cyanobacteriia; order Cyanobacteriales; family Microcoleaceae; genus Microcoleus. The sequence continues at coordinate 7,714 of NZ_JAKJHX010000080.1, read as the reverse complement.
AGGGGATTGCTAAGCTTAACAAAAGTAAGCCCAGCAGGAGGTTTGGTTTCCAGTTAATCTTAAGTTGGCGCTGTTTCGGTTGGTTGTCGCTCATAAATTCTTTGTCCGATCGCCCGTGGTTCCACTAAAACTGCTACTCTTCACACTAATATAGACTCAACCTTTAACTTGATAGCACAGATAGGCCGCCCAATGAATCCCGATTTCCATAACCAGTCTGAAACACCCAAATTAGAAAATGCCGCATCCCTGACAGTCGTTGCAGAAAACTATTACTCTGTTGGCAATTTAGTAGAGGCGATCGCCACTTGTCGTCAAGCACTGGAATTGCAACCGGATTGGGCCCCCGCTTACGTGACAATGGGCAACGTCCACCAAGCAAATGGGCAACTTGATGAGGCGATGCGGCTGTATTCTGAGGCGATCGCCCTGAATCCCGACTTTGCCGAGGCCTATGCTAATTTGGGCAGTATGCTCTACAAACAAGGGCTGTTGGTGGAGGCGATTGTTAATTACGAAAAGGCGATCGTCCTTAAACCCGATTTGGCCGCAGCTTACTGGAATTTGGCCCTAGCACTTAAGCAGCAAGGGCAATTTGAGGCCGCCATCTCCTATGAGCAAAAAGCTCTCGAACTCAATCCCCATCTGGCTGAAGTCGATTTTAACCTAGATTTGGGAGACAAATTAGCACGGCTGGGTAAGCTCGATGAGGCTGTGATTGCTTGGCAACGCGCGATCGACCTCAAGCCAGATTTACCAGAAGCACATTGTCAAATAGGCATCGTTTTGCGCTATCAAGGCAAGTTTAAACAAGCCATTCCCTATCTCGAAAAAGCCCTCGAAATTAAACCAGATTTCATTCCCGCCCACCAACATTTGTGCGCCATTCTCAGAGATACCAGCGATTTAGCTCTAGCCCGCCAAGCTGTTCACAAATACAGCCAAATTTGTGGCGAAACCGATCCAATTATGACCGCAATTTACTTCATTAGCACTTATCAAGTGTCGGGATTGAATCAAATTGCTAAAGATAGATTTTTAGAGCTAGAATCTTACTTACATAAAAACTTAGACACAGTTGAATCCATTGAAATTAGATCGCTTTATGCAAACTTTTTATTTAGTATGCCATATTTGCGAGATGACGTGGCCGCCAACTCTCAACTTTACAGAACGATTTCTCAAAAATATATCGACCAATGTATCAAACCTAATTTTCCCGAAGTCACTCATTACAGCTTAAAATCAAATGCCACAGTAGGTAAATTGAAAATCGGCTTTTTATCCAATCATTTCAACCGCCATTCTGTAGGTTGGTGCAGTGCTGACATTATTGGCGAATTATCTGAAATCACACCTAACTTATACTTATATGCCTCCGAAAGAATTGCCAATGACAACTTAACTCAGAAATTTGCAACTTTTGGCAAACTCACCTTACCCAAAACATTTCCGAACGGACTGCCAAATTCCCCAGAAATCATCAATCAGATTCAAAGTGATGAATTAGACGTTTTAGTTGATTTAGATTCTCTCAGTGTGCCAGTTCACGGTGACATTCTCTATTGTAAACCCGCGCGAGTTTGTGTTTCATGGTTGGGATTTGATGCTGCTTACATATCCCCCAAAAATTACTTTCTTTCTGATTGGCACTCGCACCCAGAAGGGAGGGAAAAATATTATGATGAGCAATTGATTAGGATGCCTGATTCTTTTGTAGCAGTGTCAGGTTTTCAGAGGTATGCAGTCGATCCGGTTGCTTTGAGAAAGTCGAATCGGATTGGTTTAGATCAGATAGTTTACCTGTGCGTTGCACCCGGTAGAAAATTTAATTACGATTTGGTCAAAGCACAAGTCGCTATTCTCAAGCAAGTGCCAAATAGTGTGTTAATTCACAAAGCTTTAGGCGATGCTGCGGTGTTTCAAGCTGCTTATCACCAGGTTTGCGAAGCTGAGGGAGTTGGCCGACACCGGATTAAGTTTTTGCCGAGAGTTGCTACGGAAGAAGAACACAGAATTGTGTATTTATTAGCAGATGTTTTGTTGGATTCTTATCCTTATAATGGCGGGACTCACACCTTAGAGGCTTTGTGGTTTAATCTGCCTATGGTGACAAGAATTGGAGAGCAATTTTTGTCAAGGATGGGCTATTCGTTTTTACAGACTTTGGGAATTACAACTGGTGTGGCTCGGTCTTGGGAAGAATATGTGGAATTTGGTGTAACATTGGGTAAAGATAGTGAATTGCGACACGGTGTTAAGGAACAGTTGGTTAATTCTAAGAGGGCGGAAAATTTGTCACCTTTGTGGAATCCTAAAAAGTTTGCTGGAGATATGTACGCGGTGTTTGAAAAACTGTGTAGAATAGAAAACAGTTAGTGGTAAAATCCTATGATATTCAGTGAAACCGAAAATTTTGTCTTCAGCAACATGATTTACAACCACCAATGAGAACCCTATATCACGATTTTTTGATTCGTTCCTGGGAAACGCGCGATCGGGCTGATGCCTTTCATGTAATTCGGGATGTTTTATTAGAGTACGGTTTAAAGTCTGAGCCCTTCGGTGCGGATCGAGATGTTTATGATGTCGAAATACATTATCATGCCAAGGGTGGAGAATTTTGGGTAGTTGAATGGGAAGGAGAAATAGTGGGTACGGCTGCTTACTATCCCATCGAACGCGGGAACAATGCTGTAGAAATTCGCAAAATGTATATTTTGCCAAGGGCTAGGAAACAAGGTTTAGGAAAATTTTTACTCCAAGAATTGGAGAGTAAGATTACCAGTCGCGGCTTTGATGAAATTTGGATAGAAACGGCTAGCGTGCTCAAGGAAGCTGTGAAGATGTACGAAAAGAACGGATATCAACCAACAACTGGTGTTGAGACGCAAAGGTGCGATCGCGTTTACAAAAAAGTTTTGAATTGAGAGTGTTAACTTCGTTTTTGGTAAACTATAATAGGACTAAAATTATTAATCAATCTTTGCTATGCAGTTTATCAACCCCAAAACTGATTTTGCGTTCAAAAAGATTTTTGGTTCAGAGCAAAGTAAGGACATTCTAATCAGTTTTTTGAATGCTTTGCTCTATAATGGCGATCGCACGATCAAACACCTCGAAATCCTTAATCCCTATCTAGCACCGCGCATCCGAGGAATTAAAGACACATACCTGGATGTCAAAGCCACCCTGGAACATGACAAAACTGTAATTATTGAAATGCAGGTATTGAATATAGAAAGCTTTGAAAAGCGTATTTTATACAATGCTGCTAAGGCTTACTCAATTCAACTAGAAGCAGGGGAAGATTATGCCATGCTGAATCCTGTAATTGCGCTAACAATTACAGATTTTGAAATCTTCCCCAATTTGGATAAAGTTATATCGAGCTTTATTCTGAAAGAAAGAGAATTTCTCATTGATTATCCGATTTATGATATCGAGTTAGTATTTGCTGAATTACCGAAGTTCCAGAAAGAATTACATCAATTAGAAACCATAGCAGATAAATGGCTCTATTTCCTGAAGACTGCTAGAAGTTTGCAGGAAATTCCCGAAAATATGGGTTCTGTTCCCGAAATTCAGCAAGCTTTTGAAATCGCCAATCGCTCTAATTTAAATCGAGAAGAATTGGAAGATTTAGATAACAGAGAAATCTACATTCACGACCAACGAAATGTTATCAAAAAAGCCTTAAATCAGGGAATACAACAAGGAAAAACCGAGGCTAAAATTGAGATTGCCAAACAAATGCTCGATCGATTTGATGACTTAACCATCAGTCAAATCACCCAACTTGGGCTGGAGGAAATACAAAATTTGAGGACGGATAATCAAGCTTAAATAAAGCAATTTTGGTCGTTAGCGCAGCTCTCGGAGAGGAGTGATGTTACAGAGTATTGAGCTTGAAGTTGCGATCGCAGAATTATATCGGGGCGTAAGTTTTGGGCGATAACGGTTTGCGGTGGTGGAACGGGATATAACTATTTTGAAATTTTTGAAGAAATATGCTAAATATAAAATTAAAAGTGGAGGAAAGTTTTGATGACTGAGAATGCCGTGAAAGTAGATATCTCATTTCAATCACTGCTGGAAGCGATTTCGTCACTGGGAATTGCTGAAAGATACAAGATTTGGGAATTTTTGGAAGCTGAATTATTCCCGAATGATGACGATTCTCCCGAAGACATTGCTGAAATTGAAGCTGCCCGTGCTGACTACAAAGCTGGAGACTACACAACTTTCGATCGATACATGGCCGGGCGGGCAAATAAATCGACTTATCGAGGTGGCACGGCAATATTGTCAGCTTAATAAGTGAGGATACTATGATGATATTAAACGAGTATGATGTTGTTGCCTTGACCGAAAAAATTCAGGCAATTCATAAAGAAACCTCTCAACCCATTTTGCTCCGATCGGGACAAGTTGGTACGATTCTGATGAGCTTTGACGATCGCGCTTATCTAGTAGATTTTGCCGATGCTCAAGGCAATACCTATGCAATGGAAACTGTTCCCTCAGAAAAACTTATGCAACTTGTTTATGAGCCACTTCCTGCCTACGCCTAACCTACAAATAATGCTTTACAGAGTATTGAGCTTGAAATGGCGATCGCAACGATCGCTCATATTTCTGGATTTAGCTATTTTTCAAATATTTACCCAAAAACTCTAACTGGTTCACCATTTCCTCTGCTGTCTTATTCGCAGTTAGTTCCATAATAGCTCTAACTTGCTCGCCGACAGAATAGTCTTGTGAAAGCAGCGCAATGCCAGCATGAGATTCCTCTCTGACAAGGAACTCAGTATGTAATTCACAGAAGTCTCCAATATTGTGACTGTACAGCACTCTGTTTTGAGTGGCAGCTAGCCGAAGTTGTTCTTCGTCGATTAACCCTTCTGTTTGAGTTTCGTTGACGGTGGTTACATCGACTTGACGGGATCGTAAGGCCCGTAGAAGAGACTGATCTTGGGAGTCTTCATCTAGGTAAAGCTTAATCTCACTCATGCTTCTTTACCAAAGTTGGCGTACAAATCTTCTAGACGCTTCGCTTCTGCTGCTTGATGGATCAAATCAGTTTCAATTTCTGCGGTATTAGCATGATAGTAGGTGAGTGCGGCGTAGACTTCGGCGAGGGTGAGATGAGAAATGCGATCGCAAATCTCTTCAGCATTCAATCCTCGCTTGTACCAGGTTACAATCCGGCGAACGGTAACGCCTTTACCGAGGATGTGGGGACATCCACCATGCAATCCAGGAGTGCGTGTAATGAGCGTACCAATGTCAATAGATACTGCTGCGGTCATAAACTATGGAAGTTTGAATGGACTGATCTCTATTACAGCATAGCGATCGCAGAATTATATCGCGGTATGAGTTTGGGGCGGTAAATGAAGTAAGCTAGAGACAAAGGTTTCAAACAAAATTATGACTGAACTCCTTCAACAGGCGATCGCCCAAATCCAAAAACTCCCACCCGATCGGCAAGATGCGATCGCGGCTCGGTTTTTGGCAGAGTTGCAGGAGGAGCAAAAATGGGAAACTCGTTTTGCTGACACGACAGACGATCAATGGGATCAGATGGCTGCAATGGTACGCCAAGAAATTGCGGGAGGAGAAACGGTTCCACTTGATGAGATTTTCCCAACACAAAAATGAAATCAAGTGTTACAAAGTCATTTTGCACGCGGCTAGAGAGTCTTCCTGCATCAGTTCAGGAACAAGCCGATAAAGCTTATGCTCTTTGGCAGGATGATCCTGATCATCCAAGTCTTCAGTTCAAGCGAGTCAGTCAGAGGCAACCGATTTATTCTGCTCGTGTCAGTATCAATTATCGTGTTTTAGGTTTATTGGAAGCCGATCGTATTTACTGGTACTGGATTGGTGCACACGACGAGTACGATGAATTGCTGAAACGGATGTAGTTTAAGGCGGTCGAATTCGTCAACCCCCGCTACCGTAAATGGCGATCGCAGAATTATATCGCGGTATGAGTTTGGGGCGATAAATGAAGTAAGCTAGAGACAAAGGAACGGGTGATTTTGACCTTCGATCGCGATTATATTGAAATACTTTATGGCTTGTTTGTGGCGAAGGTTGTAGAATAGAGACGATCCACTGCACTGAATAGATGCCATGTCTTCTCCTGCAATTACCACGATCGTTAAGATGCTTGAGTCCCTACCTGACGAGCTTCAAAAGCAGGTAGTGGAGAATGTTCGCGCATATCTGTCAGAAATTGAAGAAGAAAAGCGATGGGATGAGTCGTTTAAGCGGACGAAGAATAATCTAGTCGCGGCAGCCCGGAAAGCCAAAGCCGAGATTGCAGCGGGAATGTCTACGCCGATGGACTATGAGCAGCTATGAAGTCCGCAACATTGCCCTCATTTTGGGAAAAGTACCGTATTGTTAAATTTATTGCAGATGGAAAGATTACAATTTTAGGAACGGTTTACGGCGGTGGATCGCGATCGAATTCGTCAACCCCCGCTACCGTAAATGGCGATCGCAGAATTATATCGCGGTGTGAGTTTGGGGCGGTAAATGAAGTAAGCTAGAGACAAAGGTTTCAAACAATTTTAACTAAAACGAGATAGAGGAAAACTTTCCGTATAACTAGGTACTAAAGTGTTATACGGAAAAGTTGTTTTTTCACCAGATAGACGGAAATTGTCTGTATATTTACAGAAATCAGTGTTGGGTGGTAGAGGCTCGATACAAGGTTTGGGCGATCGCTTCGCTAGAAGAAACACAGCGATCGCTCGAAGCCTAACTATCACTTGGATTGAGGTAAGTCTCCTTGCGTATTTGTGATTGTGGTCGTGTTGCCCGTCGTCGGAACAGTATTAGTCCTCACCACGGTCAAGGTTACAAAAGAGATAAAGATAAAGGCAAGAAAACCGAGAGTAGCGATATACGCTACGAGTCCAGCGCTATCAGCACCGTTACGGTTCTGAGCGAGAAGTTTTCTTAAAAACTCGTAAAAAGAACGCTGTGACAATGGATCAGGGGACTGATTGGGCATATGATCGCTTGCTCCTACAATAAGTATGTTAGCGTATGTACGACTTTTTGTCTTGAAAAGTCTTAGAACTACTGCTTTTGTCTGAGAATAACCGATGCAACTAAGATTGTCAACTTTTGTCTGAGAATGTATAATTATAATTATGTAAAGTCATTTGAGTGTAGCGGTGTAACTATGACAAGTCGTCGTTCAGTGCGCCTATCTCCCGAAGGCGGTAAACGGGCAAAGGAAGCTATCGTCTTCAAAAAACTGACCAAAGCGCAGTTAGCGGAGCAAGTTAAACTGTCTCGTGCCTCAGTTGCTAACTTCTTTGCAGGTAATCCCGTAGACCGTAAGACCTTTATTGAAATTTGTAGAGCTCTAGACCTTAGTTGGGATGAAGTGTTAGATGTTTCAGACAGTCCAAACAAGGTCGTCACTGAGAGTAATCTAGATGCCTTGGTTCAAGAAAATCGTAAGAGGGTAAAGCCAGTTATCGATAAGCATTGCAGCTCCATGAGGGTGTTGGATATGACTCACCCTGTGGAGTTGCTTGGCAAGCAAGGTATTTATACTCATGTCAATATTCTGGAAAAGATTTCAGGACGCAGGCGATTAGGGCTTACAGATCTCTTACAAGAAGTTGATGCAAACAAGTTTTATCGCTTTGGATTATCTCAAATTGCTGAAGCACGGATGCCTGGA
>NZ_JAKJHX010000079.1 GCF_021648855.1 Tychonema litorale BBK16 | reverse complement strand
ATATTTATCCGCTATATTGCTAGATAAATATAATAATATAAAGCCGTCCTAGAAGAACGGGGCTTTAGACCCAGTTTTCTGGTAAACTCGGAATCTCAAACCATTACAACACCCTAACAATTAGTCTGATTCATTTTTCATCATGTGCGATCGACCCCTAGCCTCCCTCTTCTTGATGCTGGTAGTGTTGACAAGGTTCTGATTTTCTGCTAGGTTTGCCGTACTGCTGACATTCTAAAAATTGCTTCTAGTTCAATGGTGAACCTTAAATAAGTTTAACCAAGTCTTGTATAAAGCATAATCTGGTAAATAAATATTGTCTGGTAGCACCAATTGGAAGTAAAAAAGATGTGCATAGCTTTTATGATGCAGCTATAAGCCCCCAAAAGATCCCTAGCCATGACACAACAGAACCCGCGGGAACTTCTCAAACAGGGCGATCCACAAGCGATCGCATCTAGCATCAACCGTACACTTAAACCCAAAGGCATCAACGCCGAAGTGACGCGGGACAACGGCTGCCTCCATATATTTCTGGAGTCAGGCAAAGTACCGGATCAGATGGTATTGGTGGATTTCATCCGCACCGGGATGACGAAGTTGGGACTAGAATCAATTCACACTGTAAAAGTTTACGGCATAGAAACCGGTCAAGACTCCCCTGCCTGGCAAGACGAAATAGAGCTAATGCCTACAGAGCCAATGCTCTATGAAGATGACAGCTCAATGCCTGACGACTCTGTAGGTTTAGATGATGTTGAGTCCGAAAGTGAAGACTATTATCAAGAGGAAGAGTTCGATCGAGACGACGACGACGAGGAAGACGACGACGAGGAAGAGGAAACTCCACCTCCGAAAAAGCAATTTCCCAAATGGGTAATACCTGTAGGCTTATTAGCTGTGATCGTCCTGGCAGGGCTTTTCTTTACAGGAAATCCACCATTTTCGAGCAGTTCGACCACAGAACCCACCGCCCCAGTCCCTGCTTCCCCCTCCTCGAAAGCCACCTCTGGCGCGTCTAAACCATCACCCTCTCCCAGCGTATCTAAGGGCGCGACACCAGCAGCCTCTCCCGCCCCCGCAGCCGCTCCCAATGCTGCTACGAAGCCAGCCAGCCCAGCTCCAGCAGGCACATCTCCAGCAAAGACAACTTCTCCAGCTCCGGCAACAGCCTCTCCCACCCCCAAGGCAGCCTCTCCCACCCCCAAGACAGCCGCGCCTAAGTCTGACACTTGGAGAGAAGCTGTCAATCAGGCTCAGAGTGCAGCAATTCTCGCGCAAACCGCTCAGTCTCAAACAGAGTGGAACACAGTAGCAAGCGAGTGGCAGAAAGCAGTTGGGCTGATGAATGCCGTGCCGACAACTAGCCCGAACCATCAAAAAGCTCAGCAAAAAGCAGCAGAGTATAAGTCAAATCTGGTAGTTGCTAACCGCAGGGCTGCGGCAGCGCCGTAAGTCAAAGTTGTGAACTTTGAGTCGAACCATGCCTGATATCAATTCCGGCTGCGCCGGAATGATATAGAGGACACGGCACTGCCCATAGGTGTCAACAATCAGGTACAACCAATAGTCCGGCAAGGGTTGAAACCCCTGCCTCAAAGCGCAAGTCCTCTAAAAGAGGACGGCAGGAGTTCTTGAGTCCTCTTTTAGAGGACTTTAGCTATTAGACAGGGAATTAATTCCCTGGCGGACAGGGTGGCTGACTAAAGTTCCTGGCGGGCTTTCAGGCTTAAGTTGACACTCCTTGGGCTCTCGGAGTGTCCCTACGCCAGATTAATTGTAGGGACACGGCACTGCCTTGGACTAATTTCTAATAATTTCGATGCAACCCGAAACAATATAACTAATAACTAATAACTAATAACTAATAACTAATAACTAATAACTAATAACCAATAACTAATAACAATTAAGCACTTGTGGGAGAGGGCAAATTAGTGTTGGGTAGAGAGAAATCTATAGGTCGTCGTGGTGCTGTCCCGTTCGCCTGGGGTGAGCTGGTGTCGGGCTGGTAAACGTGGAGACGATCGCGCCCAAGTCCTTTAGCTTTGTATAGCGCTTGATCGGCGGCGGCGATCAGAATGGAGGGGACTGATTCAGATCCAGGAACCATGCTTGCGACTCCCAAACTGACTGTGACGTACTGACTTACCTGAGAACCTGCGTGAGGAAGCTGCAAAGCTGCGATTTTGAGTTGTATGTGTTCAGCTACTTGCACGGCCGCTTGAATCTTGGTATTCGGCAAAATAACGGCAAATTCTTCGCCTCCGTAACGGGCGACTAAATCGGCAGGGTGATTGATTGCACTGCCGATCGCCCTAGCCACTTGCCGCAAACATTCATCTCCCCCTGGATGCCCGTAGGTATCGTTATAACTTTTAAAAGAATCAATATCGCACAGAATCAGAGACAGATGCGTTTGTTCCCGCGACTGTCTGCGCCACTCCATTTCCAGATATTGGTCAAACCGACGGCGGTTAGCTAACTGGGTGAGTTCATCCAAAGTGGCTAAGCGCTCCAATTTAAGATTGGCAGCTTGCAACTGCTGGTAGAGTTCTGCTTGCTTGATCGCGATCGCCAACTGGGCCGCCAGAGAAGACAGTAACTCGACTTCCAACTGCATCCACTGTCTGGGGATGCACTGGTGGGCCATCAACAGCCCCCACAACTCCTCCCCTTGCACTAATGGCACTACTAAATAAGCTCTGACATCAAATTGTGCTAGTAAATCAATTTGATATTGTGGTAAATCGGCAGCGCAAACATCCGCGATCGGTCGGATTGCCCGATGTTTGTACGCTTCGATATAGAACTCGTCAAAACAGAAATTATGCAGCGTTTCCCCCAGCATCGGCTTGCAGTTGAGGGTTACGGATTCCATCGTTACTGCCCCCGTCGCTGGGGTGTCGCAGAGGGGGCCAGTACAGGGGTGAAAGCGGACGATCATCACGCGATCGGCTTGCAGAAACTGGCGTACTTCGTTGACAGTCGTGTTGAGCACTTCGTCCAAATCCAGAGACTGGCGGATGTGCTGAGTAATCGTTGCCATCAACAGTTCCCGTTCATTCTGTTGCCGCAGCGCTTCTTCTGTCCGCTTGTACTCCGTGATATCTTGAGCAGTACCAAAAATTTGTTTAGGCAGGCCATCGGTTGTGCGAGCGAAAACTTGGTCACGGCAGCGAAACCAGCACCATTCGCCCGATCGATGTTTCAGCCGATACTCCAACTCCAAAATACTGCCATCCTGGGCCGAAGGAAATTGTTGTAAGTGAGCTGCCAGTAGCGGCGAATCTTCAGGGTGGGTCAACCTGGAAAACAAAGCTGTTTCCATCTGTAGAATTTCCTGGGGAGTGTAGCCTAATAACTTATAAGCTTGACCGTTGACGTAGACATTGCGTTGTTCAGTCAAGTCATAGATGTACAACAAATAAGGCGCTGCGTCAGCAATCTGCTGGATGAAATACTGACTCGATCGCAACTCTTCTTCCACCCGCTGGCGCACTTTGACTTCTTCCAAAGCCTGATCCCGCATTGTCCGGTAAGCTTGAATGCGGTGGGTGAGGTCCGTGACGTCCTGAATCACCAGCAGCGCGTAAAACGATGGGCAATTGACCCCCGGCCAGATTGATGACGAAACTGAGAGTGGAGATTCCCAAGACAAAAAAGCACTTGTGGCTTCTTCGACTCCGAAAGTACCTTCTCCTTGGAGCTCAAGATTCAGTCGAACCAAGTTTTCAATCTCGACTTCTGCCATGCCTGCCTGTTGAGCAGGCACTGCCGTGACAGTAGTTTGTTGGATGCGCTGCTGGCCGTCTTGCCAAGTTGCCGGAATCAGGTACTTGTGAATCTGAGAAGAAAAAATAGTTGGCGGCCCTCCTGCAAAGATTTGCTGGAAGCGAGTTGCGTACTTTACCTGTAGAAGGTGGGGAAAATGGGTTGTGATGTTTGTGCCCAACATTTGACTGCGGGGAATTTTCGTCCACTCTTCCAGACACGTATTCCAAAACAGAACCACAAAATCATCTCGCAGCAGGCAGGCACCGACTGGTACGCTGTCGAGAACCCCAAACTTTTGCTCAATAGTTTTGCTCTCGTGGTTCATAGACCCCCAGCAAGTTGATTGATAGCAGCCAACAAGGTATCAAAAGAACTGACATTGAAAATGAGGATGATATCTCCTTCAATGTGAAGCTTTTCAATAATGAAACGAGTCTGGGCCAATAACACAACTGTATCGGCAGTCAAACCGCCGGATATTAGCAAAGTGGCGATCGTCCCTTCCATGTAATTGGGAATCGAGTAGTTCAAGCGCTGCTGAAGTACATTGCTGATCGCACCCATGACCCCGTTGATCACAATATTTCCTACTTCACTTAGCGTACCAATTTTGACCGCATCTAGGTCGTGAGTTCCGGCTTCTTCCCCAGTCAGCATTGTCACCAGGGTTGCTGCGCTGTTTGTAGGAAAGACTAGCTGAGCAATCCCTCCAAAAGAGCCTGTGAATTTGAGCTGAACGGCGGAGATTTGCTCACCATTGAGGTGCTGCTCTAACTGTTGTTGCACGTCGTTAGGAGTCAGGATTTGGAGGTAGGGGATTTGCAAGCGAATGGGGGACTCGATCATGTCGTTCAAGATCCCTGCTGCTTGACCGATTCCGATGTTAACGAGTTCCTGCAAAGCATCGAGCTGTCGATCGGTCAATTTCATGGGGTGCTCTCCTCGCCGACACTGAGAGCTTTCTTGATCCACCCAACCAGTTCATCGGAGTTGGGCATTTTGTGAATGACTGCGAGGGCTCCCAGTTCCATACACTCTTCGCGGGTGGTGGATTGGATGTCTGCGGTAATCACGATCACAGGAACTTTAATCCCTCTCTCCCGCAGAGCTTGCAATACTTCCCTACCTTCCATATCGGGCATCAGGAGATCCAAAAGCATACAGTCTGGGGTCTGAGTCTCCAGGACTTCTAGGGCTTCTGGGCCACTCGATGCTTCCCAAGTCTCGTATCCCTCTGCTCGCAAAATTTTGCAGATTACCCTGCGAGTCAACCACGAATCTTCGACAACGAGAATTGATGTCACTACGTTCTCCTCCTTCAATTGTTTAGAATTGACATCCTCACCGAGTTCAAGCCACGGTGATTCTCAAATCTCACGATTTGAGTTTCTGCGACCTAGCAATTGCCTCTACCCACAAGGAGTTTTATGGCCTTACGTTTGCTCTCGCGCACTAACCCCGCTAGCCCAGCGGTTTTATGTGTCGAATACCAAACAAGAAATCTTATGAGCTGTCTTGATTCTAGGGATGCTTACCATTGCCCCGTGTTATGCCCCGGTCTACAGATTCTTCTGCCCCGTTGCGATTGTTCGCAAACTTTGGAGACGCGGGTTTATGTCTCCATCGTCGCTGGTGGGTCAGTTACCACTTTAATTCTACCAAAAATATCGATATGTAAGGGAGAGATTTACAGGCACAACTAACTCTATTGAGCATTTATATCATGTCCGGTCGATCAATTTTAGATTTTAGATTTTGGATTGGAGAATCGAAGATTAGTATTTTTACCTAATAGAACAAAAAACCTGGTTTCTTGATGAAGCCAGGTTTACAGGATCTATATTGCTGATGACACTTGGTCTCAACTATAGCTCACAAACCGTTTGCGGAGGGATTCTACTCGTCGTTTGGCAGTGTCATTTGCTGGCTCGTATTTGAGAACTTCTTCGTACATTTCCAAAGCTTGAGTTACTAATTTCTTGCGCTCATAGGAATGAGCCAAATTGTTGATTGATGTAACGTACTCTGGCTGCAACCTGATGGCTTCTTTGTAATAGCGGATGGCTATGTCGTACTGTTCTTGACCAAAGTGTGCAAAACCCAGAGCGTTATAAATGATGGCTGAATTTTCTGCGCCTTCTAAATCTTCGGATTTTAGGGCTTTTTGAAATAGTAAGATTGCCTGGGAATACAGACTTTTGTCTAGATAAATACTTCCCAATTCGTAGTATTCCTGTGCAGTTCCCTTCTTTGTGGTTAGCTTGTTTTCTAAGCGCTCTAGGGACATTTCTCGATTTCGAGTTGTGAATATCTGACGGACTATAAACCAGGAAGCACTGCCTAGTATGAGTAGCAAGACTGACACGTAAATAATGAGTAAATTGCTATCCATGCTTTTTAAATTGGGTTGTATTTGGAAGCTTTTGTTTATTTTAGTGAAATGGCAATCACTGAGATTTGCCACTGAGATTTTAGAAAAAATAGAAAAGGGTGGATGCAATTGCCCAGGATATCACTATCAAAAGGTAAGAAGCCAGAAGTAAGAACAAAGAAGGAAAATTGGTCTCAATTTCCTAGATTTATCTAAGAAGTCTTCCTTCTCTGGCAGATAACTAAATCCTTCTTACTTCTTATTTCTTCCTTCGGAAAACTATTCAAGTTTTCACGCTGCGGCTCGATTGGCCATTTCCACGACTTTACCGAATGTTGCTGGGTCAATGATTGCCATTTGTGCCAGCATTTTGCGGTTGATTTCGATGTTGGCTTTCTTCATGTTGCCGATCAGTTTGCTGTAGCTCGTCCCGTGGGTGCGAGATGCTGCATTGATCCGAGCAATCCACAGGCGGCGGAAGTCGCGTTTGCGTTTTTTGCGATCGCGATAACCGTTACGCAGGGCTTGCATCACCCGTTGGTTAGCTGTGCGGAACTGTTTGGACTGTGCGCCTCGGAATCCCTTGGCTAGTTTGAGAATTTTTTTGCGGCGCGCTCTGGCGACATTACCGCGTTTTACCCGTGTCATCGTTGATTACCGTTAAACTTTACAAGTATGGAAGCATTAACCGCACGTTAGCATCGTTGGTCTCGTCAATGACGACCAATTTAGATAAGCGGCTTTTGCGGGCTGAACTTTTGTGGGAGAGCAAGTGGCTTTTGTAAGCTTTGCGGCGCACAATTTTACCGGTGCCGGTCGCTCTAAAGCGCTTTGCGGCTGCTTTGCGAGTTTTGAGTTTTGGCATGGACTGGTGTTATTTGGACACAAGCTATAACCGTATCACGTTTGTGGTACTTTCTGCAAGCTGGATTTGCGGGATGGATTTGCGGGATGGGCGATCGGCTAATCTTGCGGTTGTTGGCCATAGTTGACACCTGGGATAGAATACTAGACCACAAGACTATAATTAGAGATAGTTTACATCAAAATAAACTTATGCAAGTTCTAGCCGCTAAATCCTATACAGAATATCGAAATAATACTTACTGGGTGAAAGGGACTCGGATTGCCATTGACTCAGTTGTTTGTGCTTTCCAAAAAGGGGAATCGCCTGAAAGCATTGTTCAATCATTTCCCTTGCTGACTCTCGAACAAGTTTATGGATCGATCGCCTTCTATCTAGCCAATCGTACTGAAATCGATGCTTATCTGGAGGCCGAAGAAGCCGCATTTGATGCGATGCCTCAACCGCTACAGTCTACTGATCCGGTTTTGTACAACAAATTAATCGCAGCAAAGACAGCTCAAGGAGGCTACCGATAGAAATTATCATCGAAGAATTGCTAATAATTTGGGCGGTATCTAGTGCTGAAGAATGGATCGATCGCATTGCAAAACTACCCCTATGATCTAGACCAAAAATCCTGTGGTGTAACTCGTATGATTACTGAACTTGGCGCTGCTCACGATACAAGCGGAGTGCATAAACTCCGGCAGCAGTTGACTGCAATTCTTTTCTTTCTTCGATATAGGGGATTTTTAGTAAATCCAGGGCCCACCGCACTTTTTCGCAGTAGTGACTAATGGGGATAGTGATCAGGCGGACAATTTCGGTATTGGCAATTGTTGAATGATTCATAATGTGATTGAGTTCTGTAAATGTTGGTGTTTCTGGGATTTTGACATTATTTCTGATGCGGAAAATCACAGAAATCAAGTCCTGAATACAAACAGTATTTTGGGTGAAGATTTATCGATTTACTGCTGTGCAAAATATGCTTGAGAAAACTCAGATGGAATCGGCACTGGTTTGCGAGTTGAGAGTTCAATGAAACAACCAGATTGTTGGGCAATCGCAGCGACTTTCCCAGCTACAATTATTTCAGCATCCATCATCAACTTAAGCGATTTCATTTTACTAATCCAAATTTTACCAGTTGGTTTATCGAAAATACTAATCGGCTGCTTGTATTCAATTGCAGTTTTCATCAGCATGGGAACTACACCGTTTTGCAGCATTTTTTGTACAGGATAATAAGCAGCACCAAGTGCTATTCGCAAGTCTTCCAACCAGCGGATGTAAACAATATTGCTGACAATTCCCGCAAAGTCGATATCGTAAGTTTGTACGGGAAAGCTTAATTCTATTTCCAAAGGTCTTTTCTGTTCGCTAGATGCTTGCATTTTGGGTACTCTTAGTCTACTTTTAATGATTTAAAAACTTCCTCGCTTGGCAAGGAAAATTGGAGGCAGAGCCTCCGGATATGCGTGACGAGTAAGGGAAAAATTGAGCCAACTGACCCGATCTTTTTGATTTTGTTGGCTACTGGTCGATTGAAGATGCTGATTCAAGAAAGTCCGAAACCAGAGGATTTTGAGTTAGCGTGCAATCATTGGGTGGGGCGGATTAATAAGACTCTGGCGACTTATGAACGCGGGCGGGGGGTATCCTGTTGACAACTTTGGGTATTGGTGCTTTGATAGGATTGGTTTACTCATGTAATACTACCTTAAGTTCAGGTTAAATATTTAGCTGAGTTAATAAGACAATCAAACAAAACACTCTAGGAGATTGAGGTGTCAATATGTCTCTTGTATCTAAAGAGCAGTTAGAACAATACGCCCAGACGATGGTTTATGGTGCGAAGGATAGCTTTACGAAAATTGCTCAAAAAGGCTATCACGATCATGGAATTGGTCTGATTTTCGTGGGTGTGCATCTAGATGAAAACAACTGTATTGACATTGACATATCAGAGTTGGCTTATGTTCCGAGAAGCGACTTACCTAAATTTGCTAATAACGATAGGGAGATTATTTGCATGGTACAAGCAAAGATGGATGAAATAACAGATCCATCTGAGCAAATTCTTGTGGCTTTTTCTGGCTGTGGTCAAAGTGTTCTAGTTACCGCAAATCTTAAAATTTCTAGCACTGATTCAAAGGATTACTTTAACCGAGCTAGTCTTGATTTTCAGAGGGGTGATTTAAGGGCAGCCATAAAAAACTTAAGTGCAGCAATCCAGCTAGATCCTAATTATGCTGAAGCTTACTACAGCCGAGGCTATATGAAAAATGAGCTAGGTGAACATAATAGTGCTCTGGAAGACTACACCCGTGCTATTCAACTTAAAGCTGATTACGCGGATGCTTATATGAATAGGGCTACTACCTTTTATCAATTGGGGGATATTCAAAAGGCTGTACAGGATGGCAAGATTACCCAAAATCTTTTTCTTAACCAGAACAATAGGCAGTCAGCCCTTCGAGCAAATGCTTTTCTGAATCTTCTTGGTTGTAGAGATTACGATCTAGTTGAGCAACCAAGGTTAGAATCTGTGTACGATTCTTTCAAAAGTCAAGATGATTTAATTGATCAGCTAAAAAAAAGTGGCAAAAGAATCTCTAAAGCAAGGTGTATAACACAAATTTTTCCAGAAGATGGTGCTTTGCTACAGTGTATGCCAGTAGGAAACAATCTCTCTATCGGGGCACAATTGGAAAAAGATTTAGATACCCCGTCTAAAAATATCTGGTGTCTCCTTCCAATGGTTGAGTCCACTGATAAAAGCTTGTCACCAAAACCTGCAAGTTATGAGCTTGTAAAAGAGCATTTAGAAGAGTTTATTGTTTGCACAAAGGCTTGTCTCGCTGCTTATAAAAAATTAAATGGAACCTATCCAAATGTACGTTCAGCATCAAGCGATCCTTGGTTAGCTAGTAATTATATGGCTGTGTTTTACTCAATGGAGAATCAGTGGGATGTTGAGTGTAAAGGAGTAGAAGTTGATCCTAATAAATGTTGGCTAGAACTGGAAAAGAAAATTATAGTTGTAGTAGAGAGAGAACAAGAGAAAACCATCCAATCCAATCCCTCCAGTAGTTCAAGCTTAACGAATTTTGAAAATCCATCCGACTATAGTAGTGAAAACAAAGTTAAGAAACTGATTGCTTTAGGGGTTGGATCTTTAGGCGCAGTTCTCTTACTTTATGGAATCTGGTTTATAGCTCTAATTTGTCTCGGATTAGCTTGTTTTTTATGGCAGAGTGTCTGAAGTTACATCAGGCAAAACCTGCTTTCCAATAGAGTTAACACTTCTATTGTGAAATATGCAATTTTCTGCTTTTCCTACTTTCATACAACTTTTCCGCTCTACATTTATGTAACTCCTCGCTGCCCATAACTCGTTTGTAAACTTCTTGCCTTATCTAGTAAATGCCACCCGGTTAACTACAGATTCTGGATTCGGGGGGCAATTTATCGGTATGTATGGACCTGAGACTACATCACATTGGGGAAAAGTAAGCCTCACTCCAGCACAATCCCATTGGAGAAGAGCAAGTATCACTCGATCGCAGAAATGGTGTAAGTCTTGATATTTTTGGATTTTTTCCTGAAAAGTCGATCCAGTTATATTCCCTGTATGTACGATCTTATCGCGAATATCTTTGAAAGAACTACACCAACCTGTGAGGCTATTTTTGTCACAGAAGTGTTCCAATATTTCTTGAAAAGAAGCTCTTTGTTGAGAAGAAGCTGAACAATTTCTTCTTCCATTTCTTCTTCCATTTCTTCTTTCATTAGTGACTAAATAGAAATTATCTTTCCGATCTCTGGTAAAATCCCCTTTGGGACAGCCAATATTTAGTGCATAGTTATAGCGCAAGACTTCCAGAAAGTTACACATTAATAGAGTTTTAACCTCTATATAAGGTGTCTGCTTAGCCAGAACACCTAAGTTAATTAAATTATTCAGGTTGTATGTGGTAACAATCTGCTGATAGTAGTTATAGCTGTGTTCAATGAACAGGGTTAGATCGTCTACATCAGAGATGACTTTAGGCCCTTGGTTTAGTGTGGTATCAACAGATGTAAGTTCCTGGTAGATAAGCTCTTTGTTACGTAGTACCTCCATTCTGGCAACTGCGGAAAGCCGTCCAGACGCGAAAGAACAAAGCCAGCATATTGAATCAACCAACTTTTTGATCTTCTCTAAATCAGAGTATGGGATTTGAAAAACTTCAGCAATATTTGATATAGCTCCTTCTTCGTGAGCAGATAATACAACTTGTGGCTGCCCTGGAATATTAATATCAAATTTGATATGATTTTTGTAAAAATAGGAATGTAGATTAGTTAAATACATTCGGACTGAAACTGTATCGCTATCTTGGGGAAGATTCTGCAATTCAAGCTCTGCTACACCTAACTTCGCTTTTAACTGGTTATTTTGTTCTGAAATTGTCACGGGGGTTGTTTTTAGCAAAAGTGAAGATAAACCATTACGAATACTTTCTATGAAACAATCTACGTTTGAAGAAATCAAACTAATCTGTTGATGCGGAGTTATGGTGGCAATAACAGAGCAGTCGTCGGACTGGGAAATAACCACATTCGCCATAACAGTTTCAGTTCCGTAATTCAACTGACAAATAAGTTCCCTTTCTGTAACCACAATTCTTGCCTCCAGGGCGAACGCATCTAAATCTTCTGTTAGCATAACCTGGTATCAATACTTCGGACAGTTTTAGATCTAGTCTAGTGTCCTAAACCCTTGCTGGCTATATGCTGGACTATTTTTTCAAGGTTTAAGTTCAGCGCTAAGTTTCAGAAAATCCGTTAAAAATGGCAGGGCTTCCTCCGTAAGGCTTACAGGGCCGTTAAAAAACTTTCCGAAGTATTGTTAGTTATTAGTTATTGGTTAGTTGTTCGTCCCCTAAGCGTAGTCGAAGGGTCAATAATGCCCAATTCCCAATTCCCCATTCCCAATTCCCCATAAAAAAAATAGGCTAGCCATATTAGCGCCTATCTCAATCAATATTTTAATGGCTCCCCGCAACGCCGTCTTACCTCAGC
Source organism: Tychonema litorale BBK16 (assembly GCF_021648855.1). Classification (GTDB taxonomy): domain Bacteria; phylum Cyanobacteriota; class Cyanobacteriia; order Cyanobacteriales; family Microcoleaceae; genus Microcoleus. Next base: position 14,116 of record NZ_JAKJHX010000079.1, on the reverse strand, counting down.
TTTTGACCTGGTATTTTACCAGGTGGGCACCGTTGGCTCGGACTTAAAGTTTCTGGGTACAAGCCCAGTTTACTGCTGTCCAAACATCTTGATTCCCGAAAGTTAAGAGTTATAGATCAAAAAAACATTATTGGCAGTCACCAACGTCGCAGTAGAACCTTTATTTAATATATACCGACTAACTCGATTTTGGCAAGCTTCGAGCAATTTAATTTGCATACCAGATAGATTCAATGGTTTGAGCGATCGCATCTACTTGCACTCGCCCCTGATCCACGGCTTCCCGATCGAGCAAAACAGTAACATGACCCAGTTTACGACCTGGACGCGATACTTTCTTACCATACCAATGCACAAAAGTATTATTGAGTTGTGCCAGTTGTTTTCGTTTTTCTAAATAGTCGGACTCAGCCGATTTATAGCCAAGTAAATTTACCATCACAGCGCCAGCAGAGTTTAAATCGCAGTTGCCTAAAGGCAGTTGACAAACTGCGCGTAAATGTTGTTCAAATTGTGAAGTTTTGCAAGCATCTATGGTGAAGTGTCCCGAATTGTGCGTGCGGGGTGCAATTTCATTGACTAATAGTTGATTGTCGCTGGTTAAAAATAGTTCAATGCCGAATACGCCGACAGCTTGTAAGCTATTGAGGAGAGTGTGGGCGATCGCCTCAGCTTCGGCTTTTACCTGTAAACTAATCTGGGCCGGCGCAATCACCAGACGACAAACCTCATGTTCCTGTTGAGTTTCGACGATCGGGTAAATCGCAATTTCGCCAGTTGTCGATCGAGCTGCAATTACAGCCAACTCGCGATCAAAAGGCACAAATTCTTCCACCAACAAAGCCAGATTTTTAAGCTTAACACAAATCGACTCAAAACTCGCGGAATCTTTCACCACAAAAGTACCTTGACCATCATAACCGTGGCGGCGAACCTTGATAACGAAGGGAAAATCTAAGGGTAAATCCTGACTACAATCCCATTGCCAAAACCTGGGAGTTGGCAAACCCAAATCTTGTAAATAACAACGTTGGACGTACTTGTCCAACAAAGGATCAAGCGACGACAAACTCGGCTGAAATAAAATACCTTGCTTTTCTAATATTCGCAAACCATCCAAATCAACAAACTCATTTTCAAAGGTAATTACATCACAGCGAGTCGCCAATTCAGCAGTAGCATTCACATCATCAATACCCGCGAGAATAGAATCAGCAGCAACAGAAATTGCCGGGTCAGTAGCATGGGGAGTTTGCACCACCAATTCAATACCCAGCCTACTAGCAGCAGCCCCCATCATCCAAGCTAGTTGGCCGCCACCGACAACACCCACCCGCTGAATTTTGGTAGATGTAATCGCAGTGGCTTGAGTGAATTTCATGTCAGTAATTTTGATTGTGTTAACCTGACTATTTTATAGCAAAAAGTACCACAATGAATATGCTGTAGGGGCGGGTTCACCAACGATATATAACAAGAACCAACAATCTCAATAAACCCGCCCGCCCCCAACGGTAAATTCAAATGTATTTCTTAATTGACACTCCCCAGTCATGGCACGGACTGAGCCATTGCCAAACAGCAGCAGATCCCCAACCGTCGAAAAAGTGCCACATCTATCAATTCTCTAGCCTCAACCATGGCATAATTGACAACACTGCAAAAAGCAGATAGATAAGTACAAACACTGCAAAGTGGCCATTCAGGCAAAAAAATATAGGTGAGGATGCTGTGAAAGTTTTGCTTGTCGGTAACGGAGGTCGCGAACACGCGATCGCAAAAAAACTGCTAGAATCAACGCGGATCAAACAAGTCTTCTGCGTACCAGGCAACGGCGGCACAGCTACCACCAAAGGCTGTCAAAATTTGTCGCTCAACATCGATGACTTCCAAGGCATGGAGCGCTTTGTGATGGTCAATAACATCGGACTTATCATCGTCGGGCCCGAATTGCCCCTATCATTAGGCATCGTTGACTACTTCCAACAGAAAAAACTCATGGCTTTCGGGCCCACCCAAGCCGGTGCCCAAATTGAGTCGAGCAAATTCTGGGCAAAAGAATTGATGCTCGAAGCAGGCATCCCAACACCCAAAGCGGCCGTATTTACAAACCCAGAAGCAGCCAAAGCATACGTTGTTGAACAGGGACTTCCCATAGTCATCAAGGCAGACGGACTCGCATCAGGGAAGGGAGTCACCGTTGCCACTACCGTCAAAATCGCTCATAGCGCCATCAACACAATTTTTCGTGGCGAATTCGGCACCGAGAACATCCGAGTCGTAGTCGAAGAATATGTCACAGGCCAAGAGGTCTCTATTCTCGCTCTCACCGACGGCATTACAGTAGAACCTCTGCTGCCCGCCCAAGACCACAAAGCGATCGGTGAAGACGACAAGGGAGCCAATACAGGCGGCATGGGAGCCTACGCACCAGCGCCAATTGTCACTCCAGAGCTGATGGCAAGGATTCAAACCGAAATTCTGGAACCCACTCTAGTGGCACTGCGAAAACGCAAAATCGACTACCGGGGCGTGCTTTACGCAGGTTTGATGATTACCGCCGAAGGAGAACCCTTGGTTCTAGAATTCAATTGCCGCTTCGGGGATCCCGAAACCCAAGCCGTTTTGTCCTTGCTGGAAACCCCCCTAGAAGATTTGCTGCTAGCCTGCTGTAATCAGCGTTTAGGAGATTTTTCGGAAATTCGCTGGAAGTCCGGCGCAGCAGTTTGTGTGGTTTTGGCCTCTGGGGGTTATCCTGGAAGTTACGAGAAAGGCAAAACGATTACGGGTATCGAAGCAGCCGAAGCAACAGGTGCAGAAGTCTTTCATGCTGGCACCCAGTTGAAGCAGCAACAGTTAGTGACCGATGGTGGTCGGGTTTTGGGGGTGACTGCTGTGGGAGAAAGTTTTGAACAAGCTATTGCTAAAGCTTACGAGGCAGTAGATTGTATTGAATTTGAAGGAGTTTACTGTCGCCGCGACATTGGCCGTCGAGCTTTGGCGGACAAAAGTTAGGAATTTCGACATCGGCTACTTGGGGGAAGTCAAGCAATCTCTAATTAGAAGTGTCACAATAAGTCTGGCATCTCTGCGGTGGTGGTAGTGAAAAATTCACTGCACAAAATCTGAGAAAAGCCACTTTATTTAATGCTTTTAAATTTTAACTGGTGAAATGTTGGCCATACTAAACAAAATCGGAGAAATTATTGCTCGTTGGTGGTCGGAGTTTACTCTCCAGACTCGCCTGATGGCCGGTGCTACCCTCGTAGTTTCGTTAATTATGAGTGGCCTCACATTCTGGGCCGTCAATACTATCCAGCTCGATGCCAGACTTAATGATACTCGCTACGGTCGTGACCTGGGGCTGCTGCTATCGGCAAATGTGGCTCCTTTGATTGCCAAAAACGATCGCTCAGAGGTGGCCCGTTTTTCCCATCAATTTTATAGCAACACCTCTAGCGTCCGTTATATGCTCTATGCAGACGAGGCGGGGGACATTTTCTTGGGGATACCCTTCTCGAAGTCGGAGGTGCAAACTTCTTTGACTCTGCGCCGTCAGATTAAACTTCCCGATAGTTTTATCGCGGACATTGAGGCGAGAAATTTGACTTCTGTGCCTTTGGTGCGACAACATTTGACTCCTGACGGAGAGGTAACAGATGTATTTGTTCCTCTGATATATGAAGATAAATATTTGGGAGTTTTGGCGATCGGCATTAACCCAAATCCTGCTGCTGTGATCTCTTCAAATTTGACTAGAGATGTCACTTTGGCAGTATTTGTGACTATTTGGGTAATGGTAATTTTGGGGGCTGTGTTTAATGCCCTGACAATTACTAAACCGATTAAACAATTAGTTTTAGGGGTAAAAAATATTGCGAGTGGAAATTTCAAACAACGAGTTGACTTGCCTTTGGGTGGAGAATTGGGCGAGTTGATTGGCAGCTTTAATGAGATGGCTCAGAAACTCGAAAGTTATGAAGAACAAAATATTGAAGAGTTGACAGCAGAAAAAGCTAAGTTGGAAACTTTGGTCTCAACTATTGCTGATGGGGCGCTGTTATTAGATGCGAATTTGCAGGTGATTTTAGTTAATCCGACGGGGAGGCGGATTTTTGGATGGGAAGGCAAAAATGCGATCGGAGTTAATGTTCTGCACATTTTGCCCGCGGAAGTCCAGCAGGAGTTGGCTAGACCATTGCATCAAATAGCTGCGGGCGATCGCGAAGGGGGAGAATTTCGGATCTCGATGAGGGAACCAGTCAACCGTACAATTCGGATTGTTTTAACTACTGTAATTCTCCATAAAGCGCCCGGATCGGAATCGCTGTGCAAAAGCTGCGTCCGCGACGAAGAAAATACCTGTAACGAATCAGAACGGCCGGAGGCTCTGGAGTGCACTTTCTACAAACAAACCTCGAAACATCAAGGTTCCGATCAGTACCGCGAGAGTCTCAAAGGTATTGCGATGACAGTGCAGGATATCACACGGGAAGTGGAACTAAATGAAGCTAAAAGCAATTTTATCAGTAATATTTCTCATGAATTAAGAACTCCTTTGTTTAATATCAAATCTTTTATTGAAACTCTCTACGAATATGGAGAAGACCTTCAAGAAAGCGAGCGTCGGGAGTTTCTGGAAATTGCTAACCGAGAAACTGATCGACTAACTCGGTTAGTTAATGATGTGTTAGACTTGTCGCGGCTGGAATCCTGCCGAGTTTATCAGTTAGATGCGGTTGACCTCCATCAAGCTGTGGAACAAACCCTGCGAACTTATAAATTGAATGCTAAGGATAAAGGCATTGAATTGGAGCAAGACGTTGACCCCGACTTGCCGTCTGCTTTAGGTCATTATGATTTGCTCCTGCAAGTATTAGCGAATTTAGTAGGAAATGCTTTGAAATTTACTTCTGCCGGTGGTAGGGTATCCATTCGAGCTTATTTACTAGACGGTGATACTAAACACCACAAAAATAGTGTTTCCGATCACCACAACTTATCGCCTGAATCTAAAGATTTTCCGACGGTGCGGATCGAAATTTCTGATACTGGGATTGGCATAGATCCTGAAGATCAACAGGCAATTTTCGAGCGTTTTTTCCGGGTAGAAAACCGAGTTCACACTTTAGAAGGAACGGGATTGGGTCTTTCTATTGTCAGAAATATTATTGACAAACACCACACTAAAATTAATTTAGTTAGTGAGGTGAATGTGGGTACAACTTTCTGGTTTGATTTGGCGGTTTATCAGCCGAAAAAAATATTAGACATGGAAAATCCTTGGCCGGTGGAAGCAAAGGTGGAGACTGAAACAATTTCGAGTCATGTTGTGTAGATTCTGGTTACATTGTCAGGTGATTGTTGACTGTTAACTGTCAACAACTAACAGTTGACTTTTTGCTGAATTTATGCTAATTAAGCTGCAACAGAAATTGCCTTAGCCTTAAGCGATGGTTCTGGGATGAGTTGACCATCCTCTCGGAGGGTGTCAATATAAAGCTCAATTGCTTCTTTAATATTGTTTTCTGTTTCTTCAAGTGTCTTACCTGTAGAAATACAACCAGGCAAATCAGGAACGTAAGCTGAATAGTTAGTCCCAGCCCATTCAAAAATTACAATGTATTCTTTCATTATTCGTCCTCCAGTTGTGCTTGTTTCCAAATGCTTTTGAGAGTTCCAATGGCGACTTCATCCGAAAAATTACCTGGTACAACTACAATACCGGATTTTTGAGGGTGCTTCAGGACTCGATGACTTCCTCGCATTCTTACTTCAAACCATCCATCCGCTTCTAATCGCTTGAGTACCTCACGAATTTTCATCACTTGTCCTTATTATTAATGACTGGAATTAGGAGACGGCTTGGCCTTAGTCCCTACCTAAAGTAATATTGTAGGGACTAAGGCCAAGCCGTCTCCTCTATATCATTCCGGTGCAACCGGAATTGATATAAATGAGTAAAATAGTCAAGACTTAAGAAAGAGTTTTTCTCGCACGTTCCGATCGCTCTTCTGCGGTATCCATCACGTCTGCCATCTTTTCCACTATTTCCCCTGGATAATTTTCCAAAATCCGGGTAGACAGCGAAATTCTGCCCCGGCTTTCGTCCAGGTCAATCACCATTGCTTTCAATATTTGACCTGGAGAAAATAGCTGGGAGAGGTTTTCAATGTATCTTTGGCTGACTTGCTTGATGTGTAGCAAACCGCTAATTCCTTCCATGTCTAAAAACACGCCAAAAGGCTTGATGCTACTGACTTTACCTTCTACTAATTGACCGATTTGTAGCTGACTGAAGGCAGAGGATTGAGTTGCTAATCGCTGGGAAAGTACCAATTTTTCGCGTTCTTGATCGACTTCCAAGAAACTCACAGTCAAAGCTTGACCGATCAGCCCTTCTATGTCATCGCGATTGATTAAGTGCGATCGCGGAATAAAGCCACGCATCCCCTGGACATCTACTGTTACGCCACCCTTATTTGCCCCAGAAACCCGCACCTGAAGAACTTTGCCACTTTCGCGCATTTCGTTTAACTCTTCCCAAGCTTGCTGAAGTTCTAGCTGGCGTAGAGAAAGAGTAACTTGCCCATTGGCATCTTGTTCGCGGATAATTAAGAATTCCCGTTCTTCTTCCAAAGGGGCGACTTCGGACAAATTCGCGATCGTTCTCAAAGCAGCCTCTTCGATCGGCAAAAAGGCCGAAGACTTACCACCGATATCAACATACGCACCATTTGAGTCGTGCTCGATCACTTTTCCACGCACTACTTGTCCCTTTTGAAACTCGTAATTGTGCTGTTCGAGGGCTTTAGCAAAATCGTCCATTGAAAAGGATGCTTTTGCGCTTTGAGAACCAGTAGATTTGGAATTCATGTCAGTTGTTAGTTGTCAGTTGTCAGTTGTTTAGTTGTCAATTGTCAGTAGAAAAATTTTCCACTCTCCCCATCTCCCACTCTCCCACTCTTCCACTCTCCCATCTCTAAACAGGTTGAAGTTCCAGTCGAAATAGTTCCTTCACCTGTTCCCACGACTCGGCTGCTGCGGTAGCGTTATAACTACCACGGTGGTCGCAGAAAAAGCCGTGATCGGCATTGTAGCGGAAAAGTTGGTGAGAAATACTGTGTTTTTCTAATTCTGTGGCAATTTGGTCAACTTGTTCTGATGGAATGCTGGCATCTTGAGTGCCGTAAAAGCCGTAGAGAGTGCCTTTAATCTCTGATGTGCGATCGACCGTGGGGAGTCCACCTCCGGGGGTATATGTGGCGATACCAGCGCCGTAGAAGGACGCTGTAGCCTTGATTTCGGGCAAGGTGGCGGCAAGGTAGGCGACGTGTCCGCCAAAGCAGAAGCCGATGCAGCCAAAGTCTGGTTGTTTGACTGATGGTAAGGTTTTGAGGTAGTCGATCGCACTTTGGATGTCACTGAGGAGTTCGGATGCGGTAGTTTGTTCTTTGTATTTTCTGCCGATTGTGATGTCTTCGGGGGTGTAGCCGGTTTCAAAGCCGGGGGCTTGGCGTTGGTAGATGGCTGGGGCGATCGCGACATATCCTTCTTTTGCTATTCTTTCGGTAACTTCGCGGATGTGCGAGTTGACACCAAAGATTTCTTGAATCACGATGACTGCGGGAAATTGTCCTGCTGTGGCGGGTTGGGCTAGGTAGGCGGCGATTTGCAAATCTCCGTTGGGAATTGTGATGTTTTTGGTGAGGATTTGTGAGTTTGTCATTTATGAATTAGATTTTTTTTAATGAACCGCGAAGGCGCGAAGAACGCGAAGGAAGAAAAGAGAAGTTTTTTATGAAGATTGTTCGTATTATATCAAAATTTCGGGTAAAGCTTATCTTCTCAAACTTCGCGCCCTTCGTGTCTTCGCGGTTCCTTAATTTTACAACATCACATTATCAGGAAATTTCTGTTTTAAAACAGGCATGACTGGACAAGGTTTAAGTTCCTGTAAGTTATCGGGTTTATTCCATGTGAAAGGCCCTTTTTTCTCGGCTGACATCCACAGCAAACTTTTGGCGCGTGTCATCGCTACATATAGCAATCTAAACTCTTCTGCTGTTTTCAAGTATCCTGCTTGTTCCCAGGCTTCACCCAGATTTGGGAAGGCTTCTTTTTTGTGCAAACTCGCTCGAATTTGTGCTCTTGCGACTTCTGCTAAGGTGAAATCTCCTAGGAATTTATTTTGTGGTAAAACTCGTAAGCTTCCGGGGATAATTTGGTCGTGTAAAAATGGTAAGAATACGCAATCCCAATCTAATCCTTTGGCTTTGTGCATCGTGATAATTGTTAGTTGACCTTTGCTTGTGTAACGTTCTTCTATTTTCTCTTCTGCTTCCACTGGTTCAAATCTTTCGGAGGTGACAATTTCGCTGAGTACACTCAACATATTACTCATGGAATTGTTGCCGATAGTTTGGATGGCGACTCGTTCTGCTAATTTGTCTGCTGTGGCTAATTCTGTTTGGTCGTATTGCAGGGCTAGGGCTAGAAATGAGATGATTTGATAGGGTGGAAGTTCTAAGCGGGCTTGTAATAAACCGCAGCAAAAGTAGCGACATTTTTTAACGGGATCTGATTGGTTCGGGTCGAGGGGGCCTGGGTACAGAAATTGCTCTGGGCTTGTGGTAAGGGCATTGTAGTCTTGTTTGGGGATGAGTTGTCGATCGCTCAAAATCTTCAGTGCTGCTTTCAGGTAGTCTGGTGAGTGGGGGCGATCGAGAAATTGCAGTAGTGTTAAGATTTCCCAAGGTACTTGAGAATGCCGATCGCGTTCTCCGACATCTTCTATCTTAATCCCATATTTGCTTAAATCGACGGTTAATCCATATTTCTGCGGATTTTCCAGCACCTGTTTGATCAACTTACCTTGTTTATTTTCCCTCACCAGAACAGCCATCGATTTCAGATACTCTAACGGCAATTTTACTTGATTTTCCCCGTTGCTAACTTCACCGTCTGATTCGAGATTTTTATCTGCACTTTTCCATTCAAAACCAGCAGGTAGAAATTCTTCAACCAACTGAACTACTCGTTTGCCAATCAGTTCAATTGTATGGTAAATATCGCGGGGAGTGTACAATTCCAATCCGCGACCAATCGGGGCTGGATTCGCATTTATTTGCTGGTCATCCCTGGGAACTGGTTCAATAATTTGATGACGAAAAGGTGGTTCTGTTCCAGCCAACTCAGACCGATTCACCCATCCCAAAACAAAGTTAGCTGCATCAATAATTATCTGACTGCTGCGGCCTGCTACATCCATTTCTGACAATTTATTTTGCTCTTTGCAGTCATCACAAAAATCATTGAAATAAATCGGATCGGCTGGCGTAAAAGTAGAATTAATCGCTTGATTTGGGTCGCCAACTCTGATAAAGTTTGGTGGCAATTCAGGATGGTCGGGATCTTCAGCTAATGTTGCCAAAAGCTTAGTCTGTAAAGGTGTTGAATCTTGGGCTTCGTCTTCAAAAACGGCAAATACTTGTTTTTGCTCGATCGCCCTTGCCCTCGGATCGTCCAACACCCGCAAAGCTGCTAAAATCATTTCGTCGTAATCGATGAATTCACGACTTCGCAACAAAGCCTGATATTTCTGATATAAGCCACCAGCTACAGCTAATATTTCATAACCATCTCCATAGGAACTATCGCTAATTTCCAACAAATCTGCTGGCTGCAATCCAGAAGATTTCGCTTCGTGAATTACAGTATTAGCTAACTGCGGTAAAATCTCTGTCCGCAAAACAGACTGTCGCCGCATCCTCTCTGTTTCCTCGCCATCAAATTGTTGTCCTTCCAACAAAGTTTGATATCTGCGTGGATTGTCAGCTATCCAAAGTTCTACACAAGTGCGAACTAATCGATGATTTTGAGTAGTGTTAACTAAAGTCGAATTTTCTAAATTTAAACCCGATAAACTTGGATGTCGCCTCGCAATATTCAATGCCAAACCGTGTAAAGTGTTGACAACAAAGCCACCTTGGGGCAAAGATAATTCTCTTAATCTGTCGCGGATTTTAACTTTAATATTAGCAGCAGCCGATCGCGTAAAAGTCACCACCACTAACTGACGACGGCTGTGAAGTCGGTTAGTTGCGATCGCAATTGCCGCAGCAGCAGCCATTCCCGTAGACTTCCCAGCCCCTGGAACCGCCGAAACCGCAAGGGGCCCGCCCTGCCAATTAGCCATGTCTTTCTGCGCCTCACGCAAGCTGTCGCGGATCTTCTGACAAGCTTGTTCTCGTAAAACCACACCTAGCTCTGACTGGGTAGAATTGCTGTGGGTGCTAAAATTAGGATCAAATTCGTCTGTCATTCGATTTTAGATTTTAGATTAAAAAAATATTTGTCACCGTTTCAATTTATGTATCAGCTAAACTGGGACTATGTATTCGAGTTTAAACTAAAACAACCATAACATTTAATAGCAAAACATTTTAGAGGACTAACCGCCAATGAAAACCCAAATCCAAACCAATTCCCTACCACAAGTTAAGCCTAACCTGAACCTAGCAAATAACGATGCAACTCGCTTTGCGATCGTCGCATTCTTAACTTTATCCTCTACAATCGCTTTGCCAAGTTGCGGAGTTTCATCCGATCAAGTTGCGACAAGATCTCTACAAGCCCCTGGATCTGCGCCATTAGCCCAAGGAGAAGCAGCAAGCTCAAAAATGGCTGCGACATCGAAAGAACCGAAAGCAGAAACTCCAGCAACTCGTCCCCAACTGATTAAAAAAGCCGAACTCAGTGTAGTAGTCAAGTCCATTGATATTAGCACTAAATCTGTGACTAATATTGTGGAAAAACAGCAAGGCGATATCTTAGGTTTCCAAAACCAAAAGCCACCAGATTCGAGTATCCGACAAACGGCAACTATGCAAATTCGTGTTCCTCAAGAACGCTTAGAAACTACTTTAGATTCTTTAGCAAAACTGGGAACTGTTGAAAATCGGGGTTTGACTGCGGAGGATGTGACTACGCAATTGGTGGACAGTGAAGCTAGACTCCGAAACCTTCGCAAATCGGAGGAAATGGTATTAAAAATTATGGATAAATCTGGTTCTGTCGGTGATGTTCTCAAGGCGGCTAAGGATTTGAGTAATATTCGTCAGTCCATCGAACAAATTGATGCACAATTAAAGAGTTTGCGAAATCAAGTGGCTTATTCAACTATTAGTTTAACTTTAGAATCAGCAGTATCATCTCAGCAAAGTGCAGAACCTTCTCTTGGTTTGCGGATGCAGGAAACTTGGGGGAAAGCGACTCATTCTGTAGGGGAATTAACTTTTGGTTTGTTTGATTTAGGTATTTGGCTGTTGGCTTATACTCCTTATTTATTGGTATTTGGGGCTGGGGTTTATGGTTTTAAGAAGTTCAAGAAACCGCAATCTGTGCCAAAAACAGAGGAACCAAAATTACCTAACTAATGAGTGTTGGGTTTCGTTCCTCTACCCAAACTACTTATGATATGGAGGAAACGGCAGTGCCGTTTCCCTAGAACATTTTTGGGTAGGGACACGGCACTGCCGTGTCCTAATTTCTATTGACTCCTAATTTCTATTGACTCCTAATTTCTATTGACTCCTAATTTCTATTGACTACCGTGTCCTGATTTCCATTAACTAATCATCAATTTGCCATCCATCTTTGGTATAATCTTCATCCAAAATCTTTTTCGGACGCATCACTAGCACCACTCGTCCCAAAATAGGAATCTCCGGGGATTCTTCAAACCAATACAATTCTAAATTGCCGCCGTTATCTGCCAGGAAATAACTATCAGCATCCCATTCTCTTTGCGCTCGATCGACAATAATCAAAATTTCTTCAACTTTACCTTGCAGTGGCACCGGCAGTCGATCGCTCATTTCTAAAACCGCCACGGGATCTTCGGCCTTCAAAATCACTTGCCATCCAGGAATCGACACCCAAGCTCCCGATCCCGAAAATTTTACCATGCGAAACGGCTCTATTTCCTCTAGCAGAGGCACTGCCTGCAAATCTGCGGTAGAAAGTGGCAATTGGCCCACAACCGGGACAATTCGGGGTAATTGTTCTTCAGAGTCCAGCCTGTAAACGGGCAAGCGGGGCGCAGAACGTCTCGTAACTACAGTAAAATCGACAAGTAAGTGTTCGATTTGTTGCCTAGCACTTGGGCTACTGCTTAATTTTAAACCGCGAGCAATTAAGCGCGATCGCTCTTGCAAGTCACTGTTTTGTCTGGCTGATTGCCAACATTGGTAAGCCATAGCATCGCCAGCAGTATCCGTGAAACCTTGAGGGAGACTCCCAATCCGTGAAAACTCCTTCATCGCTTTAGCCACATCACGGGCGTCATCAACGTCCAAATTGTGGGCTAGAATTAAAGCAGCCGCCGCCGCTCTGTTTGGTTGCGAAAGCACCCGAAATTCGTATAAAATATCACTACCTTTAGCTAGGAAGTGCGATCGGACTTCTTCAGAAGCTCCGGCAGTCACCATACTGGTGTAGACTTGGGCTGCAACGCTAACCTGATTTTGCTGAATTGGCTCAAAACCAGTTTCTTCAAAAATCCTTTGAGTGCTGTAGCCAGCTTTTTGCAGTGCTGTACAGGCCTGTCCCCAGTGTACCCAGCCACCTTCTTTGCGACGGAGCGATCGGACTAAGTTTTCCAGTTCCACAGCATCCGTAGAGGGAAGAGATGCAGGCCCGGAGGAATCTTGTGGTGTATCAGTCATAATTTAGATTAAAACCAGCGCTAAGTTTAAGTTTGATTGAGTACCAGCAAAGTTATTGTTGCGGCAGAGGTTAGACTTTATCGTAAGTGAGATATGAGACTATTTCTAGAGAATAGTTAATCGCCTAAATTTACAGACGGGAGTCTATCGTATTGTTATGGATAATGCCATTCCAGAGCTAGACCAAATTAAACGCCAGCTCATGACCTTAAACCGACCAAAAAAGCCAAAAATGCTGGTAGTAGACGATGAACCAGACAATCTGGATTTACTCTACCGCACTTTTCGACGAGATTTTAACGTACTCAAAGCAGAAAGCGGAATTCGTGCTTTAGAAGTATTGGAAAGCGAGGGCGAGGTTGCCGTCATCATTTCCGATCAACGGATGCCAGAAATGAAGGGAACTGAGTTTCTCAGCAAAACCGTGTTTCAGTTTCCGAATACAGTCAGAATTATCTTGACTGGTTTTACAGATATTGAAGACTTGGTAGATGCGATTAACTCTGGACAGGTTTACAAGTATATCACCAAGCCCTGGGACCCGAACGAATTGAAGATGGTAGTCCAAAAGGCTGCTGATACTTACGAAGTTCTTAAGCAGCGGACTGAGGAATTGCGCCAGGCCCAAAATCAAATACAACTGTTAGCCACTATCATGCAAACGGCTTTGGATTATCCAAACTTAGCAGAAACTTTAGAGCCAATTGCTACTGCAATTAGTGATAATTTTTTGGCAGACACTTGCATTTTGCAACTGGTGGAAGGCATCGTTTTAACCCATGCTCAAGGTTCTCACACCAGTGGTGGAGAGCTGGAAAACTGGCTAGCAGATGATCCTTTAGTTCAAGAGGCGATCGCTTCTCAAACGATTCAGGCTGCTGTGAATATTGCAACGGACGCAACCCTAGGCAACCTCCCACACTATCAGAAATCTGGGATTAAATCCCATCTGACTATCCCGGTGGTTCACGGAGGTCGCTCAATGGCCCTGATTTCCCTCCAGTGGAAGCAGACTTGTACCCTTCGCCCAGACGAACTCACAACAATCCACCTCGCAGCTCAACAAGTTGCTTTGGTAATGGCGAGTTTTCAGGGTCAGTAGTTATTGGGAATAGGGAATTGGGCATGGGGAATTGGGCATGGGGAATTGGGCATGGGGAATTGGGCATGGGAATTAGGCGTAGGTTACTTATGTTGAGCATAGCCAAAATATTGAGCATTAGTAACAATTAAAAACCAACCAATAACACCTGCTAACTACAAATCACCATAATTAATAACACCTGCTAACTACAAATCACCCATAATTAATAACACCTGCTAACTACAAATCACCAATTCCCAATTCCCAATTCCCAATTCCCAATTCCCAATTCCCAATTCCCAAT
>NZ_JAKJHX010000078.1 GCF_021648855.1 Tychonema litorale BBK16 | reverse complement strand
ATAGAGATGAGAATGCTGCTAAAAATATAGTTCAAGTCGGGATAGGGCATTGCCACGACTCTAAATGTACGCAGAGACAGAGTAAGACGACTTCGGTTGCATCAGTCTGTGAAGCGTAAAGAATCCCCGTGCGTTTACGCCGGGGAGTATTTCAACAAGCAGTCACTACCGACCCGTGGTCAGACCTAGTAAAGCCGGCTGTATACTATATGTAGTATACTATATTATTCCTTTGTATAGCAACCGCCTTGGCGGTATCGCCTACCATCGTAACTACGGTGCATAACTCAAAACAAGGGTGCAAAACTGGAAAAACCCGATGAGATGGATTTTTTATATGACTTTTGAAGAAGCCCTAGAATTTATCGAAGCAGCCTTAGAGTCCAAGACGAGTAAACCGTTAAATTTTATTGAGAATGAAATCTTAAAAGCTGCTTGGGAAAACACAACTTATAGTGCTGTTGCTGACAGCTTGTACCTAAGCGTAGGACATATCAAAGATTCATCTTCCCTCCTGTGGCAGAGCCTTTCAAACGTAATCGGGGAAAAAGTTACTAAGAATAACTTCCGTTCTCTGGTAGAGAAGCAAAGCACCACAAGTACGATCGCCAATGCCAAAGGCGATCTCGAATTTGCGGCTCCGTCCCAAGGAAGTGACATCGATGAATTAGAAACTCCCAAAGGCAACATTTTAATTGTGGATGACCTCCCAGAAATTCTGCATTTTCTCACAGAAATTCTGACTAAGAATGGGTATAAAGTTCGCTGCGTCACCAATGGTGCGATGGCCTTGAGGACTGTTCGCAATCATCCCCCCGATGCTATATTGCTGGACATTAAAATGCCAGACATGGACGGCTATCAAGTCTGCGAAGCCCTCAAATCCGATGAAAAAACCTCAGAAATTCCGATTATTTTCTTAAGCGCACTTGACCAAATTTTTGATAAAGTCAAAGCTTTTAAGGCAGGGGGAGTTGACTACATCTCTAAACCTTTTGAGCCGGAAGAAGTGCTAGTGCGCCTCGAAACTCACCTCACTATCGTGCGCCAAAAATGGCAGCTTAAAGAAGCGATCGATCGACACCAGCAAACCGCAGAAATTGCCTACCAATCTCGCGCCCTGCTGGCAAATTTGCTAAACTCATCTCTGAATGGAATAGCAGCAGTACAGGCGGTGAGGGGGGATATCGCTGGAGAAATTGAAGATTTTCGCTGCTTGGTAGTTAACCCTGTCTTTGCCAGACTTTTAGGGGAAAAACGAACCGAAGTCGCAGGCGCACCCGTCCTGAAAAAACTGCTTAATCAATTGATTCCAGGATTTTTTGATTTATTAGTAGAGGTTGTTGAGACTGGAAAATCACTTGAAGGAGAGGTTCATCGCGAAACTGATTACCTTGGCAAATGCTATTATTTGACTGCTGTTAGATTGGGAGACGGTTGCTCAATTACCATCCGCGATCTTACAGACTTAAAACAGTCACGATTAAAGTCAATGATGGAACTAAACCAACCGCGTGCTAGCATCAAATAGCATAATGGGACTTACACAATTCGATCCAAGAAATCTCGCTTTTAGCTGAGTCTCGATCCTCCTAAATCCCCCTTAAGAAGCTATGCTTTATAAACATCTTTCTTAACAAGAAAGTTGACAAAAGTAACTATTTGTGTAGGAGCTATTGGGGCGATCGCTTCCGATCTAATATGAATTATCCTGCAAAGAATATTCATTGATGTCTCCCTCTTTCAATGAGTTCGCTCAAGCGCGATCGGGGTTTTTCCCGATCGCACATTTTGGACAAACAGAATAAAATGTTTTTCTGCCCTTGGTGGCGGTTTACCAAGATTATCACTTAGATCATCAACATAAAAGGCTATACAGCTTTTTTGTCTATAGTCTAAAATGTCTAATTATGAGTAGGTGATATTTATTACGAGTCTAACATTTTTCTAAATAATTTGTTAGGCTCACCTCAGGTTTTAATTGCCTAAATTGTAATTGCTTCTGGCTGCTTGAGTCAGCTTCAGCTTGTGTTCCAAAGCTGACCAATCTTCAGCTTCGATATCGCTGATGAATTCATCTAGACAGTCGCGGTAAATAGAGAGCGATCGCAATAATTCCACTCGATTGTACTTGGCCACCATCACTCCCAACTCAGGATTGCCACCCCCCACCCGGCTCGTGTCCCGAAAACCAGAACTAGCCAAATGTTGCGCTAACTTAACAATATCCCGATCGCCCTCTCGATCGCAGGCAGCAATCAGCGCGGCACTCGCCATAATTGGCAAATGAGAAATCCCAGCCACAGCCCGATCGTGTTCTTCGGGCCCACATCGGTAAACTTTAGCACCCAGGGAGCGTGCAATCTCCTCCACAGTCTCCACCGCAGCCATAGGCGTTTGGGCCTGCGGAGTCACCACATAAGGCCGGCCCACAAATAAATCCCGTACCGCCGCCTCAATCCCACTTTCAGCAGTCCCCGCCATCGGGTGTCCTCCCACAAAATTCCGCCATAGAGAAGATACTGGCTGCACTATCGGTGTTTTTACAGAACCCACATCGGTTAGGATGGTATCAGGGGAAAGATGAGGTACTAGCTTTTGGGCGATCGACTCGATCGACCCCAAGGGCGTACAGATAAAAACCACATCAGCCACCGACATATCAGACAAATTTACACTGGCTACATCGGCAACACCTAGAGCAACCGCCCTCTGGCAAGTTTGTTCCCGGCTAGAAACCCCAAAAACCGAAAACCCGCGCGATCGCAAATCCAGCCCGATCGAGCCACCAATCAAACCAAGTCCTACAATACCAATATTCATAACCATAAAATGAGGATATTTGTCCCGATAGAGACGTACTATTGTTAAATCTTAATAGCAAAGATAGATCGCCAATCTGACCACATTATCATCCTTTAATTACTGTTACTCGACATCCGTAAATATTTCAAATCTGACTATTCAAACTACTTTTGTCAAGTTAAGTCTAGACTTAAATAGCTTTGAATAGATTTAACAGAATACCTCTCACTCTTCCATCTTTTTTTTATAGCGTACCGTCCCCATGACAGTCGAGGAACTCCTTAAAAAATATGCCGCCGGAGAAAGAAACTTTGCCGGAATCAACCTGACTGAGGCAAACCTCAGCGGTGTCAACTTGAGCGGAGCCAACCTCAAAGGTGCGAATCTGAGTGTTGCCAACCTCAGCGGAGCCAATCTCAGCAAAGCCAACCTCACCGGTGCAAAACTCAACATCGCCAGACTCAGCGGTGCTCATCTCGGCGGCGCAAACCTCACCGATGCCGACCTCAACGTCGCCTACCTAGTGCGAGTTGACCTCAAAAGAGCCATCCTCACAGGAGCAAAACTGATCAGAGCCGAACTGATTCGAGCCGAACTCAGCGGAGCCAACCTCCAAGGAGCCAACCTTAGCGGAGCCACCCTCACCGAAGCCACCCTTCGGGGAGCCAACCTCAGCCAAGCCAACCTTCGAGGCGCAAACCTCCAAGGCACATCCTTGACTGGAGCCAACCTCGAACAAGCCAACCTCCAAGGAGCCGACCTCAGTCGAGCCGACCTCAGCGGAGCTGACTTGCGAGGTACAGAACTACGACAAGCCAACCTCACCCAAGCCATACTCAGCGGAGCAGACCTCAGCGGTGTCAACCTTCGCTGGGCAATCCTCAGCGGCTGTAACCTCCGCTGGGCAGACCTCAGCGAAGCCAAATTGAGCGGCGCAGACCTCAGCAGAGCCGACCTCTGCCACGCTAACTTGCTCAATGCCAGCTTAGTTCACGCCGACCTCACCAATGCCTATCTGATCCGCGCCGACTGGATTGGAGCCGACTTAACTGGCGCTACTTTGACCGGAGCCAAACTACACGCAGTTTCCCGACTCGGCATCAAAACCGAAGGCATGACTTGCAAGTGGGTTGACCTGAGTCCCAACGGCGACCACAGCCAAATTTACTGGTTAAATGCTGGAGGAACCCAGGAGTTTTTTCACGAAACCTTACCCACGGTTCGGATAGTCATTGACGCCTCCTTAGACCAAGGCGCTCATTTTGCACTAGCTGCAACTTATTACCAAATTACCCAACAATACCCAGGATTAAGCCAGCCACCCACCATCGAAGTTAGTTCGAGGCGCACCGTACTAGCCTTTAAAATGGACAGCGATGATAAATTATTCGCCACCGCTTACGTCGCCATAATTCCCTTCAATGATGCAGCCACCACTCAAAAAAATCTGATCGCCTTAATGAAAATGATTCAATCCCAGGATGCCAGCAATCTGAATGTCAAAGAATCAAAACACGTCCAACAGTGCAGCAAAGCCCTCAACCAAGCTATCAGCAAAGTAGACCAAATCAAAATATCTAATGCTTTTCCCAAAATAGGGGCAAGTATCAACTTCTTTCAGATCCCTACACAAATGATCTTAATCAATTCCCGCGACCAAAAACTCAGCGTATACCACCACCAAGCTTTTGGCAAGCGCCTGATTAAAAAATATGACCCCAATAACTCGACAGCAGGCAAGTTAGTGGAAAGCAGTAAATTAGCTCAAACTACTCTCACTAATGTTTTAGATTTTATCAAAGGCTTCCACAACATAGATGTGTAAGCATATTGCATCAAGTTGCAAAAAATGCTTATTCTAAAGCTTTGTAATACCTAAAAAATCAGGGAGATTGACAAGCATGGACGCCGAAGAACTCCAAGCCAAATATGCGGTCGGAGAAAGAGACTTTACAGCCATCCTTCTTTGCGAGGCCAATCTCAGCAGAGTCGATTTGAGCGGGGCTAATTTCACTGAGGCAATTTTGAGCCTCACCAACTTGAGCGGCGCCAATCTCAGTGGCGCAAACATGAGAAAAGCCAAACTCAATGTTGCTAGACTCAGTGGTGCCAATCTCAACAAAGCTAATCTCAGTGGCGCTATCCTCAACGTAGCTAATTTGATTCGAGCCGACCTCCGCGAGGCTCAACTTGTGGAAGCTACTCTGATCAGAGCTGAATTGATTCGAGCTGATCTCAGTATGGCAAATTTGAGCGGGGCTAATCTCAGTGAAGCAGATTTGAGAGAAGCAACTCTCAGAGAAGCCAATTTAGAACAAACAGACCTCAGTGGGGCTCATCTCAGAGGCGCTTGTCTCACCGCGGCTAATTTGGAACGGGCAAATTTGCACAGGGCCGACCTCAGCAGGGCTGACCTCAGAGGAGTTAACCTCTGTAATGCTGAACTCAGACAAGCTAATCTGTCTCAGGCTAACCTCAGCGGGGCTGACTTGCGAGGTGCTAATCTGCGGTGGGCTGACCTCAGCGGGACAAACCTGACAGGCGCGGATCTCGGTGAAGCGAGGTTGAGCGGTGCTAACTTGTACGGAGCAAATTTGAGCAATGCGAATCTGCTGAATGCTACTCTGGTACACGCTGATTTGACCCAAGCCAATTTGATTCAGGCTGACTGGGTGGGTGCAGACTTGACGGGTGCTGCTTTGACGGGGGCAAAAATTTACGCGGTATCGAGATTTGGTTTGAAAGCAGATGATATTACCTGTGATTGGGTTGATCTTAGTCCTAATGGCGATCGCAGTGACATTCAACGTTTCAGTGCTGAAAAAGCCCAAAAGTATTTTAATGCTACGCCGCCTACGGTGCAAATTATTGTCGATCGACCCCTAGACCCCAACGCTAACTTTATCCTTGCTGCTACCTACCGCCAAATTGCCCTTCAATACCCAGGCTTGAGCAATCCTCCCAGCATAGAAGTTAATTCGCGGCGAACAATCATATCGTTTATAATTGACCAGGACGAACAACTATTTTCCACAGCC
Organism: Tychonema litorale BBK16; assembly: GCF_021648855.1. GTDB lineage: Bacteria > Cyanobacteriota > Cyanobacteriia > Cyanobacteriales > Microcoleaceae > Microcoleus. The sequence goes on along the minus strand of NZ_JAKJHX010000078.1, from coordinate 20,611 downwards.
TTTGTTGCCATAATTCCCTTTAGCGACGCGGCATTTACGCAGAAAAATATCATCACTTTACTGAGGATGATTCAACCACAAACTGGCAATAACCTTGGGGTCAGAGTTTCAAACTTGGTAGCCCAATTGAGCGTAGCTTTAACCCAAACAATTAGAAAAATAGGGGAAATGAAACTTCAGCCCGTTCGTATCGACAATGAAATGATATCAACTTTTTTCCAAGCCCCAACCCAAACCGTACTGTCCAATTCCTGCGCTGAAAGTTTGATGGTTCACTATCACCCAGACTTTGGCAGGCATTTGATGAATTTGCCCGGAGTAAATAAAAATTCAATTAATCCGGCAATTAAAGCTCAAAGACTGACAACACCGCCGATCAATACGGTGATTGAGTTTGTCAAAGGCTTTTATCAGCTCGGTGATTAAATTTTATAAATCAATAAATCATGTTAATTAATGCTATCTAAAAATGATTAAATTTCTGTTCTAAGTGAACATTATATCTGATTAAGCCCAAGGTACATATGGCTAAAAAATAGCCTGGACGAGCATTATTCCTTCTTCCTTTTTCCTTCTTCCTTTTATTATCAAGGTGAAAATAATGCAAGCTGAAGAACTACTCAAACGATTTGAACTTGTCAAAAAATACACAGAAGGGAACAGAGATTTCACAGGGATCAACCTGAATGAAGCAAATCTTAGTCGCATCAATCTCAGTCAATCAATTTTCAAAAATGCTAGTTTATTTGTCACCAATATCGGTGGCGGTAACTTAAGCGAATGTGATTTCACTGGAGCTAATCTGAATGTGGCTAGACTCAGTAGCACCAATCTGACACGAGCAATCTTAAACGGCGCTACTCTGAATGTGGCAAATTTAGTGCAAGCAAATTTAACAGAAGCTCAATTGATCGGAGCATCTCTGATTAGAGGTGAACTAATTAGAGCAGAACTCAGTAGAGCTGACTTTAGCTCAGCGAATCTCACTCAAGCTGATTTAAGAGAGGTACAACTGACGGGTGCTAATCTTTCTGGAGCTAATCTTAGGAGTGTAAATCTCCGAGGAGCTTCTGCTTTATCAGCTAACTTTGAACAAGCTAACTTATATGGGGCTGATTTGACTAAAGCAGAGCTTAAGAAGGTTAATTTTAGCAATGCTGATTTGACACAAGCTTCTTTGCATCAGGTTGATCTTAGCGGTGCTGATTTAAGCGGAGCTAATCTCAAATGGGCAGATTTGAGTGGAGCTAATCTGAACGGTGCTGATTTGAGCGATGCTAAATTGAGCGGAGCCAACTTGAATTTAGCAGATTTAAGTAATACTAATTTAGCAAATGCTAGTTTGGTTCATGCTGATTTGACAGAAGTAAGTTTGATTAATGCCGATTGGGTGGGTGCTGATTTAACTGGAGCAACTTTAACCGGGGCAAAAATTTGTTTGGTACCCAGGTTTGGGGTGAAAGTAGACGAGATTACTTGCGATTGGGTGGATCTCAGTCCCAGGGGCGATCGCACTCAGATTCAAAAATTCAATTCGCCGTCAGAATCGAGAAAGTTTTTAAATCACAGACCGGCGCTAGTACAAATTGTGGTTGACGCAGTTTTAGACCAGTCAGCCAACAACGCTTTAGCAAAAGCTTACTACGAAATAGCTCAGTATTATCCGACAATGAGTTGTCCTCCCAATATTGAAATAGACTACCGCCGGACAAATATTACTTTTAGATTTGATGGCGATGAGCATTTATTGCCAGCAGCTTTTTTAGCAGTTCTTCCTTTTGATGACTCCATAGAAATTCATAAAAATATTGTAGAAATTGGCAAAAATATCCTCAATCAAGATATGGAAAAAAGAGTAATAGTGCAGTTTTGTAAGGGATTGAATGCTGCTATAAATAATATCAAGGAGGTGAAGGAATTGGTGTTAGCAAAAAAAGCTGACCATCAAACAAAGTTTTTTGATTCACCTACCAAAACTATTTTAATCAGTTCAGGGCAGCAGAGTTTGACTGTATATCATAACCCGAATTTTGGTAAGCGAGGTCAAAATCATCCAAAAAGTAAATTTAGTTTGTCTATGGGTCAAGAATTAGTTGATTTTTTGACAAGTTTTGATTATGTTGATTGAGAAATATCAACTGCAAAATCAATTGATTGAGGTAGAAGTCCACAATTCGCTGCTCCGTTTTTTGCGATCGCACCCAGAACCCCATTGGCCACATCACTTGACAATGGCGCGTCTGGTGGCGCGGGCTTTGCGTTTGGGGCGCAGTGCTCTGATTCAAACAGGGCTCCCCGCAGGAGTTTACCGACAGCGCTATCGAGTCAGTTATTTGATGCCGATTTTAATGTGGCCAGAGCCTGTGATTTTAGTGGCGCCGACACGGGCGATCGAGCATTTGAAAGCAGTGGAAATTCCGCGATTGCAAGAATGGCTGCAAACCCAGAAGCCGTTAGCGAAGCCCTGGAAGAGGATCGCGACTTATGACCAAAATACCGATTTCCGAGGACTAATGCTAGCAGATCCGCAATCTTGGCTAGCCTCGCGCTTGGCGATTGATTCGCAACCACACAGCCAGATTCCGACAATTATTGATGGTGTGGATGACTTGGAAGTTTGGACGCGCCAGCAATTGACGCTGTGTTTAGATCCCGGAGACTGGAATGACTTGATGCTGGCTGTACCCAGTCAAGCTGATGCAATTCTGCAAGTACGGGTGCTGTTAACGCGGGCTTGCTTTCAGCATCCAGCTAAACCGGATGAGTGCTATTTGTTGGAAACCGCAGAGCAAAATATTTTGGTGGGGCTGTTTGAAAGAATCGCATCTTCCGCCCTAATTCCGGCTGCTTGGAGCAATTTTTGGCATCGGTGGGAAAGCAACGGAAAACTGAGGTGGGCGCAAATCAATCGGGAGGCTGGGTCTTTTTCTCTGTATTGCGCGCCGGTGCAGGTGGCGGAGGTTTTGAGCAAAATTTGGGATGATCAGCCTGTGGTGTTGATTGGCGGGGCGGTGGATTTGGAACCGAAGGCTCCGATTTTCCGGGAAATGCTGGGACTTCCAGAATTGACTACGGTTAAGTTTTCGCCCGATCGCCAAAGCGAATTAATTCAACTTTACATTCCTTCGGGGCTGCCGTTGCCGAATACGCCGGAATTTCAGGGGGTTTTAATTCAGGAAATTCGGACTTTGCTGTGCATGAGTGCGTCGGTTGCGGGGTTAACGGTGCTGATTGTGGGAGATGTACCGCTGAAGGCTAGGCTGGCTGCGATTTTGGCTTCTGAGTTCGGTTCGAGGGTGCGGGTAGAAACCACGGATGTGGGGGAGAATGGGATTTTGGTAACTGGGTGGGAGTTTTGGCGGGAACATCAGGGGGAATTGAGGGCTCCTCATTTGCTGGCGATCGCAACTTTGCCACTTCCTTCGATGGAAAATCCTTTGGTGACGGCGCGAGTGGCTTATTATAAGGAGCGGCGGAAGGATTGGTTTCGGTTGTATTTGTTGCCGGCGGCGTTGAATGAGTTGCAAAGGGCGATCGCGCCTGTGCGAGAAAGGCAGGGGGTTGTGGCGATTTTTGATAACCGGGTGATTTACCGGAGTTATGGACAGCAAATTTTAGCGGCGATGAGTCCGTTTGCGAGGATTGATTATTTGGATACTACTTGGTTGACGCAGGCTTGAGAAGACCTGTTGGCATATAATTTTCTTAGGTATTGTAATTGAAATTTCATTAGCAAATAAAGATTATGGGCGAATCTAAACGTCGTAAAGAGGCGATCGGGGACAAGTTCGGACAAGAAGAGCGTATCTATCCCTGGTTGCCGATCACGAAAACCCAAAGCGCAGATTTTGTGAAGTGGACAAGTCGCGGAAGCTGGACGGGAATTAGTTTGTTGGTTGGTTGGTGGATTGTCGTGCGGTTTGTGGGCCCAGCGGCGGGCTGGTGGGTGGTTGATTGATACTAGGCTCGACAAATGCCTGTCTTATGGGCATTGTGTCGAGTGCAACTGAATTTTTGGAAAATTTTTAGTTGCGAATCTGGAATTAGTGTGGTATATTCATGATCTACGGGCAATTAGCACAGTGGTAGCGCACTTCCTTCACACGGAAGGGGTCACTGGTTCAAATCCAGTATTGCCCATCAAAAATTTTAAGGTGACTCATTTAGGCGATCGCAGGAATAGAGATAACTTTACGATGCAAATAATTCTGAACTCAGAACAAGAAAACTTACTAGCACAAAAAATTGACATCAGCCGGAAACTTAAGAATAGTTATCAGCCAAATCCGCACAGACAAGCTTTAGCTGAAAGTTTTAGCAACTTATGTGAAGAAACCCAGGCTTTACACGCCCATCGCCCTTTAACGGATGAAGAAATTGCCGAAGAAATTGCAGCTTATCGGAGAGGAGAATGAGAAACAAACTGGAAATAAAGAGTAATTGACGTTTAGCTTAAGCTTCAACATATTCGCAAATAGAGACAGGTTCGGGAATCGGAAAAGCATCCTCTTGTAGTCCTTCGATATGAAATGCGATCGCCTCTTTAATTAAATTCCTCACCTCTTCTAAACTTTCAGCCACAGCTACACATCCCGGTAAATCAGGAACATATGCACCGTAGCTAGTTTCACCTTTTTCAATTACAACAGCATAACGCATTAATCTTCCTCTAACATTTTAATAACTTCTCTAACTTTCATTGTTCATTTATCTATAAAACTCATCAACTCCCCCACTTATATTCCGATAATATACTCTAACTTCACCAACCTCTCAATTGTAACCTGGGGCGGCTGATAAAAAACCTGATTCTGCATAAATTTGGAAACTTGGGAGTTATACCGAACAATACCAAACATGATATAACTTAGGGCACTCATAAATAGAGATCAAACCGCACCCTAACTTACCAACGTTCATTGAAAGTATATGTTCACAAATTTTGCAAGGCTGGCTATATGACAACTTTGACCGTAGAAATTCTTTGTTCTGAGGCCGCAATATTCTCAGCCGCCGAGTCTCAACACCCGGAACCTTTGCTTTATGGCATCACAGACGGAAAGGCTGTTGGGACATATTTGGAGCAAAAGTTCAGACTCTATCTCAAACAGCAATATGAATTTATAGATGGCAATTCAGCAAGTGGCATCGATTTCCCAGGGATATTGGTTGATGTGAAAGTAACAAGCGTTAGGCAGCCGCAGTCGTCATGTCCTTTCAAATCTGCAAGGCAAAAGATTTTTGGGCTGGGATATTCACTGATTATCTTTGTTTATGAAAAGACAGACAACAGTACGATCCGAACTGCAACGCTGAATATTTTGCATACAATTTACGTGAGTGCCGAAAGAACAGCAGATTTTCAAATGACTCGTGGAATTCGCAATATTTTAGACAACGAAGGCAACAAAGATGATTTGCTAGCTTTCATGTTTGACAAAAATCTACCTGTTGACGAAATTGAAGCAGGTAACATTGCAGACGAAATACTGAGAAACCCACCATTACAAGGGTTTTTGACTATTTCTAATGCGTTGCAGTGGCGACTTCAGTATGGAAGAGTCATTGAGCGCGCTGGACAACAGGAAGGCGTTATCGCAGTTTATAAGTATAACCGATGAGTTCCAACGATCGCAAAACAAAACTAGAATACGGAGATTTTCAGACACCGCCGGCATTAGCCGAGATGGTGTGTCGAAAATTAGTAGAACTTAATGTCAATCCAAATACCATAATTGAACCCACCTGCGGTGTCGGTAATTTTATTCAAGCTGCTGCTGATTCGTTTCCAGCCGCAGCCAAGATTATCGGGGTTGACATAAATCAAAATTACTTAACACAAATCAGACTAAATAACCAATTATTTCAGGATGAGAGATGTGATATTTTCCACGGAGATTTCTTTCAATTCGATTGGGAATCCTTAGTTAGCCACTACACCGATAGACTGCTCATACTTGGCAACTTTCCTTGGGTGACAAACTCGCAACAAGGAGCTCTTGGTAGCGAAAATTTACCTAAAAAAAACAACTTTCAAAATCATACAGGCTTAGATGCTATCACAGGTAAGAGTAATTTTGATATCTCAGAATGGATGTTGATTCAGGTAGTACAATGGCTGCAAAATCGTAACGCTGATTTAGCGATGCTTTGCAAGACTTCAACGGCTAGAAAGTTATTGAATTACCTTCACTCTCAAAAGCTCAATCTTGCTGAATGTGCAACTTACACAATAGATGCTAAAAAATATTTTGATGCAAATGTTGATGCTTGTTTATTAGTCTGCAAATTTGATGCTCATTCGCGAAACTACTTCTGTGATGTATTTGGCAGTTTAGAAAATTCAGATTGTCACAGAATAGGATATCACAACAATCTCTTAGTTAAGGATATAGATGCTTTCAGTAAATTGAGCGATCTATATGCGGTGGATTCAGGGACAAAATGGCGATCGGGTGTAAAGCACGACTGTTCTAGTGTAATGGAATTCAGGAAAATAGACGATTATTTTGTAAACAAATTGGGAGAAGTTGCTGATATTGAGGAAACTTATCTTTTTCCGATGATCAAAGGATCTGGTGTTGCTCAAAATCGAATTAATGCTACCAATAGATATATGCTAATTACTCAAAAATTTATTGGGGAATCAACAGAAAATATCCAAAAAATTGCCCCTAAAACTGGGCGTTATCTGGAGTCTTGCGGGCAATATCTAGATAATCGAAAAAGCAAAGTTTATCAAAATAACCCTCGATTTGCGATTTTTGGAGTGGGCGATTATACCTTCAAACCTTGGAAAATTGCGATCGGTGGGCTTTATAAAAAATTGGAGTTTAGGTTGATCGGTGAAATAGCTAATAAACCTGTAGTTTTTGATGATACTGTTTACTTTCTCAGCTTTGACGACGAGGAAGTTGCACGTCAAACTTTTGAGCTTTTAAATTCATCGGCTGCAATTAAGTTTTATTCTGCAATCGTATTTTGGGATGAAAAGCGTCCGATCAAATCGAGTGTCTTGAATTGTCTGAATCTAGAGCTGCTGAATCGCAAATCTAATGTAGTGTCTGGAGGTAAATTGAAGAGTCATTGAGCGTGCTGGACAACAGGAAGGCGCGATCGCCCAAAACCCCCTTTTCTTTATACTACACATATGCTACACTAAAATTGTAACTCATGCCCCCGCCGGAGGTTTCCTGATGGCCAATGCCAATATTCCGCAAAATTTCAACTTAATCGTGCCCGCCGGAACCCAAATTGTCACCAAAATTGAGGTCAAAAACCCCGGCGGCGACCAATCTTGGAAACAAGGCGCAGTAGGTGTAATTGTCAAATCGCCTACGGACAATTCCCACGCATATTCTGTCAAACTCCCAGACGGAACAGAAGTTAGTCTGCGGCGACACGAATTCAGCATTCGCAAACAGTTTCAAAGCGAAGGATTGGAGTCTGGAGGAGATTTTTTAGCAGAATATAACCTCTATGATTCTGTTATTTACCGCTGCATTGTTGGTTCTAGAGCCTACGGTTTAGATAACGAACAATCCGATACAGACAGGCGCGGAATTTACCAGCCGCCGGCAATGCTTCATTGGTCGCTTTATGGCATTCCAGAACAATTAGAAAATCAGGAAAATCAGGAATGCTACTGGGAATTACAAAAGTTTCTGATTTTGGCACTAAAAGCTAATCCGAATGTATTGGAATGTTTGTACACGCCTTTGGTAGAAAAGATTTCTCCTGTAGCACAAGAATTGCTGGAAATTCGCGAAATCTTTCTTTCTCAGTTGGTTTATCAAACTTATAATAGCTACGTTTTGTCTCAATTTAAAAAAATGGAGCAAGACTTGCGGAATACTGGGGAAGTGCGATCGAAGCACGCGATGCACTTGATTCGGTTGTTGCTGTCGGGAATTACCGTGTTGAAGGAGGGTTTTGTGCCGGTGCGAGTGGATGATTATCGATCGCAACTTTTGTCGATTCGCAATCAGGAAGTACCCTGGGATGAGGTGAATCGGTGGCGGTTGGATTTGCATCGAGAGTTCGATCGCGCTTTTGCAGAAACTTCCTTACCAGAACGCCCTAATTACGAGAAAGCTAATCAGTTTTTGATTAAAGCGCGCCGAAGTGCGATCGAAATTGGTGATTTAAATTGGTGATTGAAATCGGTGATTGAATCGGCGATTGAAATCGCTTCTATACAAACAAAGTCCGGATGGTGCGCGGACTGAAGAAAAAGATGATAGAATACATCTCTAATCTCGCTAAAATTATTTCGGTTCAACCTTACCCGCTGCTGTTTGCGACTGTCAGCGGTTCGCATTTATACGGCTTTCCTTCCGCAGATTCTGACTTCGATTTGCGGGGAGTTCATATTTTGCCATTACCAGAAGTAGTCGGATTGATTACAGGACAAGAAACCATCGAAGTTTCTGAGGTGCGGGAGGAGTTAGAACTCGATTTAGTCACTCACGATATCAAGAAGTTTTTTGATTTGCTGTTGCGCCGCAACGGCTATGTTCTCGAACAACTGTATTCGCCACTGATAGTTTACACTACTCCCGAACATCAGGAATTAAAGGCGATCGCCTCTACTTGTATCACGAAGCATCACAGTCACCACTATCTTGGTTTTGCTCAAAATCAATGGAAATTGTTTGAGAAAGAACGGCCGCGCCGGGTTAAACCGCTGCTGTATGTTTTTCGGGTGTTGCTGACAGGGATTCATTTGATGCAAACGGGGAAAATTGAGGCGAATTTGGTGAAACTCAATGATAAATTTCAGTTGTCGTATATTCCCGATTTGATTGCGAGAAAGCTGGAGGGGAAGGAAAAATCGGTGCTGGAAGATTCGGATATCGAGTTTTACCGACAAGAGTGCGATCGCCTGGTTAAGCTATTGGAAGATGCGAGTAGTATAAGTCATTTGCCATCAAATTCTGATGCAAAGTTTGCACTGAATCAACTATTGGTAAAGGTGAGGATGTCATCTGTTTGATGGATTTGCATGGAGAGTTCGATCGCGCTTTTGGATCAACTCGCTTTTTGGTTAAAGTGCGCCGATGTGCGATCGAGCATTAAGATAGCTGTAAATCAAGTCAGCCATTTTCTGTTGCTCTCTACGATAGGCGCTTTTACCCAAAGATAGGCGATCGCCCCGATTTGTCAGCAGACGCAACTCGTAGAATTTATAGTCTTCGATGTCTTCTGTTTCTTTTAACTCTAGTTGACAAATTTCATGGAGCGATCGCTTAACTATTTGAGTTACGCCCATCCACCTTTTCTGAATCGTTAAGGTACTGGCATTTTTGTCAAAAATGTAAGTTTCAACAATAAAATTCCATTTTTCTCGATTATTCAGCTCTAGAAGATGCTCGGTTTTTTGAATAACGTTCATATTAAGTACCTGCTTCCCTGTTATTGATTGACAATTGTTACACAAATTTTCAGATGGCATCTGAGGGCGATCGCCCCTCGATATAGCTGCGAATCAAATCAGCCATTTCTTCTTGCTCTCTCCGATTGGAACTATTGCCTAAAGATAGGCGATCGCCCCTCGATATAGCTGCGAATCAAATCAGCCATTTCTTTTTGCTCTCCCGGATTCCAGCTACTGCTTAAGCATAGGATATCTCCCGCATTCATTAGCAAACACACCTCATAGTAAGTATGACTATCATCTTCTGTTTTATTTACTTTAACTGCTTTTAATTTGACTTCAACAATTTCACAGAGAGATCGTTCTGTAACTTGATTCATCCACAACCAGTTTTTATTAATAGTCAAAGTGTTTTTATTTTTGTCAAAAGTGTAATTTTGCCTAATCAGTTTACGGCGCAATATATTTATATCTTCACGGGCAGCAACAAAAGAAAACATGACAAAAAAAAGCATCATACCAGAATGATATAATCGATCGTCTTTTTCTATTATTAATCCTCCGACAGCAGTTTGTATATATTTATTGAACAACTCTGCATCCTCCCCAGAAAATCGATCGGCTAGGGTAATACTTTCTTGCTTTGTCACAAGAGACATCTGCTGCTTAGAAGTCGAATTTCCCTCGCTATTGGTACTATTTATTGTATCAACTTTAGCTTTTTGGACTCCCTCGATCGAAGTTGATTCACCTTTCACTAATCCCATAACACTTGACGTGCTGATTTCGCAAGTTGCGATCGTTCGCTCAATCTTTTTGCATGAAAGTCTTTCCACTCCAGGAGCAGAAATCGTGACGAGTGTCATTATCAATAGAATAAATCCTAAAAAATTCATACCAAACCCGGTAAAAATTATCGCCATAAAACTCCCTTCTTCTCGATCATCAAGCTCTAGAATATCTTCCGTTTTTTGAATAACTTTCATGTTAGGTATCAGCTCCGATATAATTGATTTACGATTCTTACAAAATTTTTTAGATAGTCATTAATCGTTGATTATTAATTCAGACTGCCCGTCGAGGAATCTGCGAATCAAATCAGCCATTTCTTCTTGCTCTTTCCGATCGCCACTATTGCCTAAAGATAGGCTATCGCCCCCATTCATAAGCAAACGCACCTCGTATGATTTATTTTCGTCGCTATCTTCTGTCTCTGCCAATTCGACTTGGTAAATTTCTTGTAATTGCTTACTAACTCGAATTCCCCAGTTATTTTTAATAGTTACTACGCCAGTATTTTTATCAAAAATGCAAGTTTTAAGAGGAATATTTTCGTCAAGTATCGCAACTCCTACTATAACAAGTATTAAAACGACTCCTATAGTGCTTGCTGAAAGCATGAAAGTGAAAGTTTTAAGCCGATCATCTTTTTCTATTACTAATCCTCCGACGGCAATTTGTAGGTACTTATTAATTAACTTTGTATCCCCATCATTAAATTGATTGGGTAGCTCAATCTTTTCTTTGTTAGTTACAAGAAATACTTGCTTCTTTGAAATTGAGTTACCATCACTATCGGTAGTATTCACTGTCTCAAGAATAGCACTTTGGACTCTATCTATCGAAGTTGATCTATTTTGTATTAATCCGATAAAAGTTGACGTGCCGAGCTCGCAAGCTGCTATTGTTGGCTCAAGCTTCGTGCAAGAAAGTTTTGCCGTTCCCGAAGACAAGACTACCCAAACAAACGCTAAGCAAATAGGAATTGCAAAAAATAAGCCGCTAATGGCTCTCAGCAGAAAACCCCATTGTTTTTTATATATATTAAATTCGAGAATTTCTGGTGTGTTTTTAATAATTTTCATGTGAGGTATCGACTCCATTAATTGCTATTTTTTACAGAAGTGAGGTAACTTGTGAGGTCGATTTCCCCTAGCGAGAGAGATACATAGTCCTAGACAAATTAACCAAGTCATATGGAATTATTGAACCGCGAAGAAGGTTCAGGTAGGTTGAGAATTTGTTTGGGAAATGCGATCTGGACTTCTAATTCTTGTTTGGGTTGAATAGGCTGATTTGCCACAAATTCAAAGGTTTTAGGATCTACTTGACGAGGGATTGCGGTGGTACCTAAACTCGTAAACGAGAGAACTTTACCTGACAAAACTTCGGGTAATTGCACTGTAACCTTCGCGGCATTGATCGGAGATTTGCGATCAGACCAAATAGCTTTCCAATAAACTTGAGTATTCTCACCATTAACCTGCAATCCGCCTACTACACGATATTTCACGACAAAAGTATGTGACTCTGGTGGTTTCAATTCATGTTGCCAACGAATCCAAATTTGATTGTTTTCAATCCCAGTGGTACTAGGAATTATCTGATTATTTTCGGCAACTGTCACATCTTTAATTTCACCAACCTTATCCAAAGGAATATAGCGAGACCTTTGATTAGTGTAGTTGCCTGTAAACACATATTTTTGAGTTTCCGTAACCAACATATCTCCGTTCGTCTGAACATCGATTGCAACGTTAACATTTTCCCAGTAAAAAGGTGCTGCTTGGGCAGCTACATGAGTGACTGTGGCGAAAAATAAGCTCAAGGAAGCAATTAATAAAAAAACAATTTTCTTCAGGATTCGTTTATTCATATTTCCTCATGTGTCATTAGTTGATTCAGGTTTTTATTCGTTGTCAATTTTTACAGCTATGTTATTAGCTACAATTATTCAACAGTTTTCTGGTTAGGTCAATTCATAAATGTCATTGATTAACCTCATAAAAGTCATGATTGTTGCAGCCCAGAAACCGGGTTTTCCTACGAAATACTTCGTTTCAGCCGGCGATTTGGCAAAAAACCCGGTTTCTTGAATCTAAGTGCATCAATCTTGATAATATGAACCTCTTTAAGTGAATGTGGATGTAGATTATTTGACTCTTTTCTGCGCGATCGCAATTTTGGTGTTTTCAATAGCTTTGACAGCATAAGCATTGCCCGGACGTACCTGTAAAGCTTTATTAAAGTTGATTAAAGCCGTTTGATAGTCTCCCTGACCGTAGTAGGCATAGCCGAGTTTCATCAATTGTTTGAAGTCACCTTGTTGAACACCAACAGTACCAGAAGTAGGCTCAGGAATAGGTGATGGCGAAAGTTCAGTAGACGACTCTGCGCTAGGAGATTGTTCTTGACTTGGTGGAGATTGTTCTTGACTTGGTGATGAAGAAATACTCAAATCCGAAGGAAAAGAAGAGGAGGATTGCTCACTAGATCCTTGGTTTACGGTTACAGTTCCAGATTGAGCTAATTTTGCCAGCTCTGTGCCATAACTTACCATAGTAATAATACCTGACAATAAAAACATTGGCCATGCAGCAAGTTGAATCAAGAATGTTTTTCGGATCCTTTTATTGCTCCATTTTTTAATATAAAAAACTAATGCAGCAAATGGAATAAACCAGTAAAGTAATCCCCAAACTACTTCTTCTTGGAAAGCTTGAACTAATCCCCAGATATAGCCAACAGTAGCTAAAAGCAAACCCAGAAGGAAAAATAAGGCAATCGCAATTTCAGACATTTTGTGTTTCTCCGTTTTAATTGAATGTTAGGATTTCAGCTAGGATTTTGACTGGAAACTAAATCGTAAGTAACGATTATTTTTCAAATAAACTGCTTAGATTCATGTTGTTTAGCAGCAATCAGAGCCGAATTGGGTTCGGCACTCAATGCGACAGAAACTTAAGGAGATGGTTTTGGTTTGACACCAGGTGACGGGGAAGTGTTGAAATCCGAAGGAAAAGCAGAAGGCGATTGCTCGTTAGAACCCTGATCCACAGGCACAGATGCGGGTGGAAAAATTGCTGTAGTAATGCTTCCCAATACAAACATGAACAATCCTGCACATTGAATTAAAAAGGTTTTTCTGATTTTGAGATTGCTCCATTTTTTGGCATAAAAAACGAATCCCGCAAATGGTACAATCAAGTAAAGTAATCCCCAAACAACGTCTTCTTGAAATGCTTGAACTAATCCCCAAATGCTACCAACTAAACTTAAAACAAAACCCAGAACAAAAAATAAGGTAATTGCAATTGCAGACATTTTCTATTTCTCCGTTAATGTATAGTTATTTTGCAAACTGTAAAGGTTATGATTAAAAGGAATTTTTAACCGGAAACTCTTTTCGGTGTTTGCTGTGTTAGAAATAGATTAGTGGTGAATCCAGTCCGATCGCACACAGCGAATGTTAGGATTTTGGTTAGGAATTTGACTAGGAACTCGATCGCGACTGCCGCAAATGATGCCCTCCACCCCCGATTCACCCGAAGAACCATTTGCACGCGCCAGCAACGACTGGGATACCCAAAAGCTTTACAGCGACTTAGCAAATGCCAAACAACAATTCGCGCCCCACACCAGAAGAGGGCTAACACCAGTAGAAAAGCGCCATCTCTGTGGGTTGTTGTGCGGCTACAGCCCCGCCGAAATTTCGATACTTCTGAATAAACAAACCAAAGGTGTAGAAGTTGATTTGTCCAAAACTTTGTACCGATATCTAGAATTCTTGACAAATAGACCCAGAAATGCTTTGACAAATTGGCGAGATGCGATCGACTGGCTGGAAATAGCCGGGTATAAAACGCAGCCAAAAACCTTAACAGGCGTCAGCTTAAAAGCCACTCTCCACCATTCAGACAGCATTTTGTCTGTCGCTATCAGTCCCGACGGACAATATCTCGCCACGGGTTCTCATGACAGTACAGTGAAGGTTTGGAGTTTGCACAGTGGCGAATTGCTGCGGACGATTTCGGGACATTCAACGGCGGTTTTGCTAGTTGCTTTCAGCCCCGCCAGCAAAACGCTGTTGACCCGATCGCGCGCGGGGAGTGTCAAACTCTGGAACTTGCAAAATGGCCAACTGCTGAAGCGTTTGGCAGACGTACATCGCCATGAATCAGTGGCTGTGAGCTTAGATTGGCAAATTTTGGCGATCGGCACTACCAGAGGCACTGTCAAGCTTCAGCACTTGAATAGTGGTCAATTGCTGCAAGTTTTGGAAGGCTATCAAGGGGATGATATTAGTGCGATCGCCCTGAGTCCCAACGGCAAAATGCTAGTAGCCAGCGGGTTGAATGCAGCCAGTGGTTTCTGTCGCGCTACAGTCACGATGTGGGAACTTCCTAGTGGCGAAGTGCGGGGAACTTTTGGGAGTGAAAATTATGTGGCGATTGCTCCCGATAGTCGAATTCTGGTTAGCCACAGTGGTAAAAGTATTAACTTGTGGAATTTGCAAACAGGGGAATTATTGCATTCCTTGCAAACGGGAATTCGGATTACTTCAGCGGCTGTAATTAGTCCTGATGGGAAATATTTTGCTGTGGGTTGTTTTGATGGTGCTGTGAGAATTTGGAATTTTGGCGGGGAGTTGATGCACACTTTGGAAGGAAATTCTAGTCCTATTTCCGCAGTGGCGATCGGGCTTTTGGGCGAAACTTTGGTCAGCGGTGGGGAGAATGGTAATGTTAAACTTTGGCAACTGCGGATTTAAGATGGTTGAATGGTTGAGGTGATTGGTGATGATTAAGTTATTAATGACTATCTCTCAACTCTCTGGTTATTAAGTTCTAACTTCTTTCGCTGTCGTTCCACAAGCTCTGCTAGAGATTTTTTTCTAATTTCCATCTCCTGAAAGTCAACAACAAAACTCGCTATTTTCAGCTCCACAGCTAAGGCTTCAGTAATATCGATAATTTCCACCCAACTGGCACATTGATAATCTGAATCTTCGTATTGTTTAATTCGGCTTTCTTCAAGTCCCAGCCTATCCGCAAGTTCCTTTTGACTCATTTGGGCAGCAATCCGAGCCTTAATTAAAACCCTCGGCATTTCTAAAATCGAGTCTACTTCAATTCTGAAATCTTTGGTGCGATCCAAAGTCAGCAATCTTTCATATTCAGCTATTTCTGCCTTGAAAGCATCCAAATGACTTTGCATCGATTCGCGCATCGCTGACCACCAAGGATCGTTCTGTTTTACCTCTTCATCTTGTGCGTCATATTGGGCTAGCGTATATTCACATCTCTTCAGTAACTCTTGCGTACATTCATATTGATTTTCATTTCTAATCATGGCGACCACCTGACTAAATCTATAGCAATAATTCCTTTAGGATTTCGCTCTCTATCCCGCTGAAACAATTCATAGGAAGTTATATCGTAACTACCGACTGGTTGGTCAGATGGAAAAATCTCACCGCGATAAAAAGCTTTTTGAGCAGCTCGGTCTGCATAATTTCTCAGTCGAGGAGCCTGAGTTTTTAGATAATTCATATCCACATCCTCTCTATCCCAACAGGCATCAAAGTCTTGAGGAGCTAGTTTGCTAGTAACAAAGCTACCATTGATGTAAATTGTCCTGCATCCTGCTGCTTTTAGTTGCTCCATTGCCATTTGCAATCCATCTATCATACGACTGCGACGCGGTGTTGTGCCAAATCGCTCTTTGAACTCTTCCCATTCTGCCCAATACACTCCTGGTGGCAAGTTGCCATGCTCGTCAAATTCTGGAATCATGGCCTTACACCTTTACACCTTAACATAATTTTATTATCATTTTTTTATGAATGTTGATTTCTTCAGCATACCTTACTATCAAATTCTACTGAAGGCGATCTTTGTTAAAATAGATTCAGAGCCAATACAAAAAACTATGATAGCGGAACGACGCAACCGGACATGATATTAAATTAACGCCGAGCCAGATCCCAGATAACTTCTGCGAAGTCGCGGATCTGGCTACCACTCGCCTTTTTAAGCAATAAAAATGAGAGTTCCCTTGCTCATTTCCAAAGTATCGCCCATTTCCATACCGTTGTGAAAAGCACCCAGAAGTATATCGCTAGTTTTACCACAGCCGATCGCACCACTAGCATCAATTCCAATTGCCCCAAAATCCCGTTGGCGAGACTCAGCTTCCGCAAAAGAACGCTCTAAAGCAGCTTTCAAACTAAAACCATCCGTCACCCGAATCACAATTTTGGCAGCCAAACATTCATCCATAATGTGTTCGCCAATTCCTGTGCAACTTACCGCCGCACTCCCAGTTGCGTAATTCCCCGCCGGCATCGCAGAATCGCTCACCCGCCCAATCCGCTCAAAACCCTTGCCGCCAGTCGAAGTACCCGCAGCCAAACGCCCCTCAGCATCCAAAGCTACGACTCCGATCGTCCCAACTCCCGCCGGTTCAGCAACAACTCCAGCCATTGCTCTGCTAAAATTACCTTTGCGTTCCTCCATCCACTCATGCAAACGCAAATCCGTCATCGGATCGTAAATCGGCAATTGAAGTTCACGTAGCAATTCCGCTGAGCCATAATCTGAGAGTACCCGATCGTCCGAAGTCTGCAAAAATTTAGCAAGTTCGATCGGATGTTGAACACGAGAAACATTAATCGCCCCGCTGAAACGTTGCACAAAACCATCCATCAGCGCAGCACTCATCCGAATTTGACCATCCGACTGCACCACGGAACCGGTACCAGCATTGAAGCGAGGATCATCTTCCAACAACCGACAGCCACGCACCACTGCATCTATGGCACTCGCACCGTCTTTCAGCATCGGATAAACTTCTTCCAACACCTTGTATAGCGATTTACGCACCGCTTCAAGTCCGCCCTTACCCTGAAGAGAATTGCCGGCACCGCCGTGAATAACTAGCTTTGGTTGTATCTGTTGCGATGCCATACTGTCTAACTAACCTAAAATTTTTCCTTTGCAATCTTAACCTCGGTTTTGCAAATGGCAAGAGATTCTTAACTTTCGGTGGAATTGCGACGGCGGCGACAGCGATCCGAGCAATATTTTACTTCATCCCAGCAGTCAGCCCATTTTTTGCGCCAAGTAAAAGGTCGATCGCACACCGGGCACATTTTCGTCGGTAAATCGGATTTCGCTCGTTGCTTAGCCATGCTAGTTTTGACAATAGATTATTAACAAATTAAATGCTCCAAACGGCCAATGCCAACATCCGAATTATTCTAGTCGAACCCGCAGGCCCTTTGAATGTGGGTTCAGTGGCCCGCGTGATGAAAAATATGGGTTTGCACCAATTAATTTTGGTCAATCCCCAGTGCGATCATTTAGGGGAAGAAGCTCGACTGATGGCTGTGCGCGCCGCCGATATATTGGAAAATGCCAGAGTTGTTGAGAGTTTGCCCGCAGCTTTGGTAGGCTGTACAAGGGCGATCGCAACTACAGGAGACGATCGCCCGATCGCCACAAAACGAGAAGACCCCGCAGATGCCCTACCTTGGCTCCTAGAAGCCCCCAGCGCCCTAATTTTTGGTCGAGAAGACTGCGGTTTAACTAACGCCGAATTAAACTACGCTCAGCGCCTGATCCGCATTCCCTCCAGCGATGCTTACACATCCCTCAATCTCGCCCAAGCCGTTGCTGTCTGTTGTTACGAACTATATAAGTCAGTTGTCAATCCCTCCCTCCAAGTCAACCCCCCCCTACCTCCCCCATTGGGGGAAAATCAGGAACCTCCCCCAAGGGGGAATGAAGAAGATGCTTCTGCTACCTTTGACAATCTGGAGGGATATTACCAAAAACTCGAAACTGTGTTATTAAAAATAGGATACTTGCATCCCCACACAGCAGCCAGCCGGATGGCAAAATTTCGTCATTTGTACAATCGCGCCTATCCGACTGTTGATGAAGTCGCCATGTTGCGCGGTACCCTGCGGCAAATAGAATGGGCATTGAAAACCTGTGCGATCGCTCCAGTTTCTGATAGTCTGGATGGGGCGTTGCCAGATTGTCCGGGCGACACTCAGGGGTAAATAACAGAAAAGATAACGGACAACCTTAGAAAATCTCAATTTAAAAGTCTATAGTGGTGAAGGAGTTAAACGTGACAGAACGATTTCCAAAGCGATCGATATTATCAGTTCTCTCCTCAATATCTTCTAGCGAATCCGATTCCCAGCCACCTCAGTCGGGAAAAGCGAATCAGTCTAGTAAGTCACCTCGTCGTAATTCTGCCAAATCCCAGAAACCACAACCGGAAGTTTCCACTAAAGCTACATTACCTTCGACTTTACCCTTGCAACCACTAAGCACTACCAGAAAGAGAGCCAATTCCTCTGCTTCCACTAATTCCGCAGAAGTTAACCCATCAGACTTTTTATTCAATCCCCCATCGGCAATTACTGGTAAAAAACTGGGAAAAAGCCCAACTCCCCAGTCCAAGGGCCGTCAATCTCGCAAAAAAGGCCTTGCTGCGATCGATTTATTCGATCCAGGGCCTCCATCGGAAAATCTTAGTGCGGCCAGTAATCCCGACATCCAGCCAATACCACCAACTATCCCTGCACCCCGTCCTGCAAATCGCTTCCAGCCACCTTCAGAGCCTATTGCAGAGACTAAAACGCCCCCAAATGTCAAAAAACAATCAGCCCCGAAACCACGTCCCCAAGTAATCGAAAAAGCCCGCAAAAAGCCAACAGCACCAACTACGCCATCGCTGGTATATGCTACTCGGTTGTTGATTTTGGGAGTTGGGATGGCGGTGATTTGCGGGACAATGATGTCAGTGGTGAATGCTGTGAGTCGATCGGGCGTAACTGCACAAGAACAAAAAAACGCGATCGCCGACGGGGAAAAAACCCAAGCAGAAACTGATAGCGCCAATGCTACAGTTGCAGCCCCGCCTGCACTCCAACTAAATCAAGAATTAGCAGCCCTCAAAACCCAAATTCAGGTTTTGGCAACCGAAAATCCTACTTTGACAGCAGGAATATTTCTGGTTGATGTAGATAGTGGAAGCTACCTAAATTTTAATGGCGACGTTACTTTTGCTTCAGCTAGTACAATAAAAGTGCCGATTTTAGTAGCCTTTTTCCAAGCTGTAGATGAGGGAAAAGTGCGATTAGATCAAATGTTGACCCTGCGCGCCGAAGACATTGCGGGTGGTTCCGGGGAAATGCAAGATGACACTCCGGGTAAGAAGTATTCCGCTTTGGAAGTTGCGAGAAAGATGATTGTTGTCAGCGACAATACCGCGACAAATATGATGATTAATTTGTTGGGAGGTGCTGAAGTTTTGAATCAGCACTTTGCAACCTGGGGTTTGAGGGCGACGGTACTGAACAATAAGTTGCCGGATTTGGAGGGAACGAATACTACCAGTCCAAAGGATTTGATTAATATTATCGCTCAGATCGATCGCGGTAATTTGGTTTCGGTCAAATCGCGCGATCGTATTTTTCAAATTATGCAGCAAACTAAGAATGATAGTTTGTTACCAAAAGGTTTGGGGGAGGAGGCAATTATTGCTCACAAAACTGGCAATATTAATACTTTGCTCGCGGATGCAGGGATGGTGGATTTACCGAATGGTAAGCGTTATTTGGTGGCGGTAATGGTGAAGCATCCCCCGGAGACTGAGAAGCCCGCTCAAAGTTTGATTCGCGATATTTCTCGGATGAGTTATCGCTATTTAAATGATGGAGAAGCTACGGTTGATTCCAAAGTGAAAATTAAAAATTAAAGCAGAAGACAGAAGGAGTAACGAACCGCGAAGACACGAAGAGCGCGAAGGAAGAACGGTGTCTCTTTCTTTCTCTTCCTTTGCGTCCTTCGCGTCTTCGCGGTTCCTTTAATCTTACGACCGATTAAACAATTTTTTGTAGTGACCGGATTTTTTTGTACACATCTTGTATATCTGACAACAGTATAAGTCGGTCTGCAATATGAAACCAAACATTCGGCTTCTTTCTCTACTAGCATTATCCGTGGTAACTGTTGGAGTCTCACCTACAATGAGTAATGCTAATCCTTCTCCTCCAGGTGAATTCGACGAGATCAAAATTGTTTCCAATAATATTGAGTTGAATCGGGCGAAAAACCTAGCCCGTCAAGCAGCAGAATCTGCTAACGGTGGCTTGGGTCAATATCGAGCTGAAGCTTCTATGCACGGTGTTTCTTCGGAATCACCCTTTGTGGACAATGGTGATGGTACTTGGACTTTTTCTTTTAAAGGAAGCAGGCCTGGTTCATCTGTCTTTAGGATAGAAAGCGTTGTTACTGTTTCTCGCAATGGAACAGTCAGAATCGATTACAATGGGCTAATTCGCAACTCAAACCAAATTTGACCAGCCACTTACATATGTCATATCAAATCCGGTAGCATCGGAATTATTAGTTAGTTGCCGAAATTAGGAGACGG
>NZ_JAKJHX010000077.1 GCF_021648855.1 Tychonema litorale BBK16 | reverse complement strand
CTCGAATTAAAGCCGGCCACTGAAGAAGGGGCTTTAGACCCAGTTTTTTGGTAATAATAATTCTGTAGAATAGGATCAATATTCCAAGCATTGTCTAGTCCACTATTTTTAGTAGCCAAAATCAGGACACGGCACTGCCGTGTCCCTACCATATTATTTTCGATTCTACTCAACAATCCAAGGAGTTAAACAAGGTGTCCAAGCACTTAATTCTTCATCCTTAAACCAGAGGCTAATTTCCTCATTCGCAGTTTCCACAGCATCAGAACCATGAATAATATTGCGGCCGACATTCACAGCCAAATCACCGCGAATTGTCCCTGGTTCGGAATTCAGAGGATTGGTTGCACCAATGATTTTTCTCGCCGAGGCCACAACACCTTCGCCTTCCCACACCATAGCCACCATCGGGCCTGAAGTGATGAAGTTTACCAATCCAGCAAAAAACGGTCTTTCTTTGTGGACTCCGTAGTGCTGTTCGGCCAATTCGCGAGTCGCCGTGATTAGTTTCATGCCAACTAGCGTAAAGCCTTTGGCTTCAAAACGACCGATAATTTCGCCGACGAGTCCGCGTTGTACGCCATCGGGTTTAATCGCTAAAAAAGTGCGTTCCAAGCTGAGCTCCTAGATTTTTCTTAACTGATCCAAAAATAGATTAACTCAGAACGCACCCAAAGGCAATTATGACTTACCAAAAATTTGGGTCTAAAGCCCCGTCCTTATAGGACGGCTTTAATTTACTGTATAACATGATGCAAATCACAATTTATTATGATGTCAAATACAAATATGTATGATTGCAAACACTGCGACCTATGCTGCAAACATAGATAATATAAAAAGGCATTAACATTATCTTAAAAGCAGTGCTTAAAAAAAGACAGCTATGGAAGAAGTTATAGCATTCATTGAACAAAAAAAGCAAGAGTTTGCGAAATTGCCTTTATTTGAATTTATAGCCAATAAAAATATCCACCCGAATCAAAGACTAATTTTTGCACCTGTACTCGATCCTTTGGCTGTGGGATTGAGCGATTTAAACAAGTATGTCCTCCGAGATTCTTCCAGCAATCACAAAGTTCAGGAACTGATCAATAAATACACTTACACAGAAAACTATTACTGGCAAGGTTATCTGGAATATCTGAAGGAACTGGGATTTAATAGATCAATGAGTTATGGGGATTTTAGACTGCTTTGGGGTGAAGAAACTAAAAAAACGCGATCGCTCTGTTCGGCCCTCGAACGCTATGCTTTTGAAGCATCTCCTATTCAAAAATTAGTGTTAGTCGAAGTTCTGGAAGGAACGGCGACAGTTTTTTTTGAGGCGGCGCTGGAAGTAGTAATGGAATTACAGCAAATTACTAAAAGAGAATATGTCTATTTTGGAGGTGGTTATGTGTATTTGGAAAATCATCGCGTTTTAAATACACCTGAAATGTTGCAACTTCTCAAAGAGATAAAAATTACTGATTTGGAAAATCAACAAGCTTTAGAATTAGCTGAAAAAGTATTTGAACTATTTACTGAAGCGATGAATGAGCTATTCGGGCATGCTAAAACTAATTCTTGCAATACTGTGCTGCAAATGGCTTCATTTTCTGGCTTTGATTCGCCTATCGAATGTTTTGAGTTTTCATGATAAGAAAATCAGGAGACGGCAATGCCGTCTCCTCTATGCTGACTTAAACAATTACTAAATTATCTCTGTGAACCACTGTTTCTACACCTGCATAACCTAAAATCTCCGCAATTTTATCTGACTTGGAACCCTGAATTTGTCTCAATTCCAAACTGTGATAATTCACAAGTCCTCTAGCAATTTCTTTGCCTTCAGTGTCGCACAAACGCACGGCATCTTCTGCTTGAAACTCTCCTTCTATTTGCGAAATCCCGGCGGCTAAAAGTGATTTTCCACCTTGAGCAATGGCGTTGACAGCACCCGCATCTAAGTACAGTTTACCAGCGGGAATTAACACGTTGGCTATCCAGTGTTTGCGGGCGTTGACAGGGCGTGGTTGAGGCTCGAATTGGGTGCCGATGGACTCTCCGTTGATGATTTTTTGAATATTAGCGGGAAAGCAGCCGTCGGTGATGACTGTGCGGACTCCTGATGCTGTGGCTATTCTGGCTGCTTCAATTTTTGTTACCATTCCGCCGGTGCCCCAACCGCTGCGGGAATCTCCGGTTTGTACTTGAAATTCTGTGAGTTGTGCCATACTTTGGACTAGGGCGATCGGCTGTGCGTCGGGATTGCTGCGGGGATCGGCTGAGTAGAGTCGATCGACATCTGTGAGCACGAACAACCAATCTGCTTCGACTAAACTGGCTACTAATGCTGAAAGTGTGTCGTTATCACCGAATTTTAGTTCGTCTACTGCTACTGTATCGTTCTCGTTGACGATCGGAATAACGCCTAATCGCAACAGTTGTCCAAAGGTATTGGAAGCATTAACATAGCTGTTGCGGTGCACTAAATCACGGCGAGTTAGCAAAACTTGGGCGATCGGCTGTTGGAGTGTGGTAAACAAGTCATCGTACACCCGCATCAGCCGCCCTTGTCCTACGGCGGCTACAGCTTGTTTCAGAGCAATATTTCGCGGGCGTTCGGTCAAACCTAAGCGCGCGCAGCCAACTCCAACGGCACCGGAAGAAACCAAGACTACTTGATGTCCTTGTTGTCGCAAATTAGCCAAAACTTCGACTAATGTAGCAATGGTGGAAAGGGCTAGGTTTCCTGTAGCCGATCGCGTAAGTGTCGAAGTTCCTATTTTAACAACAATAGTTTTAGTTTTAATTTGTTGTCTGTTGACTGTTGACTGTTGACTGTTGTCTGTTGTCATTACTTACCAATTCCCAATTCCTAATTACCAATTCGCAATGCCCGATGCCCGATGCCCGATGCCCGATGCCCGATGCCCAATTTCCAATTCCCATTTCTAATCTTTGATTTTGAGAGATGCGCCCAAAGCTTGAGAAACCCAGACTTCAAAAGAGCGCACGGGGAATTTCCGCACCGCATCCCCAGCATCCACCATTGGTTCTACTAAAATAGTGAACATACCCAAACGATTACCGGCTAAAACATCAGTAAAAAGCCGATCGCCCACCATCGCCACTTGTTCCACCGGCAAATCCATCGCATCCAGTGCTCTGCGTAGTTTGCGGCGCGAGGGTTTAGCAGCGCCAGTGATGTAAGGTAGATTCAAAGAATCAGCAATTCGACCAATCCGATTTTGACTTAAATTATTGCTTGCTAACCATACTGATACCACCGGTTTAATCTCTTCCACCCACAAACTGAGTTCGGGAGAAGCATTTGCTGCTGTGATGGGGACGAGAGTTTCATCCACATCCAACACTAATCCTTTTATCTGATATTTCTGAAGAATATCAGCCGTTAAATTCACGACAGCAGTGCCGAGAACTAAATCTGGCTGTAGTAGTTTACCCCAAGACATAATTATTTTAGATTTTAGATTTTAGATTTTAGATTGGGAATTGGTAATTGGTAATTGGTAATTATCACCAATAAAAAAGAAGCAATAAATAACAAGTAATACATTCCCTATGCCCTATGCCCTATGCCCTATGCCCAATTCCCAATTCTGCTATTGGCCCGATCGCACTTTTTGGTCAATTTGAGCCACAGCAGCATTGTGTTCCGCCAAAGTGCGACTAAAAATGTGAGTGCCGTCATACCGCGCCATAAAATACAGATATTCAGTGTTTTCAGGAGCCAGAGTCGCTTCCAGACTAGCGATTCCCGGAGCTGCGATCGGAGTTGGTGGTAGTCCTACATTTATATAAGTGTTATAAGGAGAAGGCGTTTCCACCTGCTTAAAAGTCAGAGGTTTCTCCTTAGTTTGCCGGATACCGAGAGCATATTCAACTGTCGGATCGGAACCCAACGGCATACCTTTTTTCAGACGACTGTTGAATACCCCAGAAATGCGATTACGCTCACTCGCAACCACAGCTTCTTTTTCCACAATACTTGCCAAAGTGACCCACTCTTTCAAATCCAGCTTAGTATTCTTCTGATTTTTTTGATAGACCGGCAGAGCTATCTGCTCGAAACGGCCGAGCATTTGTTTGATCACTGCTTCCGGGGTGACAGCATCCCCATCTAGCTGATAAGTATCCGGGTACAAAAAGCCTTCCAAATGAGGTAAACCACTCGGTAGCCAAGGGTATTGAGCGTAGGGAACTTGACTCACCGCCGCCATAAAACTCTTAGCTGGGAAAAAACCTTGTGCTTCAAAATAAGCACTCATTTGGGTGAGTGACCACCCTTCGGGAATTGTGAAACTCTGCTGTACGACTTCACCTTTCCAAAGTTTGTCAGCAACAGCACTTAGTGGCTGAGTTGGGGACAATTGGTAAGTCCCTGATTTAAAACCTCCCTCGCGGTTTTGGAGAGTCAACCATCGCGCCCACATATTCCATGCGGATGCCGATCGGATTAACCCCGCAGCTTCCAAATCCCGCCCGATTTTTTGACTAGAAGTACCTTCAGGGATTTGGATAGAAACAGCAGTTGCATCTGATGGGGTAGTTGACTCAGCAGCTAGTTTTGGAGGCGCGGAAGCCCAGCTCCACCAAGCCCAGCCCTGCCAAGCACAGACCCCCCAAATTGCCGGCAGCAACGCCAGATAAAACAACCATTTAGAAACTTGCGGAGTACCTTTTCGACCCTCGCGCGCGCTGTCTTTTGTCAGTTGTTCTTGATCCATAATCCCTTCTGCCTTCAATTAAGATCTAATCAAGCTCGTCATCGTCAAAGAACTGGTCTTCCAGCATCGGTAACATAGGTTCCAGTCTTTCAAACTCTTCTTCCGAGAGCAATTCTGGCTTACCGTCATTCATTCTAGCCAAGATAAAGAATGGGTCAAGAGGTGTATAAATGGCATATTCCTGTTCTTCGTGATAGAAGCTGGTCAACCACATCAATTCCTCGAAATCCGATTCGTCATCTGGATCGGCATCAGGCTCCAAATCCTCGTCGGGAAAATCTGGCAAGTCGCCAATCACCGTCAGAGTAACGGCGGTGCGCCGGAGTGTCAAGTTCTGCTCTTGCAGTACAACTCTAGCGGTATCAAAAATTTTGTCAATTTCGGTCTGGTCTTCTACTGGAATTGCTGCTTCGTCTGCGTCGTCTCCGTTCCAAGTAAAAATTTCTACTGGGGAGTCAATGGGAAGCAATAAGGCGTATTCTTGACCTTCTAAATCCATAGAATATTCTATGTTGCAAGTCAGCGATCGTCCAAATTCGTCAGTCAGGGTGACGGAAACTGGGTCGGATTTGCCATTCTCTTTGCGGTATGGGGATGAGGACATCGCGTGTATCTTAATTTTCCTTCTTCAGTACCGAGTTGACTGGGGATTTTTCGACCGTAGTCAACGGTTACAGGTGTTGTTGACATACTCCCCGACCTAAAGGCACGGGGATTCTTGTTCATGGTTCACAGAAGTCCACTTGCTATATCAGGCTTCCCTTTTATAGTAGAGGCAGTCTTCTCCCCACGCTTTCCCTCTTGCGAGGCAGATTCCTAATGCCCTTAGGTACTGTTAGATTGAACTAATTACTGTTTCGGTTTTTTGGGTACTTATTTATTTCCCCTAGCTATGTTTTTCTTGGCTTTCGCTACCCAATATTTTGCAGGTCTAAGTCCTACTTTCTGTTTCAAGGAGTCTGAACAAGCCACCACCAGGGGATTTCCAACCACTACAATTATAGCAGCAGAAGCCGATGCTCAAAGCACGGGGCTTTAGACCCAATTTTCTGGTAACAAACTTGCACAACTAGGATATCACGCCTTGTGAAGCTGGCTGCGAAATTGCTAATGGGGCATGGGGAATTGGGAATTGGGAATTGGGCATTGGGAATTGGGCATTGGGAATTGGGCATTGGACACTGAGCGAAGTCGAAGGGTCTTCTTCCTTCTTCCTTCTTCCTTCTTCCTTCTTCCTTCTTCCTTCTTCCTTCTTCCTTCTGACTATTTTTGCCTTCTGTCGTCGAGCCAGCGCTGTAATATTATGGCTGCGGCTTTGCGATCGATCAAACCTTTGTTTTGTGATGGCGAAATCCCTTGTGCTTGGATCAGTTCCTTAGCGTGGACAGAAGTCAGGCGCTCGTCCACGTATTCTAGGGGCAGTTCTAGGGCTGTGGCGATGCGAGTGGCGTATTTTTGTACTTGTCGGGCTTGAGCAGTGACATCTCCGCTGAGGGAGTAAGGTAAGCCTGATACCAAAATTTGTACATTTCGCTCTCGAACGACTGCTCTGAGGTAAGCTACATCTTGATCGAATGACGATCGCACTAGAGTTGTAATACCGGTAGCGATTAAACCTGTTCCGTCACAGCCGGCGATGCCGACTCGTTTGAGTCCGATATCTAGTCCTAGTGCTGAAATCCACAATTTTTGGTCTGACATTCAATTTTTAACGAACCGCGAAGACGCGAAGGACGCGAAGGAAGAAGGAAGAAGTTATTGTAGAGACACGGCACTGCCTCTACAACGATATTGATAGTACCTATAAACCAGGAATACACTGTATCAGCTACCGTCGATCGGCAAATCGGACAGTTTCAGAGGCAAAATACTGGCATCATCTGTTGCTGTTGATTCAGGATTTTGACTATTCAATGGGGTAATTTGATTGACTTGGTTATTTCCTAAGTCAGTCAACAGGGGTTTAACCTCGGACGATGGAGGTGTGGTTGCCGCTTCTGGGGCGATCGGACCGAGCCACGACATCCTACTGGGTACTGGTTTGCGAGTTGGTTGGAAGCCTTGCAACATTTCTGATAGCTGGAGTCCTTCGAGAGAAACCAATTTGGACTCGCGCAATTTGTGCCAGACCGATCGCGACATCAGCAAACTATGTTCCACACGCACGGCTCCAAATTGCTCCAAATAAGCTTCTCGTTCGGGCTGATAATCAGCGGAAGCTAGGTGCAGACTTTGCACGGGAAAATCTTGGACTAGGCGGGCCATTTGGGACAATAGTTCTGGGTACAGCCAGGTGTAGGCTGGGTGTACGGTCAATTGGGCGACGTGAGGCTCATTACCGCTGCGGGATAACTGTATTTGAAAATAGCCGATCGCAGCTTTGCGCTGCGGTTCAAACACGTAAGCACTGACTACTTCTGTTTTACCCAGCCACTGTCTGACTCCTTCGATTAAAGCACCTAAAAAACTGGTTTTGAAATCTTGAATATGGCGATCGAATACTTGGCGCACGTGGGGCGGCATGGACGCTGTATCTAGTTGATATAGCAATTGAGCGTCGGCGTTGCTCACAGGTAGCAAGTTGGGCAAATCTGGGGTAGCACAGGCCATTTCTTGAAGACGTTCTGGGGCGATCGTCCAATAAGTCATTTGGGCCAAAGGTTGAAACCCATTTTGGCGATACAAAGCCAGGGCTGATGTGTCGCCCACATTCACCTCCAGCAGCCATGTCCGCGCTTCCCACACTGCTTCAAAACAGTGCCTTAGTAGCATCGAACCAATTCCTTTGCTACGGGCTTCTGAGTCAACACCGATGCGATCGATCCGCCAAGTGCTGCGGGTGCGGTTGAACGGAGAAATCTGAATTATGCCCTTAACAATGCCCTCTTCTTCGGCAACATGAGCCCGGAACAGTGATTGATAAGGGTTGGGAAACAGGCTCAAAATCTTTAGCAGTCCGTACCAACGCCGAAGCTGCTGTAACTTGCTAGTCAATACCAAGTCTGGGCTTGCGCCCTTCGGGTTTTCTGCCTCATCGGTTGTTTCCGCGCAAAGTTGTTCCATCACCTCGATGTCGCGATGTTGAAACGGGCGAATTACAACTTGGTTTTGGTTTGGGGAAGGGAATGAAGTCATTCGATTTTAGATTTTGGATTTTAGATTTTGGATTGACCCCACGAATAAATTCGCGGGCTTGTTAAAAATTAAAAATTAAAAATTTCAAAACGGGGAGAATTAGGGGAGTTTTGAGTTGTCAATTAATAACTGACAACTCAAAACAGTTCTTTTTTCTCCCCTTCTTGCTTGGATTGAAAATTAAAAATCACCTTTTTAATTTTCAACTCAAGAGTTCTTTGACAACGGTCGAATTACAACCACCGGTGTTCGTTCATCTGCATTACCTGCGGGGTTGCTACGCAAGGCTTGTTCCAAAAATGTTACCGATAAATCGGAGGTCGCTGCTAATATCTTAACTGCTTTTAAGTCATTAGCGTCTACGATCGCCGCCGCGAGTCCAGTTTCTCGTTGAATTTGCTCTACAACTTGCTGAGGATTGTCCGGCCCAAGCACGATAAATTGGTCAAAGGGAGGCAATGTCCCGGTAACATCGTCAATCAGCCGGGCTTGTTCCCCTGCTAGTTGGTAAAAGACTCCCGGTTTACCGAATACTTTAGCTACAGCGCCGATCGCAAATGCTGCAACTACCCGCCAAGGGCCTACTACATCCACCAAAGTCTGCATTCCGCAAGCTGTCGCCAAACTCGACATCGGCAAGAAAAACAAACAAACTCGCTTAGCAGCCCATCCAGGTTTAACTTCGCTGGGATGGCGATAACGTCCCTGCATCAAAGCTAAGGGAGTTTCTGCGAGGGCGACAATATCGCCTTTCTGGGCGCGAGGTAGCACGTAACGCTTGACAATTTCGACAGGATTGTCTATTTCTGTCAGGATGTGGGTACGAATTGGCAAAACTTCTGCAACTCCGACATTGCGGGCATTTGGTACTGTCTCGGAGTTGGGAAATTGCAGTGGTACTACGACGTGACGGATTTTCGGGATGCGCCCGCCGGGGCCATAGGTGGTGAAATGTACTTGCACCCAAGCTGACTGCAATTTGGTTAAATCTTGCCCATGAATATCTATAGAAACTTTGATTTTCGTCGCTTTTTGGGCTTTGACGATGTAGCCAAACCAGTAATCATCGGCCCTAGCTGATGCGTCTTCGTGGCAAGGTATCACCTTGGTCTTGGAAGTCACATCATCTAAACTGGCATCTGAGATCAGTTTCACCTCTGCGCGCACTTCCGGCAACATAATCTCAAAGCGCTGTGTGAGGTTCTGGAACTCCATTTCCCCCACTAGAAGGTAGTGGTTGGCTTCCGAGATGGCTAAGTGCCATTCTCCGGCTGTGAGTTCTAGTTTATTTCCACGGGGAAGGAGGCGATAGTTCAACTCCAGGCCTAGCCCGCCTAATGCTAGCAGCGAACCTGCTGCTGCGATTCCTGTTGCTAAAGTCTCAATCACTCAAGTCACCGCCAATCATAATTTCTGTTTACTGTAGTCGATCTCGGTTACTTTGAGGGCTGATCCGGTAGTAATTGGATTTGTAGGGGTTGTTGGGGGCGGGGATGGGATGTGCGATCCTTTGGGATACAGCGAAGGTCGATCGCTTAAGTTAAGATGTGAAATATCACATTAATGAACTCGCGATGCCAGCTAAAGATATCTACCATGATGCAGTCAAGCAAGCGCTGATTAAAGATGGCTGGCTGATAGTTGCTGAAAACTATATGCTTGAATATGGTGGCGATAAACTCTATCCTGATCTTGCAGCCGAAAAGTCGATCGCAGCAGAACAGCAAGGACGAAAAATTATTGTTGAGGTGAAGAGTTTTTTAGGCCGCTCTTTCATCAACGATTTAGAAGGTGCAGTTGGTCAATACATCATTTATCGTAATGTTTTACAAGCCAAAAAATCTGATTACGAGTTATATTTAGCGGTAGCAGATACGGTTTATAAAAATGGTTTTCAGAAAAAATTAGCCCAGTTAATTGTTGAAAGTAATGGGGTAAAATTGTTAATCTTTGACCACAAAATGGAGGTAATTGAGCGATGGATAAATTAGAGTATTATCGTCATTTGATTCAGAAAATTTTGACAGAATATTACAAATTAGGGTCAAAATTGACTAATTCAAAGCTAGAAGATGTGCTGGTTTTTGACGAACAACATGACCATTATTTATTGATGGTAATGGGTTGGCAGGGGGAAGAACGGATTAAGACAAATACTATTCATGTGCGATTGCGGGAGGAAAAAATTTGGATTGAGGAAGATTGGACAGAAGATGGAGTGGTGACAGATTTTTTGCAGGCTGGGGTTTCGCGGGAGGATATTGTTTTGGCGTTTCATCCACCGAATTTGCGACAATATACAGAGTTTGCGATCGCTTAGTTTGGCGATCGAACTATTGTACCATCTCGCATCACTTGTTTGTAGCGCAAAGCTGCTACTTTGAGAGCTTGATTCGGTTGGGTTGGATTCAGGAGGGCATTCATAAAAGCCTCGCTGTCGTCAAGGTCAAGTTTCAGTCTTTGGTTATGAAATGTTGGGTTTCGCGATCGCAAAACCCAACCTATTTTTATTAATTGATATTACTGAGTCTTAACGCACTTCAGCATTCGCAAAGTAGCCGCTGCTGCATAATTACGCTGTGCAGAATTATCAGGCGCAAACCGATTTCCAGTTTCATTGAGAGACGAAGCAACAGAACAATAAGCAGACATTTGAGTAACAATCGCCGCCGCCCAATGACTTTGAGTGTCCGAAAAATCTTTAGGTTGCTGTTTAGCAATTAAATCCGGTTTCATTCCCCGCGCCGACAAACCAAATTCTACTGAGCGACGGAGTACCGCCATTAATTCGGCGCGAGTAACTGGCTGGGTAGGTTTAAAAGTCCCATCTTTGTAGCCACTGACTATCTTATTATCCCGCGCAAATTGAACTTTGGCTGCACTCCAGCGCGTAATATCAACGTCGCTATAAGGACGGGAAGAAATACTTGCAGGAAATTTAATATTAGCCCCTGGTATTGTTTTCAAGGATTCTAATACTAATGATACCAATTCTTCTCTAGTCACAGGAAGTTTTGGTCTAAAAGTATTATCTTGAGCAAACCCTGCTACAAACCCCAGGCTGACTGCTTCTTTGATTTCAGATGCGTAAATATCATTGGCAATATCTGTAAAGGTAGTATTCCCAGTATTTCCGCCAGTATTTCCGCCAGTATTTCCACCAGTGTTTCCACCAGTATTTCCACCAGTATTTCCACCAGTGTTTCCGCCAGTGTTTCCGCCTGTATTTCCACCTAGACCTCCGGGCGCAGGTTGATTGGTAGTGAAATAGAAGTGACCTAATATCTTGCCTTGATAAGATCTTTTAGCGAAGCGCCAAGCTGGATCTAGAGTTATTCTCATAAAGCCGTTAGCATCACCATTGGTTCTACCGATAATCACCGATTCACCTTTCAGATCAATGGGAGTTCCCATGAGTAAAATATCACCGTTGACCTTCTGTAATTCCAGGGTATATTTTAATGCTAAATCGGTGCCGCTCATGCGAATTGAAAAACCATTACTGTCAGTAGCGCGACCGCAAATCCCAGTAAAATCAAATGTTACTAATAGTGGATCGACTGTCACTGGCTTAGAGCCGCTTTCTGTCCAGCACTGTCGTCTGTCAGAGACTTGTTCTACAATTAGTAATTGGTAGCCACCAAAACTGCGTGGTTGAGCGATCGCAATTACTCGCTCTTGATTAATTTCTGTTTCGTCAAAAGTAAATGCTAGAGCTGAACCCATGGCCCCGATGGTTAAAAGTGCTGAACTAGCCAGTGCGAATGCTGTGCGTACCAATGGAAGTTTGATCATGTTTTTTGATTTTCCCCTTAATTTAATTCAACCTTTCTCAAATATCAAAAGGTCGTGTTATTCAGACAACAAGATAGCAAGATAGAATTTTACCATCTCTGGTTCCTGAGTTAGCGCGTTTAGTGAACACTTTATCGGGAACAATGTTACACTTATTACTTAAGAAGTCGAAAATATAACATATCTCGCATTTTACGTTCAATGAGAATGCCGTCCGCAATCAATAACTAATTTGCAAAGTCACCGATGCTTCAATCTGTTGTTCCCCTCCCACCACGGGCGTTGTAGCATCGGCAAAAGTAGCACGAGCAGCAGCTTGGCGGTACACAGGAGGCGGCGCAGAAGCACCATTGACTTGAATACTCAAAATTTCTCCCCGCTTGAGATTTAGGGCGCTCAAGACCGCATCAGCTTGCGATTGAGCGTCTTGGGTTGCTGTTTTGAGGGCTTGTTTTCGAGCAGATTCGATCGCACTTTCGGCCGCCACAAAACTCACACCATCAATGCGTGTGGCCCCGGCATTCACCGCATCGTCGAGCAAAGTCCCGCCAGATTGAGTATTAATGCGAAAAGTGACAGTATTTGTAGCCGTATAGCCTGTGATCTGCGGTGACGGCTTGCTTTCGTAGTTATAAATGGGATTGAGGGTGATGCCGGCAGTTTCGAGTTTTTCGACTTGGCGCGATCGCAGTAACTCTACCACAGCAGACGATCGCCTTGCCACTTCCTGCTGTACCTTGGCCGCCGTTTTCCCCTGCGCCTCAACACCCAAACGCACTTGAGTCTGGGTTGTGGGAATTGCTTCTATCCCGCGCCCAGTAACTGTCAGCGTTCTGAGCCGCTGTTCCCCGGCCTGCGCCGGACTCAATCCGGTGAAACTAACGAGAGTTAAGGTTAAACATAAAGCTGTTAGCAGACTGCGGAAATTAAGGCGATCGCGCGATCGGACAATTGGATTCATAAACTTGATTCTCCTCATATACAATAGATGGTATAATCTTATGTTGCAATGGAAATTTTTAGATATCCCGACGGTTACATTTTTAGCAACTTAAATTAATGGGTAATTGGGCATTGGGCATTGGTAATTGGGCATTGGGCATTGGGCATTTATCTAAAAACAGTTAATGTATGCAATTGTTAAAGCAACTTTCTAAAAAACTAAAAAAAGAGAATTATGCTATTTATTGAGCCAGTATTAACCAATGAATAAGATATTCTGAATTACTGAAACTATTACTGTAGGTGTATTTTCCTTCTTCCTTCTTCCTTCTTCCTTCTACATTATGACTCAAACTACCGACTTTCTCAGCACACTCAATCCATCTCAACGCCAAGCAGTCGTACACTATAACGGGCCACTGTTAGTAGTTGCCGGGGCCGGTTCCGGCAAAACACGAGCTCTAACTTACCGAGTTGCTAACTTAATTCGTACCAATCGAGTTGATCCCGAAAATATTCTGGCGGTGACATTTACCAATAAAGCCGCCAGAGAAATGAAAGAAAGAATTGAGAAATTGCTGGCGACTCAACAAGCTGAAGCAGAATATGGCAAACCTTTGGAAGAGTTAGCACCGGATGTCCAAACGAAATTGCGATCGCAAATTTATCGTAACACTACCAAACACATTTGGATGGGAACTTTCCACTCTCTCTGCGGTCGAATTCTCCGCTACGACATTGAGAAATATCAAGACGAAAAAGGCAGACAGTGGAAACGCAATTTTTCAATTTTCGACGAGTCGGATGCTCAAAGTCTGGTCAAACAAATTGTCACCAAAACTCTCAACCTTGATGACAAGAAATTTGAGCCCAAAAAGGTGAGATACGTCATCAGCAATGCTAAAAATAAAGGTTGGTCGCCCCAAGAATACCTGTTAGCAGAACCGGATTATAGAGGTCGCGTAATTGCCGATGTCTATACTCGCTACCAAGACGCTTTAGCCGCAAACAATGCTTTAGATTTTGATGATTTAATCCTAGTTCCGGTGCAACTTTTACGCCAAAATGAGCAAGTATTAAATTATTGGCATAAAAAGTTTTGTCATATTTTAGTTGATGAATACCAAGATACCAATCGCACTCAATCTGATTTGATTCGGCTCTTGGTGACAAATAATGCAGACCCGAAAGACTTTGATAAGTGGCAAAATCGCTCTATTTTTATAGTCGGTGATGTCGATCAATCAATCTACAGTTTTCGCATGGCAGATTATACCATATTGCTGGAATTTCAAGAAGATTTCGGGGATGGTTTGTCTGACGAGAAAACCCAGACTATGGTAAAATTAGAAGAGAATTATCGATCGCGCTCAAACATCCTGGAAGTCGCAAACCACTTAATTCAAAACAATACCGAACGCATCGATAAAGTTCTGCGTGCCACTCGCGATCCCGGAGCTCCGATTACGATTTGGCGGGCTGACAATGAAATAGATGAAGCAGAATTTGTGGCTGGTCAAATTCAAACCTTGAAGCGACAGAATTCGGAATTTGAAGAGGGGAGTAATTTTGCGATTCTCTACCGCACCAATGCTCAATCTCGCTCCTTTGAAGAAGCATTAATGCGTTTAGATATTCCCTACAATATTGTTGGTGGGTTGAAATTTTACGATCGCAAAGAAATCAAGGACATCCTAGCATACCTGCGAACCCTTGCCAATCCCGACGACAGCGTGAGCCTCAAACGCATCATCAATACTCCCCGTCGTGGCATCGGCGATACTACATTTGGGAAAATCGAAGACGCTGCAACTCAATTGGGTATTCCGCTGTGGGAAATCCTCAAGAATGAGTCTGATGTGAATACCATCGCAGGGCGATCGGCAAAAGCTATGATTAAGTTTGCTGAAATGATTGCTCGTTGGCAATCGCAAGTTGAAACCCTACCAGCTTCCCAAATTGTCCTAGGGATTATCGAAGAATCAGGTTATATTGATGACTTAAAAAATCAAGGAACCGAGGAAGCTGAAAATCGCATCGAAAACGTCCGAGAATTGTACAATGCCGTGCTACAATTTGAAGAACAAAATGAAGAAGCGACTCTCACCGGATTTTTGTCAAAAGCATCTTTATCATCGGATTTAGATGACTTGCAAGAAGGAGATTCCCGCGTGTCGCTAATGACGCTGCACTCTGCTAAAGGGTTGGAATTTCCCGTAGTATTTCTAGTCGGCATGGAACAGGGTTTATTTCCCAACTTTCGCAGTTTGGATGACCCCAGAGCCATTGAAGAAGAACGGCGTTTGTGTTATGTTGGGATCACTCGCGCTCGCGAATTGCTATTTTTGACTCATACCCGCGAACGCCGTTTGTGGGGAGGTTTCCGCGAACACTGTACTCCTTCCCTATTTTTAGGGGAATTGCCGCCAGAGTTTATCGCTGGAAGTGCTAAGAAAACTAAGGCTGGCAAAACTGCTGCTTCCCACGGGAAAACTAATAGTTTAGTATCGAATTCCCGGCGTTCTCAACAAGGTCAAAATCTACAATTGATCGATTGGAAAGCGGGGGATAGAGTTGTTCATCCTGCTTTTGGATTGGGGGAAATTACTCATGTTCTGGGTGAGGGAGAAAAGGTTAATTTGGCTATTAAGTTTTCTGGTTTGGGTCGAAAAATTATCGATCCCAGGAATGCTAAATTACAGCGATTGGAGTAGTTTATCAAGCAACGGAGGATACGGCAGTGCCGTTTCCCTACCCGGATTAACTGTAGGGAAACGGCAGTGCCGTGTCCTGATGATTCGACAGTGGGAGAATTTCACGGTGACAAAATTAATTGCCATTCTCCGGTTTTGTTGTTCCAAGCAGG
This sequence comes from Tychonema litorale BBK16, assembly GCF_021648855.1. GTDB lineage: Bacteria > Cyanobacteriota > Cyanobacteriia > Cyanobacteriales > Microcoleaceae > Microcoleus. The sequence goes on along the minus strand of NZ_JAKJHX010000077.1, from coordinate 11,184 downwards.
GGAGGCTGTTTCCCCAGCAACGTAGGGCCCCCAGTAGCGCCGAGATCCATCTTGGGCGAAAACAACTAGAATGTCTCCCTGTTTGACTTTTAGCTTGGTTTGAGGAAGCGACAGCATGAGTCCTTTGCCACTACCTTCTCCGGGTGCAAAGTCCCAGTGTGCAGGTTTGCTGTAGGATTTTTCGGTTTCTCTCTTGGCTAAGAGGGCTACTCGCACCGGATGTTCGCTGCGGTTGCTGACGCGCAAAACCCCTGTGGCTTCGACATTTGTGGGTATTGATGAGGCATTATTGAGCTCTTCTGGTTCTACGGGGATTGGTGTTGGTTTGGATTTGACTGGAATGACTTTGTTTGGGGCGGCCGTAGTGGCTGGGGGGATCACGGTGGCTGTCCGTGGCAGGTTGTTTGGTAGATTTGAATTGTTCGAGATGGTGATTTCCACTCGTCTTGAGAAGACTGCGGCCATCAGGGCGATGGACAATCCGATCGCGATCGGGTAAATTTTAATTTTCATATATTTTATGATTTAAAAATAGGTAACAAATACTAATTACTATTGTTTATGCAGAATACCCGAATAAACAGATTTATTGATGTTCTGGGTGAGCAATTCGGACGCTGGGTGAGCAATCCTTGGCGACGGATTTCGCTGTTGGTCATTAGTCTGTTGTTCGGCACTTTTCTGGGAACAGCTATTTCTACAATTGCGGGACAATCTGCTAATTGGGATATTGTCGCGGCAGCTTTGTTGGTGTTTTTGACTGAATTGGTTAACCGAGTGGTTTATGGTGGCAATCAGCCTGTGGTGCGTTCTTTGTGGGTGGATATGCTCAATGCTCTAAAAATTGGTGTGACTTACAATTTATTTGTGGAAGCTTTCAAGTTGGGTTCTTGAAAAGGAAGAAGGCCCAACTCAGGGAACGCTTCAGGAAGAAGGAAGAAGGAAGAAGAACAACAGAATAATATTGCTCCTTCCAGGAATTAGAAATATCCTAATTGCTGAGAAGATTGGTATATAATTTTTGACTTGAAAGCTGTGAGTTTGGGGAATAGGCCACTATGACTTTAATGCCTGTGGAAATTTTAGAAGGGTGGAAAGCTGGAAATTGCCCAACCGATCGCGATTTCGAGCAGTTAGCCCTTTGGGAACTGGCTGATGATTTGCGATCGCCTGCTTTTGGCGTTACTCCCGCGAATGTGGCGGAGGTTGTTCACCGCAAAACCGACTTATTCTTTTCTATTCTCAATATATTACATACTTTCCCCATAAAGTCAACTAATTTTCTGGAAATTTTGTGGAATCTTTGGTTACCGTTGGCAATGAAATTGTCGTCTGAAACACAAAGTTTAAAACGTCCTTTAGTTCAAGGGATTTTAGGAGGGCAAGGAACGGGAAAAACCACTTTATCTGAGGTTTTACGGCTGATTTTGGCGAAATTGGGGTATTCTACGATCAGTCTTTCTTTGGATGACCTTTACCTGAGTTATGCCGATCGCCTAGAATTACAAAGACAAGACCCACGGTTAATTTGGCGGGGGCCACCTGGAACTCACGATATTGAATTGGGCATTTCTGTTTTGGACGAATTGCGTGCTAGCAAAACAGGAGAATTCACATCAGTTAAAAATATCAAAATTCCCAGATTTGATAAGTCTGCTTGGGGGGGTGCAGGAGATCGAGATCTGCCAGATAGTGTTGCTGATGTGGATATTGTACTGTTTGAAGGCTGGTTTGTGGGTGTGGAGCCTGTGGATGAGCTACAGTTGAATGAGTTTTTGGCAGGTTCGCCGTTTCCAATTTGCACAGAGGGCGATCGACAATTTGCCCGTGATATGAATGCTAAACTATGGGATTATGTGCCACTGTGGCATCGCCTCGATGGATTGATAGTTTTGTATCCCCAAGATTATCGGATGTCTCAAGTTTGGCGCAATCAAGCGGAACAGGAAATGATGGCGAGGGGGAAGTCGGGAATGACTGAGTTGGAAATTAATCGGTTTGTGGAATATTTCTGGAAAGCCCTGCATCCAGAGTTATTTATTAAGTCTATGGTTGCTGGTGGTGCTAAAGTGGATTTGGCAATTGAACTTAAGTGCGATCGGAGTATTGAGAAAATTTATAGATAGAATGCTAACGGATTTGATATGAATCCCCAAATATGTAGGTTGGGTTGAGTAACGAAACCCAACTCTTCATTTAAAATAAAGAGTTGGGTTTCGCTATCGCTCTACCCAACCTACTTTGTCTATTTGATAAATGCGATAATATCATCTCTCTCTTCTCTTCCTCTGCGCTCTCTGCGCTCTCTGTGGTAAAATAATCCATAAAAAACTCTTAAACAAATAACAAACATCCAATCTAAAATTGGTTAACATTATCCATAGCCAATAATGCACTTCCGTAAGAAGCAGCAGTATGAACCGAAGTCACCACAGGAACTTTTAAATAACGCTCTCTGATCCCACTCCAAACCAGATTTTTTGCCCCACCACCAGCAGTATAAACCTTTGTTAAAGGAGTGGCACCCAACTCTTGCAATAATTCATATCCCCGCGCTTCAATCCGCGCTATACTTTCCAGCAAACCGTGCAAAAATTCCACAGGATTAGCAGGACGAGGTTCAAGTCTAGGGAGCAAATTTGGGTTGTTATTGGGAAAACGATCGCCTTTTTTTAATAATGGATAATAATCCAGCAAACTCTCTTGCTCTGGATCAATTTGTCTGCTATAATTATCTAATTCAGTGTCAGTAAAAAAGTGTCTAAGCACAGCACCTCCGGTATTAGAAGCGCCTCCGACTAACCACAACCCCCCCCCAGCCCCCCCTTGTAAAGGGGAGGTGAAACGATGACTGTAAATTCCATATCTGGCATCATCTACACGGGTATAACTTAATAGTTTGATGACTAAAGTAGAACCGAGAGAAGTTACTGCTTCCCCCGGAGAATTGACACCGCTAGCTAAAAATGCTGCAATGCTATCGGTAGTACCCCCACAAACAATACAGTCGCGGGAAAAGCCAAATCGATCGCATATTTCTGCTGTCACTGGCCCGATCGCGATTCCCGGTGCCACAACTTGCGGTAGTATTGGTGCGATCGAAGATTTAGAAACACCCGCAATTCCTTCTGTCAGCCAATTGGGATAACACAAATTGGCAACATCGTAACCCAATTTCAGAGCATTGTGATAATCGCTAACCCCCAATTTTCCGTGTAGCAAAAAGGACAACCAATCCGCTTGATGCAGGAAAAATCTTGGGGCTGTGTCCGCCCTCCCCGCGTCCTCCGTATTCTCGAACTCTAACCACCACAGTAGTTTTGCCAGACTTGATGTAGCGTTTAATACAGTGTGATTGGCAGGTGCGATCGCCCGCAGTCGATCGAGTACCGCCACACCGCGCCCATCGTTGTATAAAATTGGTTCAGATACTGGTATGCCTTTGGTATCACACAGCATAACAGTGGATGAAGTGCCATCGATCGCGATCGACCTTACTTGACTGCGAATTGCCAAGGGAATTTGCTCGATTACCGCCCACAGCGCATTCTCCCAGCGCAATGACAATTCTGATGCTGATTCGTCGGGACCAAAATTATATTCGCTTTCACTATGTATATTACCATTAGAGTCGATCGCGGTCGATCGCACTCCCGTCGTACCAAAATCTATCCCTAAGTAAAAATTCATTATATTAAGAATGATTTAATCACAGTTAATCCGTAGGGTGCGTCGCTGCGAAATTTTTGATATAACTTGCAGATTATAGATAGCGACGCACCCTACTTGCTAAAGAAAAATTCATTAAGAGTTATTTAACCACAGAGGGCGCAGAGAGCGCAGAGAAAGAGAAAATAGAGATAATTAAAGTATGCCCTATGCCCTATGCCCTATGCCCTATGCCCTATGCCCTATGCCCTATGCCCTTAATTCCTACAGTGCACCCGCCGCAGTTTGGTCAAAAACACTACCACTCAAATGAGTTGTAACATTCATCGCCTGCAAAACCGGCAAACCTTCTGGGCCATTTGGATAATCAATCACGCTAACCGCACCATTTCCCTGTTTAAACTTCCAGAAATGTTCCGGTTCCAAACCGAACAAATGACAGAGAATCGCCTTGTTAATCGCATCGTGAGCAACCACAATCCCCGTACCAGAAACCGATTGTACAATATCTCGCCAAGATGCGATCGCCCTTTCCCAAACTTCTTGTAAATTTTCCCCTTCCGGCATTTGCACAGTTTCAGGAGATGTCTTCCATTCTTCCAGCAAACCTGGATAGGATAATTCGATTTCTGACTCAAATTTGCCTTCCCACAATCCGTGACTAATTTCCCTCAACTCATCGCGGAGTTCCAGTTGCAAGTCGGGGTGATATTGGAGAATAATTTCGGCTGTTTCCTTGGGGCGCAACATCGAACTACTGATGGCAAAATCTAACTTGATATTCTTTAGGAATTCGGCCGCTTTTCGAGACTGTTCTCGACCATTATCATTCAATGGTACATCAATTTGTCCTTGAAATTTACCTGCTCGGTTCCAGTCAGTTTCACCGTGACGTACCAACAATAAACGTGGCCCGCGATTTCCATCCCTAGGTTTCGGAAAAATCTCTCCAGTGTGAGTAGTTAAATTCAGCGATTCCAACTGAACTGCAACTTTCTTATTCTGCTCAATTTGCTCATCGTTAGCAACAGCAGAAGTTCCAAAATTAATAATACTAATTCCGCAATTTGACTGCTGAATAGATTGATAGTAAGCAGGAGAAACTTCCGAAGCCGTAGCAATCAGAGCGCGGTTTATCCCATTGTGAGCTACTACTAGAATTGTACCGGAACTATGCTTAGATAATAGTTCTTTCCAAAACTTTCTCGCGTCAGCAAAAATTGATAATACGGGAAAATGTTCGACTTCTGCTTCCTTTGATGGCAGTTTCATCGAAAATTTGTCTGGATTTTTCTGCCAACAATGATAGGCTTCAGGAAATTGATCGATCGCATCTTGACGCAGCATCCCTTCCCACAGAGGTAAATCGATTTCCATCAATTGATCTGTTGGTTGGAGTTGTGGCGGATTTGTCAAGCGCGAAACGATAATTTCTGCTGTTTCTTTTGCTCGTTGTAGGGGGCTGCTGTAGGCGGCATCAAAGGTGATACTGCTAAGCGTTTCGCCTACTTGAAGAGCAGCGGCGCGCCCTGCTTCTGTCAAAATTGATTTATCCAAACGGCCTTGGATGCGGCGTTGGAGGTTGTAAGTGCTTTGGCCGTGACGGACTAAGATAACGCGAGTAGTCATTCGATTTTAGATTTTAGATTTTAGATTTTAGATTCAAAAGATGATCCAGGAGAAATTTTACCAGTTCCAGGGACACTCTCGTTGACAAACGCCTATGATTGAAGATGGAACAGACTTAGGCACGGATGTGCGCGGGATGGACAAGCCAGGATGACACTGAAACGGATATTTTTAGGTATTTTAACAGCGATCGCGATCGCCTTGGTCGGTTTGTCTTTACTTGGTAGCTGGAATGAACCGCAAATTCAAAGTCGGCTGGAACTATATCAGACAAATTTACTACTTCATGCCTCCGAGTGGCAAGGGGAAAATAATTCTAGTTCTAGTTCTACTTCTACTTTAAGTTCAGCTCGTAATAGTATTGTCGGTACTAATCCTTTAGATACAGCTTTAGCACAGTATCAAGAAGCACGAACCTCGACCCAAAAAACTCTCACAACAACTCAAGCACAACTAAAAGAACTTCAATCTTCCACTATTTCCAATCCTCAAGATACTGCATCGACAGTAAAACTTGCCCAAAGTAATGCTCTGGAACAATCGATTGACAATTTGTCAACGCTGAAAAAAGAACTTGACTTGCGAGTGGGAATTTTGCAGGCAAGTAGCAGCAAAACCAATGTAGCACTCAAAACTTGGCAAGATTTAATCGAACCAAATAACACTCTAATTAATTCTGATCCTTCCGTCAAAACAGCTCAAGTTTTAAATGGGATTTGGAGTGATCCGGCTCAACTCTTACCGGATGCGGAATCGAGCATTAAAAAATCTTTGGATAGTTGGTTTCGCTATCGTGCTTTAGCTCAACTTTACAAGTTAGAAGAACGCGATCAAGAGCTGGCAACGCTACAATCAGCGGAGCAAGTAATCGCAGAACAATCTGTAGAAAAATTGGCAATTGTGATTGGAATACCTGGTGTCGGACTTTGTATCGGCACGGTTTTACTGGTTGGTTTGACTGTGCAGTGGCTGTTGCAGCGTCAGCAGTTGAATCCAGCAGGTTCCGGGCCAATTTTGGCGCGAAATTCAAGCTTGACTTGGGATGTGCCTTGGGATGGCGAGATTGTTTGGCAGGTGCTTGTGGTCGGCTTTTTCTTTGTAGGACAAATCTTAATTCCCTTGTTACTGCCACTTTCTCTGGCTTTTCTAAAGTTGAATCCTGCTAGTTTCGATGCACGTAGCAAGGCTTCTTATATCTTTGTGACTTATCTATTATTGTCGGCGGGCGGACTTTCGGTATTGTATTTTTCTGTCAAGTCTTTTTTGCCTTTACCTGAAAGTTGGTTTCGGATTAATTGGCGGGGAAATTGGTTTTGGTGGGGTTTCGGTGGCTACTTTGTAGCTTTGCCTTTGGTTGTTTTGGTGTCGCTGATCAATCAGCAATTTTGGCAGGGACAAGGTGGTAGTAATCCGATTTTGCCGATCGTCCTTGAAGGTAAGGATAGCGTGGCTTTAGCAATATTTTTCGGCACTGCGGCGATCGCGGCTCCGGTTTTTGAGGAAATCATGTTTCGGGGCTTTCTGTTGCCTTCTCTGACTCGCTATTTGCCTGTTTGGGGGGCGATCGCCACTTCTGCTTTATTGTTTGCGGTGGCCCACTTGAGTGTGTCGGAAATCCTACCTTTGGCGACTTTGGGCGCGGTGTTGGGATTTGTGTACACGCGATCGCGCAATCTACTCGCTCCCATGCTACTGCACAGTCTTTGGAATAGTGGCACTCTCCTGAGTCTATTTCTTTTAGGGAGTGGCGCGAGTTAATTCAGGTTCTTGTGAATAATTGTTAATTCAGCTTGCTTTTTGGGCGATAATCCTAAGCATCTTAGGGTGCTTAGGAAATAATTTGGATGCTGAGCGGAAAAAGTTGCGTTAACATTGGAGTTACAGATTGTGCGATCGATTAATTGTAGGGAAACGGCACTGCCGTGTCCTTGGCTGTCGGTAATAGTTAATTTCGATGCGATCAGATCGAATTTGACATAACTTGACAATCTAGCTAATTTTTATGTACATTCTAACCAAGGATGAGGCTTAAACGCAATGAGCAATTTTAATATCCATAAGTTAGAGCGAACGTCGAGTTGGATGCGTTTAGCACCCTACGCAGCCTTCGGTCTTTTATTATTTTCTCTCAATTCAGCAACCGAACTCAATTATTTCTGGAGAGGCTACTTTGTTATTCTAGAAGCTCAAGCAGGTATAGTTCTGCTGTATTTTGCCATGTCTAAGTTTCGGAAACAAAAGAATAAATGAGTTAAGATTAGTAATATTACCTGCAAAGGTGTAGAGATGGCAATTTAAAAATTGGGGTAAAAGAAAAAATGGTAAAAAATCAAATCGTGAAAGATAAAACAGTAGCAGTTTTGTTAACTTTCTTTTTAGGAGGCTTTGGAGCCCACAAATTTTATCTAGGAAACAACTTAGCAGGAGTATTATACCTGCTATTTTCTCTGACATTCATTCCCTCAGTGATCGCATTTTTTGATTTTCTCGGCTTGCTACTGATGTCGGAACAAGCTTTTCAAGCACAGTACAATCCGGGTATGTTGCAGTCAGGGCACATCCTAAGATCCGCAAAAGATGTGACAGGGGCAATTGGCGACCTCAAAAAACTTTATGATATGGGTGCAATTACCGCCGAAGAATATGAAGAAAAACGCCAAAAACTCCTGCGGGATTTGTAAGTATGAAGGAAGAAGGAAGAAGGAAGAAGGAAACCCGCTCTTAAAAAGGTGGGATTGGAATAAGTATAAAATAACAACCATTTAAGGATAAAATTAAAGTGTTTCAAGATTTACACTGGTTGCGTCAAACTCCAAATTGGGTGTGGTATTCCTTCGTCCCAGGCTTCGGAGGACTAGCAATTTGTTATGCTGGTCATAAGTCAAATCTTCGTAGTTGGATCGGGTGGGGTGCTGGCTTTACTTTAGCAGCGCTAGCCGTATCTTCTTCAGCCAACTTTGGGCTGCTGATTTGGATAGCTCAAATTGTGACAGCCTTTTCTTTGAAAAAGCGCTATCTAATCAAAACAGCCCCAAGAGGTTTACTGGTTCCAGCCAGTCCTCAAAATGCAGAAGAACTAGCAAATATACGAGGGAAAATAGATATTAACGAATGTACCAAAGATGACTTGGTGAGAGTTTTAGGATTACCAATTGTCTATGCTAATGATATTGAATCTTTGCAAAACGAAGGATACATTTTTACCCACGCCGAAGAGTTGTCAGAAATAGCCGGAGTTCCAGAAAGTCACATCAGACGCATCGCCCCCATGATTTGTTTTAGCTACAATTATCAAAAGGAAGCTAGTTTTACTTGGAAACGTTTAAATATCCTGTCGCCACAAGAGTTGATAGAAATTGGTTTAGACAGAGTTGTGGCGGAGAAAATAGTTCAAGAAAGGCAGATCAAAGGCCAATATAAATCAGTTATTGATGTGAAACGCCGGACTGGTTTGCCTTTTGATTCCTACCGCCATCTGTGTTAGTCAAACGGTTGAATCTCTTAAGATACAAGGGGCGGGTTGACTAATAGCCGATCGGGTTGAAAATAGATTAAATAAACCCGCCCCAAAATAAATTAAAAATTCTGATTATCCGTACTTGGAGCTATCGAACCAGGCTGATTGATAAACAAATTTTTGGCGCTATCGTTTTGATAGATACAATTGATATCCGGTTGACTTTCCAGAGTACCAGTGAAGCCAAATGTATTCATCCGATTTTTGCACTCCCGAACTTGGTCTTGACTGATCAGTTTTTTTTGCTCTAAAATCGCCCAGTTGTTACTTCGCAACACGCAGCCAGGGCGCATACTCGGCTGTGAAATGTAGACGTTGAAAGGGTTGAGGGTGACGTAGGCGCGCATATCTGTTACCATCGCGCTCGCTCCAAACTGCACACAAAGTTCGGGATTCGGGGCACTGCGATCGATAAATTCACGGGATGCTACATTGTCTGGGCTAATGGTAGCAGTGGAACTAAAGGCAATGCCAATTCCAATTCCGAGAATAAAAACGGCTGCTAAAATCCCCAGGGAGGTGTAGTTGACAAAGGAGGGCTTGCCAGACTGAGGTTGGCGTCGCGACTGTCCACCAAAGGGGCCGGAGTAGTCGGAGTCTTCATCTCCTCGCGGTGCGTCGGCGCTGAATCTGTCGTTGTAGGGTTTAGGTTTGCGTTTCATATAAGCTTCAGTGAGTTCTGGAGGATTAGCCGGTAGTAGCTTTTTATTTCGATCTTTTATATTCTAATTGTACGACGCTGACAAGTTAGGGGGTGGCTAGTTTTGGACGCGGGATTTGCCAAACAACCGCATCTGCGCCCGGTGTTGGGTTCGAGTCAAAGGTGGCGATCGACTTTTTGGCTGCTTTTTCTGAACTATACCGCCGGGAATTTCCCCGCTATAATTGTACTCAATTTAGCGGCGGGATGAAAGGGAGGGGTCAACGTAGGTACGGAGTTGACCAAATCTTTCTTCTGTGACCTTTACTATTTGTGACAATATGCAATAATATTGTCAGAGCAAGAGGTGGCATTAGATGCTCCACAAAACTGTACAAGTTCGTTTATACCCATCCAAAGAGCAGGAGATATTGCTAGCGCAAACATTTGGATGTTCGCGATGGTGGTGGAATTACGCTCTGAATAAGTCGATTGAAGTCTATAAAGAGTCGGGAAAAGGACTTGGGTCAGTATCCTCAAAACATCAAGATTGTAGGTGGTAATTTGAAATTCCGGGTAATATTGGCATAATTACAGCCAAGATACACAGACTAATCGAGGGGAAGATTAAAACTGTGACAATTACCAAAACACCATCAGGTAAATACTACGAACGAGTTAGCAACTCACGGCAAGATTTCCTACATAAACCTAGTCACAAGTTGGTCAGCCCCCAGATTATTCACAAATTTTAACATTTTACCTAACAGGAGGATAAAAAGTCGTGTCTGTCGAAATTCTGATCAAACCTACAACAGTCCGTAAACTTGCACCGCGTTACCGTGTTCTGCTCCACAATGATGATTTCAACCCTATGGAATACGTGGTGCAGACTCTGATCCAGACTGTGCCGAGCCTGACTCAGCCACAGGCTGTGAATATTATGATGGAAGCTCACACTAATGGGCTGGGGCTGGTGATTGTTTGCGCCCTAGAACACGCTGAGTTTTACTGCGAAACGCTGAACAATCACGGATTGATGAGTAGCATCGAATCCGACGAATAGCGAAAAGCCAAGGGCTTGACCCTTGGCTTTTCGCTATATTTACCGTAAAATACGAAATTTGAAGAGAAGGCTTTCAGCGAAAATCTCCAACCTCAAATCTGCGTCTGAGGACGTTATTAATTAATAACGTCCTCCTCCGCCTCCACGGTTGCCGCCTCCACGGTTGCCACCTCCGCGATTACCTTCATCTTCGCGGGGCTTGGCTTTATTAACTTTGAGGTCGCGACCCATCCACTCAGCTCCATCGAGAGCAGCAATGGCTGCATCTTCTTCTGCATCTGTGGACATTTCTACAAAACCGAAGCCGCGGGGGCGACTTGTTTCTCTGTCGGTAGGTAGATGTACTCGCTTGACAGTTCCGTATTCAGCGAAGACGGAGGTGATGTCTTCTGGGGTAACTTGGTAGGATAAGTTACCGACGTATATCGACATGGGAAATAACTCCAAAATTTAAACAGTGCAAAGATTTCAGTTTCGGAGAGTTCCCTGCCGATACAGAAGGGTAAGTTTTTGGACAATTCTGTAGCAATGAACAAAGCCTACAACCGAATCTAATTCACATTTGGCATTTTAACACAGAATAGATTGAAATACTCACCGACCTGAAGGTGCGGTGATTCTTGACGCTTCATCGGGTCTTGCTACCGAAGTAGTCTTACAGTC
>NZ_JAKJHX010000076.1 GCF_021648855.1 Tychonema litorale BBK16 | reverse complement strand
CATTACAACAGAGCATTGGCTTCTGATACAATCCCTCTCTCATATACTATTCGTTAGCTACTTACTGAGAATCGACCTGATTCCAGAGATATATGAGGGTTACTTCGTTCCAAATACACATTGATTGAGTTTTTAGTGTGATGCTATCCACCGGGTTTATGGGCGGTGCTTATAGGTCGAATAACAAATCGCCTATGCCTTATCCTTGCCTTTTGGCGGGCGTCTTAATCAGTCTTTACCGTGTTTTTGCAACGGGCTTATTCTGATTCAGCCATTAGACCATCTTAATTAACGATGGTTCGGACACATCTTTGCTTTCGCTACACATGAACTCTTGCTCGACAGTTACCAATTTCGGCTACCAGTAGTCTGCCTTTTATCCCCGCTTTACCCTGTTAGTTGCTACCTAACAAGATAGGGGATATGCTTTTACCGCTGCACTTGCGGACTAGGACTAGGGATGAACCGCACCTAGATGTGTATTCAGTTATGATGACTTTATAGTCATCCTAGCCATCCCCCAAGTATTGTTACTCAGTTTCGGCTAAACGAATCGCACTGATATCAATTAATTATTCCACATCTTCTTCTTGCGCTGTCGCTGAGTCGCCACCGACTCTACTAGCCCCAGCCCCAGGAAATTACTCAGCAGCGACGCATTCCCATAACTCAAGAAAGGTAGCGGAATCCCCGTCACAGGTGCCAGCCCGATGTTCATCCCAATATTGACGAATACCTGGAAAACCAACATTGATAGTACACCAATAGCCAGCAAAGAACCAAAATTATCGTTAGCAGTATGAGCAATAATCACTAACCGCAAACAAATTACCCAGAAAACAAGCAACACGCAAACACAGCCAATAAAACCTAATTCTTCCCCAATAGCTGAAAAAATAAAGTCTGTATGTTGTTCAGGAATAAAGTTAAGCTGTGTTTGGGTTCCGTGATTCAATCCCCTACCTTTGAGTTGCCCCGCACCGATCGCAATTCGAGATTGAATCAAGTGATATCCACTGCCTAAAGGGTCTTTTTCGGGGTTTAAAAACCCTGTCAGACGCATTTTTTGATAATCTTTGAGTACATTCCAAAAAATATGCCCCACGTGGCCCGAAACCACATTAACCAGCACAGTAGCGAAAGTCCCCACCCAACGCCAAGGTAAAGTTCGCCAAGCGATAACACCCGCCACAACTATCCAAGCTACCCAAATCGGTGTAGACAGGTTGTTGAGGAGAACCGAGATCAGAGGAGAAAATAGCAATATCAGCCAACCGGGATTGACATTCCCCCAGTAAAACATCCCGATTGTGATCGCCCCAAACACTAAAGAAGTACCCAAGTTTGGTTCGGCAAATATCAATCCCCAGGGTACAGCCATGATTGCTAGCAGCTTCAACATATCCCGCACCGTAGGGACTGTTTTATCGTGCATCAGGGCAGCCAAGGTAATAATCATCCCGATTTTGGCAAATTCTGACGGTTGCAAGTAGAAGCCGCCAATATTAATCCAACGTTGGGCACCGAGCCCTGTAGTACCGATAAACCGCACTGCAATCAGTGACAAATTGATCGCTATGTAGATTGGCCATTTCCACTGAAGTAACAATTCGTACCGACACCGAGAAATGATGATTGCTAAGAACAAGCCGACTCCACCTGTCACCCAGTGTCTCCACCAGTCGATGAGTCCCTGATTGATCTCAACGCTGTGAATCATGATTCCCCCGAATACGGTGAGACCGATGCAGGCGGCGAACAACCACAGGTCTAGTTCTTCCAAAGGTTTGAGGATGGATGTCCAGCGATTTCTGACTTGTATTCTCTGAAACATAAGGATTTTAGATTTAGATTTTAGATTATCGGGCCGATAGTGTACTGAGTTTACCTTGGCACCTCAGATTCTTCGGCGACTGGTAGGGATGTTCCGGGAATGCTTGAAGGGGCTGGTTCGTAAAGGTACTCAAAGCCGTTACCATCTGGATCTCTGCCATAAAATGATGCCGTACCGTCGCGGTGTTCGTGGATGTGGGTGACGGAAACACCTTCAGCTTTGAGTTGTTCGTAGGCGGATTCCATTTCGGTGCGCGAGTCAAATACAAACCCAAAATGTGGCCCCGCTTGATCGTAACTCGGACTCAACAGTGCTAGTCCGTCTTCTCCTGCTTTCAGATAAGCCCAGTCTGCATCTTTCCAGACTAACTCCATCCCCAAGTTGCGATAGAACTCAGCAGATTTTTCAATGTCTTGGACGCAAACGGCTACGTGACCCAATCGTTTTAGTTTCATAATTCTACAAATTTTATTTTTGTGCTTCAGTTGATTGTATCTATTTTCTGCTGGATATTCGCTTAACTACTTTTGTCTGAATTTTTATGATTGACACTCCCCGGCCTGAACGCACGGGGATTCTTAAGACATATAAAACAGGAGAAGGGGTTCGAGTCGTAGCCATTGACCAGGTATAATTTAGAATAGAATCAAAAAAATGTGTATTCATTCGTAGGAAATAAAAAATAGTCGATCGCAACTCCAACACCATCTCAGGTAATTCAAACCTATGACTGCTACCATACCCGTCACAATCCCCATTAACAGTATTCTGCTCAACCCAGGTAGTTTAATGACTATCCGCGATGTCACATGGGAGCAATTTGAAGCGATTTTAGCAGAAAGAGAAGCAGAAGGAATCAGAACGAGAATCGCTTATATTAAAGGAACACTAGAAATTATGTCACCTCTCCCCATCCACGAAAGACCGCACCGAATTATTGGTCACATAGTTGTCGCTCTACTCGATATCCAAGAGCGAGATTGGGAAGACTTTGGTTCGACAACCTTTAGAAAGAAAGCCAAAAAAGCAGGACTCGAACCCGATACCTGTTTTTATATTCAAAATGCTGAGAAAATGCGCGATCGCAAAAGAATAGATATGACAGTCGATCCGCCTCCTGACTTGGCAATTGAAGCCGATGTAACCTCTCAGACTGCTCTCGATATCTATGAAGCGTTAGAAGTTCCAGAAGTGTGGATCTATACTGAAGAAAAATTTACCATTAACGTTCTCACCGACGGGAAGTACGTTGAATCCTCTACCAGTCCTACTTTTCCTAACTTACCGATTTTGGAGTTAATTCCTCAGTTGGTCGATCGAGCATTCACTGATGGTAGCAGTAAAATGCTGAGAGAGTTGAGAAAGCAGATGAGTTAGTGTTTTGACACTACCGGGCCTTCAGGCGTGAGGATTCTTTGTTCTACGAAGCTCACTTGCAATGACCAAAAAAATGGGATACAAGCCCCTTCTTCAGTGGCCGGCTTTTCTTGATTTCTAATGTATTCCTTCAATTAAACTCAAGAATTTGGAAATTCATTTTTTCAGCAACCTCGCAAACCAAGATATGATTTAGCAACAGACCAATTCTAGCATACTCATGAAAGCCAGATATCGTTATAGATTCTACCCAACCAGCCAACAACAAAGGTAATGGAGTCTACTTAGCCAAAATTGGAATTGTCAATCCGATATGGTCTAGGGAGTTGCCGTCTGAACCGAGTTCGGTCACAGTAATCAAGGACTGTGCAAACCATTATTTCCTAAGTTTTGTCGTAGAGGTTCAGCCAATTCAGGTTGAGGCTAAAAACTCAAGTATCGGAATCGACCTAGGAATCAAAACTTTTGCAGTAATGAGCAATGGTGAGAAAACCGAAAGTCCTAGCTATAAAAAGCCTTACCGGAAAATTCGCAAACTGCAACGCAAATTAGCTCGCCAGCCAAAAGATTCCAAAAGACGGAATGTAACTCGAGTTAGAATTGCCAAGCTGCACAATCGAATTGCGGATACTCGCAAAGACTTCCTGCACAAACTTTCAACCAAAATAGTCAACGAAAACCAAGTGATTATTCTGGAAAATTTAAATGTTTATGGCATGGTTAAGAATCGAAAAATTTCCAGAGCAATTAGTCAGCAAGGATGGTACGAATTCCGAACACTTTGCGAGGCTAAGTCGGAAAAGTTTGGTAGGGAATTCAAGGTAATTAGTCGATGGGAACCGACTAGCCAAGTCTGTTCGGACTGTGGGTTTAAGTGGGGGAAAATCGATTTGTCTATTCGCTCAGTGCTTTGTTTGAATTGCGGTACTGAGCAGGATAGAGACGAAAATGCTGCTAGAAATATAGCTCAAGTCGGGATGGGGAATCGCCACGACTCTAAACGGGCGCAGAGGGATTGTCAGACTATTTCGGTAGCAGAACCCTGTGAAGCGTCAAGAATCACCGCTCATAAGAGGACGGTGAGTATTTCAACAAGATTTCTCCAACCAAAGTAAAGGAGTCGTGCGATCTTTAAAGCTGCTACGCAGGCTAACATTTTGTTAGTCTATCTTAAATACATTGTGGAAGTGAAACAGCGTGAATATTGAAATTGGGCGGGGCAAAAGTGCTCGCCGAGCTTACGGCATAGATGAAATCGCGCTCGTACCCGGACAGCGCACCCTCGATCCGAGTATGGCAGACACCCGGTGGCAGATTGGCGGGATCGATCGCGAAATCCCGATCATCGCCAGCGCCATGGACGGAGTAGTCGATGTCCGCATGGCCGTTTTGCTATCGGAATTGGGAGCACTGGGCGTCCTCAACCTAGAAGGAATTTACACCCGCTATGCCGACCCCCAGCCAATATTAGAGCGCATCGCTTCAGTCGGGAACCACGAATTCGTCTCCCTGATGCAGCAACTCTATGCAGAACCGATCAAGCCAGAATTAATTGGTCAGCGAATTAGAGAAATTAAAGATGCAGGAGGGATTGCCGCCGTCAGCGCTACCCCCGCCGGCGCGAGCAAATACGGCTCAGCAGTTGCAGCAGCAGGAGCCGATATATTTTTCGTACAAGCAACTGTAGTGTCAACAGCTTTCCTTTCTCCCGAATCAATAACGCCTCTAGACTTAACTCAATTTTGTCAAGAGATGCCGATACCAGTAATTTTGGGCAACTGCGTCACCTACGAAGTCGCCCTCAATTTAATGAAAACTGGGGCTGCTGGCATCCTCGTGGGCATCGGGCCAGGGGCTGCTTGCACATCCCGCGGCGTGTTGGGTGTCGGCGTTCCCCAAGCAACAGCAGTAGCAGACTGTGCCGCAGCGCGGGACGATTACTATCGCGAAACTGGCAAATACGTGTCAGTGATTGCTGATGGCGGTTTAATTACTGGTGGCGACATCTGTAAGTGCATCGCCTGTGGCGCCGACGGAGTGATGATTGGCTCGCCCTTTGCCAGGGCAGCAGAAGCTCCCGGTATGGGCTTTCACTGGGGTATGGCAACTCCCAGTCCGGTTTTGCCACGGGGCACTCGGATTCGCGTGGGGACAACTGGCACTTTGGAGCAGATTCTCCGGGGACCGGCCCAACTCGATGACGGTACTCACAACTTCCTGGGAGCTCTGAAAACGAGCATGGGAACTCTAGGTGCTAAGAACATTAAGGAAATGCAGCAAGTGGAAGTGGTGATTGCTCCTTCTCTGCTTACTGAGGGTAAAGTCTATCAGAAAGCTCAGCAGTTGGGCATGGGTAAGTAGATTTCCTTGTAAATGACGAGCTGATCTTGACAAACTTTGTGGGATAGTCCCGAAATTTACATAACGTTGTGGAATTATCGAGATCGAGGTGTCACAATAGAGTAAGCGGAGACACAAGTTTCCGTTCACTCCTCACACCACACTCCGCCCGAACTACTGTTTGGGCGGTTCCTTTTGTACCGAAATTCTAGTGTTTACTTATTTCGTAAGGGTTTGAGCCTCTTTACTGGAAATTTTGGGATCGCCACCTCTTTCTTCTTTCCGCTCCCTTCTAGAATATTTTGTGCGACTGATTACACTTTTTGCTAAACTTATTAACTTAGAAATAATATTTACAAGGATGGCTAGGAATGTCAGCAGCCGCGCAAGTAACCGACTCTACCTTCAAGCAGGAAGTGCTGGAGAGTGAAGTTCCAGTTCTAGTTGATTTTTGGGCTCCTTGGTGCGGGCCTTGTCGGATGGTCGCTCCTGTCGTAGACGAAATTGCCCAGCAATTTGAAGGTCAGGTGAAGGTAGTAAAAGTTAATACCGACGAAAATCCTAACGTGGCGAGTCAATATGGTATCCGCAGCATTCCAACGCTGATGATATTTAAAGGCGGTCAGCGTGTTGATATGGTGGTTGGGGCAGTTCCAAAAACTACTCTGGCTAATACTTTGGAAAAGTACATTTAACTTCATATCTTGCGCCATTCTCAAGAACAGGTAAAATGCCTGTTCCACAAAAAATAAATTTTATTGTAAGGTGGGTATCTTGCCCGCTTTTAAAGAGATTATTGCCAATGGTGCAAGGTTTGAGTTTAATGCTACTGGTGGGTAGCACAAATTTGAAGTAAATCGGAACTCCGGTTTACTTCAGCTACTCTCTGGCTATTAATTTTTGCAGTTGCATAAAAATTCATGATTCCTTCTCCATCTGGTCAAGCTTTTGAATCCCTTCAGCCTGAAGTGATAGATTTGATTAATCACTTGCCAATGTTAAAGCACGAAGAGTGGATCAGACGATCGCTCTCTACTATAGTGCGAATGGCAGGAGAGGATCTAGATCGCCTAGACTGGAAAATTATCTCGTCGTCTTTGCGAGATATGGAAAATGCTTTCCAGATGTTTTATCCTTACCGCCATGTTCGCAAAATTGTGATGTTTGGTTCGGCAAGGGTGTCCCCGGAATCGCTGGAATATCAGATGGCAAAAGATTTTGCTACAGCTATTACCCAGCAGGGTTTTATGGTGATTACTGGCGGCGGTGGGGGGATAATGCAAGCGGGGAATGAGGGCGCAACTGCTGAAAATTCTTTTGGACTGAATATTCAGTTGCCTTTTGAGCAAGGTTCTAATCCTTTCATTGCGGGCGATCGCAAAGCCCTCAATTTTAAATATTTTTTCACACGCAAATTATTTTTTCTGCGGGAAAGTGATGGTTTGGCTCTGTTTCCTGGCGGTTTTGGCACTCTGGACGAGGCTTTTGAGTGTCTGACGTTGACTCAAACGGGCAAGTTTGGGCCTGCTCCTTTGGTATTACTCGATCGACCAGGAGGCGATTATTGGTACGATTGGGATGCTTTTGTGCAAAAACAATTGCGTGGTCGCGGCTTGATTTCAGCAGACGATCGCAGCCTGTATACGATTACTGACAATGTGGAGGTAGCTTGCGAGGCGATCGCAAGTTTTTATCTAGTTTATCATTCCTGTCGCTACGTGAACGAAAAACTGGTAATTCGCTTAAAATCTGAACTTTCTGACAATCATATCGATCGCTTAAATACAGATTTCAGCGATATTTTAGTCAAGGGAAAAATTGAAAAAAGTCAAGCTTTACCAGCAGAAGTAGGAGATGAAACATTTGATTTGTCGCGCCTGATTTTGCATTTTAACCAGCGGAATTTGGGACGACTTTATCAGCTAATTGCTACTATCAATCAAATGGGAGCCTCGTCGCCGGAAGCAGCGCATCCAGAACAAAAGTAGTTATTGGTTATTGGTTATTGGATGAAGTTCTGTAGATTCGGTAATTTTCAGATAACCCCTTCCTGGACATGGGGAGGGAGTGACAATTAGTCGTTGGGTGAGGGCGGGTTTACGAGATTATTAATTTTATGCAATTATGGTTGGTGAACCCGCCCGACATTTTTTTTAACCTGAAATCAAACATAAAAAATCCCCCATTTTTGGGGGATTTCATTCAAGGCTATTACATAGTCTTAGTCTCAGGCATCAAACACTTATCAGAATCGCAGCCCGCAGGCCCAGAATCCATCATTTCACCCAAGTCATAACGACTCAGTGCTACCTGAAAAACATCGATTTGACGACGCACTAAAACGTCTTTCAACATCGTCTCGTAAGTTGCCTTTTCAATCGGTTCAAAAGGCAAACGTGGGAAAGTTTCCAGGGCATCAAAGCGAGACAAAAGTGCGGCGGAAATGTAGCCTTCGTCATCGCGAATCGCTTCGTAAATCCGCGTACCCAAGCTTTCAACTTCATTTTCCCGCAACTCAATCGTCGCGCTGGTGTTGTGTCGCACGTAGAACTTTTGCACTTGCATATAAAAGTCCATTTGTGCCGCCGCTGAGAATTTGTTAATCTCAATTTCATCGGCACCGGGCAAATCCGCCCAACTCACAGCAACGGGTATTTCTACCAGCCATTCCGTACAGCGTTCATCGAAGGGATTATTCAGCAAATTGCCGTTTTCATCTTTGTCCGATTGCGATGGAATTACGTTGTATCCGTAGTCGATGCAGGCGAGGGCTACAGGGTCGTTTTTGCCGAAAGTGATCCGGCGAATGAAACGCTGGGATTTGGGGGGATGCCAGCCGGGAGAAGCACCTGTCAGCAGAGATTTTGTACCCGATGGTTGAACGGTGGTGCAGCGATTTGGGCGTTTTAAAGAATGCCGATCGCAATAATCCCATACTACGCGATTCACAATCTCTCGCCAACCAGTCAAATACTCTTCTTCCCGCTGTTTAAACGCCATTCCTTGGTCAGTTTGCGGGCGGCCTTCCACCCACCAGCGCAACCACTCAACCCCAAAAGCATGAACAAAGAAATCGAACAATCCTGTGAAAGAAACGCCGACAATCGGGTCTAATTCGCGGCTGTATTGATAGCGCGGTTCGCTAAATTTGTGATTGAGAAGTACCGCGACAGATAAACCTGCGGCGGTGAAAGCTTCTTCTTGTTCTTTGAAGTTGTAAGGGTCGATTTGATTGAGATGAACCTCAGAAAGATTACAGTGGAAGTTAGAGCCAATGATTTCCAGTTTTGTTATCCTAAAGGCTTTTTATCCTCTAGTTCTACTGCTTGATTTTTCGCAGTAGCTCCGCGTACCTTTTGCGCGTATTCCCTCAAATAATAGAGGAGTTCCTTTCTGCTACATGGCTTACCTGTAACAATCTGAGATATTGTTCTGATATCCAGAATGTTATTTTCTTTTTGTATTGAGTCATGTAAAGGTTGAAAAAGCTCTTTTAGGTTATTCAACTTTACAGATAAGAGGGCTTCATAATTATCCAAGGCAAAAGTATGAGCTAATGTTTGAATATCAGAATTAGTTGTTGAAGTTTTTCCATGCTGCGATTGGACAGAGCAATTTTTTGAACAAAAGCGACGCTTGGATACTTTGTGTTGTATAACTTCAAAACTGTTCTGACAAAATTCACAAGTAAGAATAAATCTAGGTACTAACGCACCTGTTTTCTTTCCCTTGCGTGACTCATGGTATGCTTTTCGCTTGGGACTATTGAGAAACTTCTCTTTAAAACTAGGGTCGGCAAATCTTGCATTCGCCTTAGCTTTGATTTTGGCTTTGGTACTTTCAGATTGAGTAACACCATACATAGGATTTCTCTTTCCGAAATTATCCATGCCTCTTACCTTAGCATGAGATTTCCATTCCTGTTTCAAATGCTCAAATACAAAAGGAGTATCCTTGATGAGTTGTCTTAAGCCCTTTTCTTGAATGATCGTAACTTTTGCATTGTACTCAGACTCAAAACGCTGAATTTTTGGCAAGTCACTTTGATAATTAAAAGTGCCTTTAATTTCGACATACTCACCATTTTCAAGAAGGAAGTCTGGTTTGTACCGAACTTCATTCGAGAGTAAATAAGTTTTATGCTCGTATGTCCAGCCAATTTTCATGTAGTCCAGGTATTTCGCGTAAATGTACTCAAGGCTTGACCTTAAACAATGCTCACCGTAGAAACCTGAGTAGCCATAGAAGGTACTTGTCATACGCGCCCCCACACTCTTGGAGAGATTATATTCTAGATTGCTTTTTTCATTGTAATCTAGTCTCACTCTCTACGCTGTACGGTGTCAAAAGCTTTTTATTTCTTCTGATTACCACGGGATTGGCATTTCAGCTTTCCCCGTATTTGCGAGGTTTTTAACGTGAGGCAAAATTACTTACCACACGGGTTTAAGCCCAAACGGACTGACCGATGCTCTAATTCTTCCGCAGTCATATCAGGATAGCGTTCCTGGAACCACTGTTTAGCTTTTCCTTCGTCATAAGCTTTCAAAAATTCAATTTTAAGACTCGGTGTTGAAAGTAGATCGACGTTAGCTCTAGCTACAGCTTCACCAGCCCATTGAATCGCACCTTCACCAGAATAATACTGTTTGCGAACAGCATCAATACATTCTTCCAGTGTTGGTTTGTGATGAAAAACACGAGAGTGATTTGCCATTCTCAAAGCATCGCGTTCTGGATCTATTTTCCAGTTGCCAGTTTCATCTTGTTGCCATAGATTATCTTTAGCATTTGCGCCTAGTTCGTCACCAGAATCAAACTGACGAATTCCGGCGGATCGGCGGATATTTCCAGCAACAATTGTGACTGCGGCTTCATCTATTAATACACAGCATTCAACTGAATTTAATTGCCGCCCTAAAGCTTTATTCAAAATTGCCGCACAACGTTGATAAAGGTCGGGCAATTTGACTGGATTTGCGACTCCGCCAAAGCCTTTTAAAGGTTCTCCCACCGGGCGAACGTCGCTCAAATTGATGAAGATTTGAACTTCTCCAGCAAATCTTTCATCTGTGGATAATTCCAGCAAAGCTTGATAGGATTTCACCCAACCTTGGCGGGAATCTCCGACATAAATAGTTGCGGTTTTTTCGGCTATTTTTACTTCGGTTTCTTGACGGCGAGATTGAGCTGGTGTAGAGCCAATTTCGCCTTGCATTGTCACGGTTAAGCGGTTGCTAATCGGTGGCAATTGGTTGATGTATTTGGGTTCCAAAACTGCACCGGTGCCGCAGCCCATCATCGCCAAATCCATCAACAAGCCAAAGGCCCGCCAGTCGATAATATTTGTTGAGGAGCAATTATACGCGCCGGAAAAATTCTCTGGTTGCTCAATCCATTTGCTACCGCCCACCCACAGCCAGCGGCCGGAAGCGAGGGTTTTGAGCTCGTTTTGCATCCGGTGTAGGAGTTGTGTTTCTTCGGAGGTGAGGTTTCCGAGCTTTTGGAGCCCTTTAACGGTTCGATCGCACACATCGGCCCAAGTCTCCCGGCCTGTGGTGGTACGACGGCTGTACGTCCTGAAAAATACTGGATTGGCTGCGGGTGCTGTTTCGGGGAAATCGGACAGGTGACGTTTCTCGCGGGCACTCGATCGCTCTAATTCTCGAACCATAGGTTGTGTACTGACGTGTCGGAATATATCAACAGACTATGAATATACAACAGGATTCAGATTTAGGGTTAAAGGTTGACAAATTTCCCAATTTGCACTAAATATGGTGGACACTTCTATACAGGCAGAGTGTCAGAATAGCCTGAAAACTTCACTAAAAAACCCGATTTTTTCCAGAAACCGGGTTATGCACAAATTCTATGAATTGTCAATCATTTGTGAGTAAAAACTCAATATTTGGCTGTAGGGGGTCTTGAACAATGCCTACACCCTGAAATCCCCAACGTTCGAGCAGTTTTTTGATTTGTGGACTAGAAATTGACTCGACTGCGAAGCGATCGGCAAAATCAGGGGCGTGGGTGTTAAGGTAGCTCAAAGCGTCATAGTCTTCGCGGAAAATCAGCAGAAAACTTGCCACTGTATCTGGGTTGGGACAAGCGCTGATATATTTGCCATCAGCACGGGAACGCAGCAGGTAAAAGGTTTGAGATAGCATTTTATCTTGATTTATGAAAGTAATAGATTAACTCAAATTGGGGCAATTCATAAAGTAGGGGCAATTCATCAATTTCGGGCAATTCATGAATTGCCCCTACTAAATTTCAGAGATCGCTAATGTCTACGATAGCTTTTTCACAATGGGGTTTATTCAATCTTTAGTTCAACAAAATCAAATTCATTTAATCGTTTATGATATAGAACAGGAGGCGATCGCACAATGGCAAATGTAGACCTTTATCGGCAACACATCCAGAATCTGCTCTCGGAACACGCTAGTCTGGTGTGGGATGAGCGAATTCAGGCTCAAACTATCTTTGATACCGATCACGATGATTAATTTTCCACAGCCCCTAAAGCTTTGAGTGTGACTTTCTCAACTTCCGTTAAACCCGTAACACCCGTGATATTCATCTCCTCATAAGGTCTGTCACTTTTCAGTATTTTGAGGCACTCACCAGTCGCAACATCCCAAAGTCTAATTGTGCCATCACGACTGCAAGCAGCAATAATTTTTCCATTTGAACTGAAGGCAACTGAGTTAATTCTACTGGTATGACCTTGCAAAATTTTGAGACATTCACCACTGCGAACATCCCATAATCTTACCGTTCCATCGACACTTCCACTAACAAGTATTTCACTAGAAGAACTAAAGGCAACTGAACTTATCCAATCAGTATGCCCCTGCAAAATTTGGAGGCATTCACCGCTGCGGACATCCCATAGTCTGATTGTTTGATCGACACTTCCACTGGCAAGTATTTCACCATTCTGGCTAAAGGCGATCGCGCGCGCCCAACCCGTATGCCCCTGTAAGATGTGGACGCATTCACCAGTATGGATATCGCACAGCCTCACCGTTCCATCAAAACCTGCACTGGCAAAGATTTCGCCCAAAGGACTGAAGGCAGCCGACTGTACTGAACTGTTATGCGCTTGCAAGGTTTTGAGGCATTCACCAGTACCGATATCCCACAGCATCACCGTTTGGTCATAACCTGCACTAGCAAGTATTTCACCCGAAGGACTGAAGGCGATCGACCGTACTTCCTTTCCACAATCTGGCAAAGTATGGAGGCATTCACCACTGTTAATATCCCACAGCCTCAGTGTTTGGTCATAACTACCAGTGGCAAGTATTGTACCGTTTGGATGGAAGGCAACTAAGTGTACTTGATCGAGATGCCCCTGCAAGATTTGGAGGCACTCACCGCTGCTGACATCCCACAGCTTGACTGTTTTTTCGTCATCGCCGCTGGCCAGCATTTCACCGTTTGGACTGAAGGCGATCGACCTTACTTGATTGCTATGCCCTTGCAGCGTATTCAAGCATTCACCGCTGTCAATTGCCCACAGCCTCAGCGTTTTATTATAACTACCGCTAACAAGTATTTCACCAGCAGGATGGAAGGCGATTGACCCTACTCGATCGTTATGCCCTTGCAAAGTATTCAAGCATTGACCAGTGCGGATATCCCACAGTTTCGCTGTTTGATCGTGACTTCCACTGGCAAGTATTTCGCCATTTGGACTAAAGGCGATTGACCGTACTTGATCGAAATGTCCCTCCAAAGTTTTGAGACATTCACCAGTACCGATATTCCATAGCTTTACTGTTTTGTCGGCGCTTCCACTAGCAAGTATTTCACCAGCACAATTGAAAGCAACTGAAAACACGTTTTTAGTATGACCATGCAAAATTTTGAGGCATTCACCAGTACCGACATTCCACAGCCTCACTGTTTTGTCGCTACTTCCACTGGCAAGCATCTCACCAGCAGGATGGAAAGCCACTGAAAACACGTTTTCAGTATGACCGTGGCAAATTTGAAGGCATTCACCCATGCGGATATCCCATAACCTTACCGTGCGATCGAAACTCCCACTAGCGAGCATATTTCCATCAGGATTAAAGGTGACTGACATTACTGATTCGGTATGTCCCTGCAAAACTTTTAAACATTCACCAGTTTTGACATCCCATAACTTGATTGTCTTTTCATAACTCCCGCTAGCAAGTATCTCACCGTCAGGACTGAAGGCGACTGACTCCACTACGTTGGTATGTCCTTTACAGGTCAATATTTCTCTGCCACTGCTAGATTCCCACAAGCGAACTACGCCATCACTATCACCTGTAGCTAACAATTTGCCATCTGGACTAAATATTACTGACCGAACACCGCTGAAGATTTTAGTAAAAGCAGATTCGGCTAAATTTGCTTCAGCAAAATTGACGCGGCGCAGACTAGCATTTGTAAAATCAGCACCTAAAATAACTGCACTAGAAAGGTCTTTTGTTTCTAACGCAGTCTTATCGATTTTCACCAACAGCGTCGCCGCATTCCCTCCCACATAACCTACCTCACTTTCGGTTTTTCCCCGCGTTGCTTCCAGAATTTTCAATAATTCCTCCGTAGCTGTCCCTACATCGAGGCAGGGCCGGCACGAGGACACCGCCCCTACCATTGGTAACAACAAATCCATCACTGCTTTTGTTAGCGGTGCGTGTCCGAAACTCTGACGGATTTGCCCTAAATCTTCAGCAACAAATCCCTGCAAAGCTGCGATAAGTTCACCCTTATTTCTCTTCTGGGCTTGCAATCGACAATAATTAGACCAAGTGTATTCTTGAGCTTCAACATCAGAATTTACACAAGACTGTTCCGGCGCAACTAATTCGGTAAAATCTGCCGCCAAAACTCCCAATTCCGCTGCAAATTTGTAGGCGACAAAAAACTCTAATAACGAACGGTGGGCTGGAGTATAATCGCCGTCTGCATTGCGGATCAGCATCGTTTGACCCATCATGTCATAATGCCAGTGGTCTAAGTCTTTTTCCTCTTGGACGACAGAACCGAATAAGCTGCGAATGCGATCGGGAAAACCGCGATAATTCAGACTCATTTGGTTGGTTGACAGCATTTCCCAAGACAGTTCGCACAAAAAGTAAAGCTTATCTGCTAGCGAAGTAAAGGTGCGTTCTGCTTTAATATCTCTCTCTATCTTCCGCCGCACCGCATACAGATAAATCCGCGACATATCTACTGGTTTGCCAGCTTCAATATCGGGCAATGCTTCCAAAATTAACTCGGTCATCACCGGGCGACGCGCTAAATCCAATAGTTGCAGGTTTCTCATCACTTTTTCGACAGTAGCCGCTTCTGTTTGAAATGACAGCGCTTGCCGAATTTGCTCGTCGTTAAATTTCTCTAATTCTAAGACTTCAAATTGGGGAGTTTCGCCTGTTAAAATGGTTGTTGATGCTTGCAGTTCTGCATTGAACAATGCCCGTCCTTCCTTGCCTTCAGGAAAGTGTTCGGTACGGCAAGTCAGGATGACTTTTGCGCCGGGAACCACGGCTTTTGCTAGTTCCCAGAAGTTGTTGATCGTTTCTTGCCGATCGCACTTAGCGGCCATTTCATCAAAACCATCGAAAATCAACAGAAACTTGCCCATCCGATTCAGTTGTTCAAAAGCCGAATAACCCGCCAAAGGTATCTCGTGTTTCCGAAAGAAAAACTCGGAAAATAGCGACTCGACACTTACGGCTTTGGCGTAATCTCGCAGCGGAATTACTAACGGCAAACGCGGACGTTCTAAGCCGCGTTTTTGAGCTTCTTTGTAGCGTTGTAGCGCCATCCAAGCATAGTGCATCGCAAACCAAGTTTTCCCAGTCCCGAATTCTCCTAAAACTGAAATATGTTCTTTTACTGGGTCATCTAACCACAGGTCAATATAACCTTCGATCCAGCCATCTCGCCCGTCATAATGACTCACCCCTATCTTGCGGTGAGTATCTGGATCGATTTCGTCTTTCGTACAAGCTAGAGGCACGTATTTAGTATTAATTTCCCGGCTGGTGATTTCAGTTTCCAGCCAATCGAGATAAGCGGTAAAATCGGCATCTTGGTCGAGCAATTCATCGAAAGTAAAGCAAGCTAGATCGCGATTTTCATCTTTTTTTACCTCATCCCGCGCGGCGTGGCTGATGCGGCGGGCGGTGACTAACCAGCCTTCATCGGTGCGCTGTTTACTCACCGACTCGCGCAAGGTCAAGATGTCCTTGATTCCAGCTTCTCCGGCAATTCCGCGCACTAAAATGCGATCGTACTTTTTGCGTCTCACCGGAACATCGATAATCCATTCAAAATAGTTATCTTCGCAGATTTGATAGGTTTCAAACTGATAATTTAATGTTTCAAACCAACCGCGAACTTGTTGTGATAAAATAAAAGCTTGAGACTTTTGAATATTAGTTGATGCGGCGGTCGGAAGTGCGGGAACATCTTCGGATTCCAACCGCGCAAACTCGGTGCGAATTCCTTCGAGAGTGGGAAGACGTTCGATGCGATCCATTACCAGAGATAGGCGTTTTTGCAAAGAGGCGATCGCATTTCCCACCATCACATCACCCAGTGTCCGCGTCCGCTTGGCTACTTCCATAAACACGGCCGCAAATGCCATGAATTCCCGCCTGGGGTCAATCCCTAAATCCCGGAGTTCCTGGCCCAAAGCAGACTCATTGAGAAACTCATCGCCTGCTTGAATTAAAATGGCTGGGCTATCGGACTCGAAAGCTTTGCGAAATGCTGATTCTATCTCTTTTTGGCGAAATAATTCTAAAATCTGTTTGGGTTTGCCAGCGCCGTACTCGACTAAAGTATAAACATAAACTCCGCTAAAATCTGCTGGCGGAGAATCCGGGTCGAGGTTAAATCTTTTTAATAATTTGATGACTGTTTCGTTGCGCTGAAACTTGTCTCTGAGGGTGCCGAAGGGAATGGCTGTCAGGAGGCTGATAACTAAGTCGAGACTAATTGGGATCATTTAGGCTTTCCTGTTTATCGGTGAAAGTAACGCTCAAATCTAGAATCGGTACGCTGTGTCCCTGAAATGCGTTGCGGGCGATCGCACATTGCTCTAATTTTATGTTAACAGGATTTACGCACTCCGACCAAAGAAACCGGATTTTTACTGAATCTGTTGGTTGGAGTGAAGTATTTTCGTAAAAAACCCGGTTTCTGCCAATCCGTTCATCAGTCATATTAAGTCGATAAAACTAGCATCTGTTCATAAATTTGACAACAATAAAAAGGAGAAAAAACCGACATATATTGTAGTATAAAAAGCTCTGATATTAGTTGTTATATCATAGTACAAAAGCTAAAATATAGATAACTTACAAATAAATTTTGCTATCTATGAAAATACAATCTTCCGTCTTAGTCCACCTCGGATTTGGTAAATATGTACGATCGGACAAAGTGACAGCAGTAATCCCGATCGAAGCAGAACGCGGCCCCGGACGGCGCACTTTCGTCCACGTAGACGGCGAAGCAGACCCGATCGTTGCTTCCCGCGCTGAAGACACGATCGTCCGCGATTTGGTGCAAGAACCGCGCGAAATTACTCAAGCCCGCCAACAACAAGAAATACTCCAAGATTTGCTCGCTGATTTGAGCAATGTCAATGTCACTGTCCGCCGGATTAGCCGCGATGAAGGTGGACTCGATCTCGAACTTTTAGAACGTCGGATTCGCCAAATTTTAGAAGCGTAAAAAACTGCATATGTAGGTTTGGTTGAGCGTTAGCGAAACCCAACATCTTGCTCTAAATATCGCGAAACCCAACACCTTGTTTTAGATGAAGAGTTGGGTTTCGTTACCTCAACCCAACCTACATATATGGATTACTAACTCTCCTTCAAAACAACTTTGATATCCGACAAACCTGTAAGTTTTTCCGTCACAGGTGGCTCTTCAATTCGCGGGACAAACACAGTTAACCCCCCCGGTACACACTCAATAGACAGCGGTGTCATGCCGATTATTTCCCCATCTAAAACAACTTTTTGAGGGGGATCGGTAGTGATTTTAATCTTTTTGGCTCGCATATAACCGATGTCATCCCGATCGCTCGCATTACCAG
The DNA here is from genome assembly GCF_021648855.1 of Tychonema litorale BBK16. GTDB lineage: Bacteria > Cyanobacteriota > Cyanobacteriia > Cyanobacteriales > Microcoleaceae > Microcoleus. The sequence continues at coordinate 9,129 of NZ_JAKJHX010000076.1, read as the reverse complement.
TCAAAGCCGTTTGCAATAGGTGATATGAGGCTGCGATCGCCTCAGCTTTGCTCTCTGGCGCGACCAAAGTAATATCCAGCAAACCATCGTCAAAAATAATCCCCGCCGGCCCTTGGGCTAAAATAGATGTAGGCGGCGCGGCATTCGCCACCGTTACTGCCACAGCAGTAACAGTGACAATTTTATCTTCGGTTTCGATTTCCGCTTCAAATCTTTCTAAATTATTTAACTGTTTAATTCCCGAAAAAACATAGGCCAACATTCCCCAGCGATTTTTCATTTCGCGATCGGCCATTTCGACAGTTTCCGCCTCAAAGCCAACACCAGCCAATAAAACCATTGGTAGTTCACCGTTGCAAATACCTGCATCCACCACCCGCGTTAAGCCTCCCAAAATAGTTTCGCAGGCCATTTCAATCGTATTCGGAAGATCTAAAGCATTCGCAAAAGCATTCGCAGTTCCTCGCGAAACTATTCCCAAAGGAATATTTGTGCCGACAATCGCACCAGCAACGGCGGATAAAGTGCCGTCTCCCCCAGAAGCAATAATTGACTCAACTCCTCTAGAAACCGCTTCTAGGGCGATTTGGGCTCCATCTAATTCGGGCGTTGTCAGCCGAATATCCAAGTCAATAGTAGGTTCTAAAAGTTCCCGGATTAGAGCTAAATCTTGCTCTGGATTGCTCTGGCCGGCAGCCGGATTAAAAATTAGGCAAGCTGAACGTTTCATAAGTAATGGTTAATGGGTAAGCTTGTATGATAAAACCTAGAACATGGCTTAACAACAAATATATATAGCAATCCTAAATCATTTGTAAATTTCTTACTCCCTCCCCTTGCTAAGGGGAGGGTTGGGGTGGGTAAAAAACTTACGACTCTTGCAAGGATTGCTATATACTAACTTTAATCGAATTTTTCCTAAAAGTCAATTAACTATTGTAAAACTCAGGAAAAATACATCCTTGAAAGTTCAGAAATCAAACAGGTGGAATGATTAATTTGAAGATATTAATGTGTCATTCTCGAATTTGAGAATGACACAGCTTTACAAGTAATAATTAATTACAAAACTTCAATCAAAGCATCACCCATTGCCCGACAACCGACAAGTTTCATGCCTTCGGACATGATATCTCCAGTGCGATAACCTCGATCCAAAACTTCCACAACTGCTTGCTCAATCTTATTAGCAGCTTCCGGTTGGTTCAATCCATAGCGTAACATCATTGCCGCACTCAAAACTTGGGCGATCGGATTTGCTTTGTCTTGTCCGGCGATATCCGGTGCGGAACCATGAACAGGTTCAAAAACTCCCGGCCCTGTTGCGCCTAAACTAGCAGAAGGAAGCATTCCAATACTACCAGTTAACATTGCCGCCGCATCAGACAGAATGTCGCCGAATAGATTCCCCGTCACAATTGTATCGAACTGTTTTGGCCAGCGGATTAACTGCATTGCTGCGTTGTCAACGTAGAGGTGAGAAAGTTCCACATCGGGGTATTCTGAAGAAAGCGCAATAATGCGATCGCGCCAAAGTTGCGAAACATCCAAAACATTCGCTTTATCAACGGAACACAGCCTTTTCCCGCGCTTCCTGGCAGTCTCAAAAGCTACTCGCCCGATTCGGTCAATTTCCGACTCGGTATAAGCCATTGTATTGACACCGCGTTTTTCGCCAGTTTCCGTTGCAAAAATACCCTTCGGCTTGCCAAAATAAATTCCGCCCGTCAATTCGCGGATGACCATAATATCCACACCTTCAACAACTTCCCGTTTCAAAGAAGAAGCATCTACTAACTGTGGTAAAATAGTTGCTGGACGCAAATTAGCAAACAATCCTAATCCGGCACGCAGTCCTAGCAATCCAGTTTCCGGGCGCTGTTCGCGGGGCAAATTATCCCATTTGTAACCGCCGATTGCTGCTAATAATATGGCATCGCTGTTGCGACAGATTTCCAGAGTTTCATCGGGGAGTGGATTGCCTGTTTTATCAATAGCAGCACCTCCCATTAAGGCTTCTTTAAATTCAAAGCTGATGTCGAATTGTTTGCCGACAATTTTCAGGACTTCTACCGCGACTGCGATAATTTCAGGGCCGATTCCGTCTCCGGGCAAAAGAGTGATCCGGTAGTTTTGTGTCATATTTACTAAGTTGAGAAATTTTGCGAACTTATTATTGTATCAGGATAAGTCATATCAATTTCGGTTACACCGGAATGATATAGAGGACGTGGCAGTGCCGTGTCCTCATTTTGGCTAATAATTATGGTATCAATTGATCAAGGGATAACTTGATCTATAAACTAACAATAGTTCAATCAGAAATTTGGAAGGAGTCGCAGAGTGACAGAAGGTGAAGGTATACCAACATCAGAACAGATTGATTCCAGGGACTTTTCATGGCCCTTTTGGCCGATCGTCCCAATCTATCCCTATGGTAAGCGGCGCACGATCCGCAAAGAAATAGTTAAGGACACAATCTGGACTTTTGACCAACTTCAGGGTATTTTTTACGTCGTCGTCCCGATTCGGATGACGGTGATTAAACTCGAACCTGAAGGCCTTCTCGTCTACGCCCCTGTTGCACCAACTCCCGAATGTATCCGCTTGGTAAACGAGTTGGTAGCAGAACACGGTGAGGTTAAGTATATCCTGCTGACAACGATTTCAGGCATCGAACATAAAGTTTTTGTCGGCCCTTTTGCGAGGTGTTTTCCCAGTGCCCAGGTATTTGTGGCCCCCCAGCATTGGAGTTTCCCGCTGAATTTGCCACTAAGCTGGCTGGGTTTCCCTAGCAAACGCACATTTGTACTTTCCCCCGATAGCAGCGAAATGCCTTTTGCTGATGAATTTGATTTGGCGATTCTTGGCCCGATCGACCTTCGTTTAGGTTGGTTTGCCGAAGTAGCGCTTTTTCATAGGCGATCGCGCACACTGATGGTAACAGATTCCGTGGTTTCAATTTCAGCTCATCCACCTGCGATCGTCCAATTCGACTCTTACCCGCTGTTGTTTCATGCCAAAGACAGCGCCTCCGATATTGTGGCAGACACTCACCAAAACCGTCGCAAGGGGTGGCAGAGAATTGCTTTATTTGCCATGTATTTTCGCCCTAGTGTGTTGGAAGTGCGATCGTGGTCAGGAGTGTTAGGTCAAAGTTTAAATGCCCCAGAACGTTCACGCAGAGCCTATTTTGGGTTGTTTCCGTTCCAGTGGAAACCTGGATGGGAGCGCTCTTTTGAGGCTTTGCGTGGGGGAGGGCGATTGTTTGTCGCGCCGATTTTGCAGACTTTGATTCTCAACCGCGCGCCGAGGGAAACTCTTGAGTGGACGAATCGGGTTGCGAGTTGGGATTTTGAAAGAATTATACCTTGTCACTTTGATTGTGCGATCGCCACAAACCCCCGCGAATTTCGGCAAGCATTCTCTTTTCTCGAAAAACACTCTGATGTTACCCTTTTACCCGAAGCAGATTTTAAATTACTTAGGGATATTGATGCAGCTTTAAATAAAATTGGTATTGTGCCACCTGCTAAGGACAAGGTTCCATAATTTACCCTAATTTTAACTCGCAAACTGGCAACTTGATCGCAAATTCAGTTCCCTCTCCCAGTATAGAAAAACACCGTAACTCCCCCCGATGATTGTCGGTGATAATCTGATAACTCGTTGCTAAGCCCATCCCCGTACCTTTACCCACAGGTTTAGTCGTAAAAAACGGATTAAATATTTTTTCTTGAACTTGCGGGGTAATGCCGCAACCGTTATCCTGAATCGAGATGAACACGCGATTTTCGGCTGCGAAGGAAGTGGCGATCGCAATCTGACCAATATAACCTAATCTGGCGATCGGTTCTAGGATTTCTCGCTGTTGTTCGATCGCATCGATCGCATTCACCAGCAAATTCATAAATACCTGATTTAACAAACCGCCATAACATTCAACCAAAGGTAATTCACCATAATATTTGGCGATCTGAATTTCTGGTTTTCCCGCCCTACCGTTCAAACGACTTTGTAAAATCACTAAGGTACTTTCGATGTTTTCGTGAATATCTGTTTTTTTAAAATCCGCTTCGTCCAAGCGCGAAAAAGTCCGCAGAGATTTGACAATATCGCTGATCCGCACCGCTCCTGTTTTCATCGATTTCAACAGATTAGAAAAATCACTTTCTAGATACTCAAGATCGATATCTTCGATAAAATTGCCAATCGCCGGCGGCGGACTCGGATAATGCTCTCGGTAAAGATCAATTAGTTTAATTAAGTCACTGGCATAATTGGTAGCAGGTTCAATATTGCCATAAATAAAACTGACTGGATTGTTAATTTCATGGGCAATTCCAGCGACTAATTGACCCAAACTAGACATTTTTTCTGCTTGAATTAACTGAGTTTGAGTATCCTGCAAATTTTTCAGGGTTATTTCTAATTCTGCTGTTTGCTTTCGCAGTTGAATTTCTGATTCGCGCAATGCTGCTTCCGCCTGCATCCGTTCCATTTCCGCACCCGCACGGGTGGCAAATATTCTCAAAATAGCTAACTGCATTTCTAGATCTTGCACCATCGGCTCAGTATCCATGACTACCAACAGCCCCAAACAATTTCCAGCCGCATCTATAATCGGTACACCCGCATAACTTTCCGCTTGAAGAGTTGCTAAATCATCATCTTCGGGGAACCAGCGCTGTACGAGATTGGGATACCGACATATCTCGACACACCGCTCGACATTTTGACAGGGTGTGCCGCGTAGATTGTAAGTAAAATTATCCCCAAATTCATCTCCCGCCCAAAATGCTAGAGTTGTGGCGATCGACTTTTCTGAGTCCACAAATTCAGCAACCAAAGCATAGCGGACTTCCAAGGCTTGGGCGAGATATTGAACGCAGCTTTTGAAGAATTCTGCGCCAGTTTTTGTCGCCGTACCTTCGACAACTAAGCGGAGGGCTTGCTCTTGACGTTTGCGAGCCGTGATATCTCTGGCGACAAAAACCACTTGATCTTGAAACATGGGAGAAATCCTGCTATCAAACCAGACTGTGCGATCGCCAATTGGTAACGAGTATTCCACCTGCGTCACGCATTGATTGACGATCGCTTCTTGAATAGCTTCTAGCAAAAAATCTGCTGATTCTTTGGGTAAAACTTCGTGAAGAGTTTTGCCTAAAAGTTGAGCGCTAGGTTTGTACAACAAGGGAGCCGAGCTGGGGGATATTTTGAGATAGCGTCCCTCTGCATCGAGCACGATAATCACATCCTGCATGGCGTTAAATAGTGCCATTAATTCTGCTTGAGAAGCAGCTAACTCTAATTCTGCGGTTTTGCGATCGCTGATATCGCAATGAGTGCCGATAAACCGCACAGGTTCACATTCTGCGTCCCATTCTACCACCTGACCCCGGTCTAAAATCCACTTGTAAGAACCGTCTTTACAGCGCAGGCGGTGTTCGTTGCGATAGGTATAAGTTTCGCCGCGAAAGTATTTGGCAAAATCTGCATAGCATTGAGCTTTATCTTCTGGATGTGCCCGACAGTCCCACTCTGCTAAAAGATTGACAATTTCGTGTTCTGCATAGCCCAGCATCGCTTTCCACTGCCTCGAAAAGATAACTTGATTGGTTTTGAGGTTCCAATCCCAAGTGCCATCTCCCGCTCCTTCTATAGCCAACTCCCAACGGCTGTTACTTTCTTCTAAAGCGATTTGTGCTTGTTTTTGAGGGTGGATGTAACGCCCTATTCCCAAACAGGCAACCACTTCCCCATCGTTATTTCTGATGGCTGATACATTGGCAGAGTGCCAGTAATAGCTGCCATCTCGATGCAAAACTCGGTATTCAACTCCCCGCAGTTTCTCACCCTGCAAAGAGCGCTCCAGGATATTCTGACAAATTGATAAATCTTCTGGGTAAGCCCATTTAGCAAAAGTCTGATTTAACATTTCTGCTGCGTCATATCCCATCACCTCTTTGAATTGGGGACTGACATAGTTGAAGGTGGTGTCGGGATTGACAATATAAACCATATCGTTGAGATTTTCCACGATCGTGCGGAATTTTTCTTCACTGGTTTTGAGGGCAATTTCTGCGGCTTTGCTCTCTGTATTGTCCCGAACATAGCCATGCCAAATAGTGCCGCCATCGGGTTGTCGCTGCGGTGTAGAATTGCCGCGCAACCACCGCAACCGCCCGTCGGGAAAAGACAGCCTATGTTCGCAATACCAAGGTGTTAGATGTTGGGCAGAATCGAGAATCGATTGATAAACGCGATCGAAATCTTCAGGATGGATGTCCTGAAAAAGACAACTTGCATCTTGTTGCACTTGTTGTCGGGTAACACCATAAATATCTTGCACCCTTTCGCTGACATAGGGAAAATGGAAACTACCATCAGCATCCATCCGAAACTGATAAATAACGCCGGGGATGTGGCAGGCAATTTGCTCTAAAATACCAGCATCTACGGGACTGATGAGAGTCGCGAGTGCGATACCTGCTTCCCGCAGTTGAGCTTGGGTTTGGGCGAGTTGGCGGGTAAGTTCTTCGACTTGTGTTTCTGCTTGTTTGCGCCCTGTAATATCTCGCATGATTGACAGGTAGCGGTGAGGCAAAAAGTTTGAGGTTATGGCATATTCGATGGTGCGAATCTGTGCATCATCCCGCACTAACGGAAATTCACCGCGCACTTTTTCCTGTTGTTGGGATTCTTCCCACACCTGTTGAAAATTCCAGTTTGGTTGTGCAAACTCCCAGATGCAGCGCCCCAGGAGTTGTGCTCTTTCTACTCCAAACAATTCGCAGGCGGCGGGATTCACATCGAGATATCTGCCTTGATTGTCAGTAATGGCGATCGCATCTAGAGCAGTTTCAAAAATAGCCCGCAATTGTCTCTCTGTCAAGGAAAGCAAAGTGCGATCGTCTTCTGCTAATAAGGGATTAATTGCTAAATCGCTGTCTAAAAAATTGGACATAAATTATCAACCCAAGTGTAAAATAATACATTGTTTTTCCGAAAAACAGCCCGATAACTTGCGAGTTACTTTATTTCTGCTGATTCTCAAAACTCATCGAACTGTAAGACTCCTGGTGTCCCGCCATCCTTAAATCCTCAAGGGAAGCGATAGTCTCGCTTCGGCGCACCTGACTCAATAGTTAGGCAAACACAGCCAACATTTGTAACTGTTGCCAGACAAAAAGAGCGTTTACAGAATTTCTGTACTAATTATACCTAAACTATGCCAAAAATTTTACGTATTTTTACTTAGATTAGCTGGAAAAATAAAAATTTTTATGTCTTTTTGATTAATAAATTAGAAGGCAGAATCTTATAATCGATACTTATTGTTAACTGCACAAATACGCAGATATCCGCAGATATAGACTGATATCTGCGGATATTTGCGCGAAAGAGCGGTTTTTTGGTTAGTTATTCGCCGTAGTGGCCGCCAGCAACTTTACGCCGAAACACCACATAATTGTAGGTGTTTTAGAAAAATAGATTTGGATTGTATTTTCTACTAAATTATTTTAGAATATATCTGAAGGGAATTAACCCCCAAAGCAAGCCTAAAGCCAATGGTATCCACCAACTTTTTTGAGTTGAAATCTTGGTCAATGCATTGCTGATGCGATCGTGCGAAACTAGGTGCAGCTAATATTCAAATAGTCAACCATTCACATAATAATCCCGTGTTCCCTTCGCATTCATCGCTTCTCCGAGTCGATTTAACCCATACACATAAGCAGCAGTTCTCATAGATACTGACAACTCCTGGGCTATCTTCCAAATAGCCTCAGTTTCCTCGACCATTTTATGCTGCAACCGCTGGTTGACTTCCTCCAGCGTCCAATAAAGTCCGCTGCGATTTTGCACCCATTCAAAGTAACTAACGGTTACGCCGCCTGCATTGACTAAAATATCAGGAATTATCTGAATTCCTTTGGCTTCTAAGATCAAATCAGCAGCAGAATCGATCGGACCATTAGCTACTTCAAAGATAAACTTAGCCTGAATACTCTCAACATTGGCTTCGGTTATTTGATTCTCCAAAGCTGCTGGAACAAGCACGTCTACATCTAATGCTAGAATTTGCTTATTTGTCAATATTTCGTGTTCGATAATATTGCAAACAGATCCTTCGCAGTAAATAGCTTTGATTCCTTTATTTGACTCTTTTAAACTGCGAATGCTCGGAATATCCAGACCTTGTTTGGCATAAATTCCGCCTTGGGAATCGCTGACTGCAACTACTTTGTAGCCTGCTTTCCACAGCAGTTCTGCTATTTCTGCACCGGCATTGCCAAAACCTTGTACTGCTACTGTTGTATCTTGAGGAGTTAGCTGAAATTTGCCGAGAATATTTTGTAATACAAAGAAAGCCCCGGTTGCTGTTGCGGTATCTCTACCTAAACTGCCGCCAATTGTTACGGGTTTGCCAGTCACAACGGCTGGACAGAGTTGCCGTTTGATGATATTGTATTGATCCATCATCCAACCCATGATCATCGGATTGGTGTAGACATCTGGTGCGGGAATATCGATGTCTGGGCCGATGAAATCTGCGATCGCGTCAACATAGCCCCGGCTCAAACGTTCCAATTCCAGTTTCGACAATTCCTTGGGATTTAAAGTGATTCCTCCCTTGGCTCCTCCAAAGGGCAAGTTCAAGACTGCACATTTAAAAGTCATCCAAAATGCCAAGGATTGCACTTCATCGAGGGATACTTTGGGATGGTAGCGTACTCCTCCTTTCGAGGGGCCTCTGGTATTGTCATAGCGCACGCGATACCCTTGGAAAATTCTCAACGAGCCGTCATCCATCCGCACGGGAATTGATACAATTAAACTTGATTTAGGATATTTTAGTCGTTCGATTGTATCTTCGGAAAGGGATACATATTTTAAGGCTCGTTCTAATCGGCGGCTGGCATCGGTAAATAATGATTCAGTCATAATAAGTTAGTTGTTAGTTGTTAGTTGTTAGTTGTCGGTTGCGGTACCCTGAGCGTAGTCGAAGGGTCGAAGGGTTAGTTGTCAGTTGCGGTACCCTGCCCTTCGACTTCGCTCAGGGAGCAATGACCAAAAAAAGGGGATACAAGCCCCGTCCTTTTAGGACGGCTTTTCTTGATT
>NZ_JAKJHX010000075.1:24688-26861 GCF_021648855.1 Tychonema litorale BBK16 | reverse complement strand
TAGGATGGAGAAAGCAGCCGAGGAACTTTAGCTAGGAACTTACTTTTATGACTCCTCCCACCCTTAGCCGCGAAGCAATCGCTCAGCGTGGCAAAGAGATATACCAACAACGCATCCGCACCCATATTGAAACAACAGAGAATATCGGTAAAATTATTGCGCTCGATCTCAATACAGGTGAATATGAGATTGACAAAGATTTGCTAGCAGCTTGTCATCGCCTGCAAATCAAACAACCTAATGCCATTACTTGGGCGGAACGCATCGGTTATGATGCTGTATATGCAATAGGTGGAACATTGGTTAGGACAGCATTGTGATTAATGGAATAGTTGTCGGGCTTCAAGCACGCATGGGAATTATTCTCTACCCTCCGGGACGTGCAGAAATAGAAATCGAATGCGTTATTGATACAGGTTTTGAAGGATTCTTAACTTTGCCACCTACTGTAGTTACAGAGCTTCAGTTACCTTACGTTGCACCCATTAATGCAAACTTGGCTGACAACTCCAGCATTGTAACCAATGTTCATCAAGGCACGATCCTTTGGAATGGCGTGCAGCGAGTGATTCCAATTTTAGCAATGGGTCGTCGTCCTCTCATCGGGACAGCACTTCTAGAAGATTATCACCTTAGTATTGATTTTTGCGAAGGAGGAACGGTACTGGTAGATGACATCATGTAATTTCTGGATCGAGTAGCTTGAGGAAAATCAGTATTTTGTCCTCACTAAACCGTTGAAACTCTCCATTCATTAAATGAGATACTTCTAGCTGAGAAATGCCAAAAGTTTGACTAATTTCGCGCTGTTTCAAGTTGCGTTGTTTCAGGATACGGATTATTTTAATTCCGATTTTACCCCGCGCAAAAAGTTCGTCAGCATCTGCCAATCCAAGGTCAGCAAATACATTGCCACTACTTTCTTCAAAAATTAGTTCTTGTATCATAGTTCTCTCTTGACATGGTAAAATAATATCTTCGATTCCCATCAACAACTGATGAAAACAGACACCATTTTCTACAGCCTGTTTCAAGAATTTCCCAGCTTCTTCTTTGAACTAATCGATCGCCCTCCAGAAGAAGCCGCCGCCTACGAATTCACCTCCCGCGAAATCAAACAACTTGCATTCCGCATGGATGGCTTATTTCTGCCCACAACCGAAGCACCGGAAAAACCATTTTACCTAGCGGAAGTTCAGTTTCAACCCGATCCCGACCTGTATTACCGCATCTTTGGCGAACTCTTTCTCTATCTGCGACAATACAAACCCGTGAATCCTTGGCGCGTCGTTGTCATCTATCCCAGCCGCCGCATCGAACACGAACAGATGCTGCAATTTCAGGAACTCCTAACCAGTCAGCGTGTCCAACGGATTTACCTTGATGAATTGCCAGAAAGTGCCGATCGCTCTTTAGGAGTGAAAATTGTTAAACTGGTAATCGAGCCAGCAGAGACAGCAGCAGAACAAGCACGCCAGTCGATCGCAATGGCCCGCCAACAGTTATCCGATCCGATCGTTCTACGCGATTTAATCAACCTCATCGAAACAATTATTGTCTACAAACTCCCCCAAAAAAGCCGCGAGGAAATTGCCACCATGTTGAATTTAAGCGAACTCAGACAAACTCGATTTTATCAAGAAGTCAAGCAAGAAGGTTTAGAAGAAGGGATCGAACAAGGTGAGCAGCAGGCGAAGTTAGAAGCCATTCGTCGGATGATAAAGTTTGGCATGAATTTAGAGACGATCGCACAATTATTAGATTTGTCTGTAGAATTTGTGGGACAAACAATCCACAAAATCCAACGGGAATCGATGTCAGTCCCCGAACAACAGATCGACTCGTTGATCGAACTATTAACCCAACAGCGATCGCTCTTTTCTGCCACACTATTAACTGAACTAGCACAATTAATCGAACCCTTAGCTGATGAAATAAATGTCCTGTCAGCAGCGATTGCAACCTGGTGTGAAAATAACCCTGCAATTCAGGAAGCTCGATCGCAACTGCTTGAACCACTACCGCCGATCGCAAAAACATCAGAAACAACAGCAGCAAGTCCAGAAAGTAGCGAATCTCAAATAGGCGATCGGCTTAACAAACAAGCTCTCAAAAATGCCATTTCATTGTAGCACGATATTCGACAATAATATGGTAGGGACACGGCACTGCC
>NZ_JAKJHX010000075.1:23401-24588 GCF_021648855.1 Tychonema litorale BBK16 | reverse complement strand
GTCTCCTAATTCCTCGAATAATATGGTAGGGACACGGCACTGCCGTCTCCTAATTCCTCGAATAATATGGTAGGGACACGGCACTGCCGTCTCCTAATTTCTAATAAATAGAATAGCAAGAACCCCGACTTCTTCAATAAGTCGGGGTTCTAATTGTGAAAAAGTTTAAATTACTTTCTCGTTTATTCTGCCGGAACCAGGGAAACTAACAAAGTGATGTTATCAACGCCGATGACATAAACAGTGTCTCCAGGTGTTAGCGTGATTTGCCGATCGCACCGTGCAGGCCACCAGCTACCTTGGAAGCGAACCCGACCTGTTTGATTCGGGCAAATTGATTCATCCACGACTGCTTCTTCGTTGAAGTAATTCAAATTGGTGTTAACGTAATTGTTGATTAACATATTATTTGCTGTGCTGTATGTTTGAGTGGAAAAAATGGAACCGAAAGCTTTTACTACGTTGAACATTTTCCTAACTCCTGTGGTGTTAATAATATATAGATAATTTTCTATTGATGCAATTTGAAAGGCTGCATTTCCTGGATTCAAATTGATTGATATTCCTGGTTATTTAGCCTCTAGTTTAGTCTGCGGGAACGAGGGAAACTAACAAAGTGATGTTGTCAACGCCGATCACATAAACAGTGTCTCCAGGTGTTAGCGTGATTTGCCGATCGCACCGTGCAGGCCACCAGCTACCTTGGAAGCGAACCCGACCTGTTTGATTCGGGCAAATTGATTCATCCACGACTGCTTCTTCGTTGAAGTAATTCAAATTGGTGTTAACGTAATTGTTGATTAACATATTATTTGCTGTGCTGTATGTTTGAGTGGAAAAAATGGAACCGAAAGCTTTTACTACGTTGAACATATCCCTGACTCCTTTTGTATTAATATATAGTGAATTTTCTATTGATGCTATTTGAAAGGCTGCATTTCCTAGATTGAAATTGATTAATTGTTCTAAGCTGTTCAGACTCTAGCTTATTCTGCGGGAACGAGGGAAACTAACAAGGTGATGTTGTCAACGCCGATGACATAAACAGTGTCTCCAGGTGTTAGCGTGATTTGCCGATCGCACCGTGCAGGCCACCAGCTACCTTGGAAGCGAACCCGACCTGTTTGATTCGGGCAAATTGATTCATCCACGACTGCTTCTTCGTTGAAGTAATTCAAATTGGTGTT
>NZ_JAKJHX010000075.1:0-23301 GCF_021648855.1 Tychonema litorale BBK16 | reverse complement strand
GGCAAATTGATTCATCCACGACTGCTTCTTCGTTGAAGTAATTCAAATTGGTGTTGACGTAATTGTTGATTAACATATTATTTGCTGTGCTGTATGCTTGAGTGGAAAAGATAGAACCGAAAGCTTTTACTACGTTGAACATATCCCTGACTCCTTGTGTGTTAATGTATAATGTAATTTTGTTTTTATGCTATTTGAAAGGCTGCATTTCCTGAATTGAGATTTATTGATTCCTTATATTTCATTCTTCCTGCCTTCGCTCCTTTTTCAGGATAAAGTTCAAAGAAGTTTTGAGACATTTAAGAGAGTTGCAAACCTGTTGGGAGAAGTCCTAAATCGGGTAATTACCGGGGATGGAATTAAGGATTTAGTGCTTTTGTCGTTAGTGGGATTTGCCAGAAGGCTCGATGTTGTAAGCTACATTAGAGATTGACTGATTCCGAATTACTGACACTATGAAAATGTTTTATTTTTCTGTTGGCTTTTTTTGATTGGGTGGTGAGTGAGTTGCTTTACACTTACTAATATGTCAGGAGTCAAAAGTCTTTGGTGCGATCGCCCGTCCACTTTCCTGCCCTGGTATTGGCACAGGACACTTTCGGCGTTTTTTTCAACGTATTTATAAGCTTTTCAGGCTATTTGCCAGTTATCGGCTTGTGCCACTTTAGCCAATTGGACTACCGCCATTAGTGAATTCTGAACTTACGCAGTGTCGATCGCCAAATCAGGAATATCCGTACATATCCAGTCCGTGACTTACAGCAGATTGCAGCAGGTTTATAGGTACTATCAGGCTTGGCCTTAGTCCCTACCGAAAATAATATTGTAGGGACTAAGGCCAAGCCGTCTCCTAATTTCGGTCAGTCTCTTTCAACCGCCGAATCATCTTTGAGATTGCTTCACTTCGTTCGCAATGACACGATCGCGTTATCTGTCTGTCCAGGACGATTAAAAAAAAGCGCCTGAGTTCCCCCAGACGCATAGCATAAAATCAACAAATTGTCAACTCTAAATTAACCGTTCAAAGCCTCAGCACCGCCGCAAACTTCCAGGATTTCCTGAGTAATTGCCGCTTGCCGCGCCTTGTTATAAGTCAGCGTCAAACTACCAATCAAATCACTAGCATTCTCACTAGCATTATTCATCGCCGTCATCCGCGCAGCCAATTCACTCGCAGCAGACTCTTGCAAAGCCCGCAGCAATTGGTTGTTCAAATACAGTGGCAAAAGAGCATCCAAAATTTGCGCTGGATCTTGCTCGAAAATCATGTCGCGGGGCAAACTCTTTGTAGGTGCTGCAACTTTATCTCGCGAGACTTTAAACTCTCCACCTTGGGAAGTTAAGCGGAAGATTTCATCATCAGGAGTTTCCAAGCCTTGCGGATCGAGGGGTAGCAAGGTTTGAATTACTGGACGAGAACTAATTAGCGACACAAACTTAGTGTAAACCAACTCAATTCTGTCCACAGTTCCTGACAGGAATAGAGACAACAATTCGTCAGCAATCATCGCTGCTTCCGGTGCTGTTGGAATCTGTTCCAAGTTAGTGTAAGTCGCATCAATTGGCTGTTCCCGGCGCTGGAAATACTGAGTAGCTTTCCGTCCTACCAAAATAAATTTGAATTCTACGCCTTCAGCTTTTAGTTCCTTGGCGCGGTTTTCAGCGTATTTGATGATACCGCTATTGTAGCCGCCGCACAAACCCCGATCGCCCGAAACGACCAAAAGTCCCACAGTCTTAACTTCCCGTTTCTTCAACAGCGGCAAATCCAGGTTTTCAAACTGCAACCGTTCCGCCAAACCGTACAATACTTCTGCGAGGCGATCGGCAAAAGGCCGAGTTGCAGTAACCTGTTCTTGAGCGCGGCGCACCTTTGCAGCAGCCACCAAGCGCATTGCTTCTGTAATCTTTTTAGTGTTCTTGACCGACTTAATGCGATCGCGAATAGTTTTCAGATTTGCCATAAATTTCTCCTTACATCCTTGCCCACATCTTCTTACTTAAAACCGCAGATAAAAGCAGAGAAACGCAGATGAACATCAGATACTCTGCGTTAATCCGCGTTCATCTGCGGTTGAAAATTCCTACTTAATCTACGCAGAAACTAAGAAACTTTGCTTAAATTCAGTGATACCTTCCTTCAGCAACTTCTCAGCTTCATCAGTCAAGGCCTTAGCACCACCTTGAACAATTTCGCCGTACTTCGGCTTGCTAGTCCGCAAATAATCACGCAAACCAACAGTAAACTTGCTGACCTGATCTACTGGAATTTCATCCATGTAGCCATTAATCCCAGCATAGATAATCGCAACTTGTTCGTTCATCGGCAGAGGAGAACTTTGTGCCTGTTTCAACAGTTCGCGCAACCGTTGACCACGGGCCAATTGGTTTTGAGTAGACTTATCCAAGTCCGAAGCAAACTGAGAAAATGCTGCCAATTCTTCAAACTGTGCCAATTCCAATTTCACCTTACCGGCTACTTTTTTCATCGCCTTAGTTTGAGCAGCAGAACCTACCCGTGATACCGAAATACCAGGGTTTACTGCTGGACGCAAACCAGCGTTGAACAAGTCAGAAGAAAGGAAGATTTGACCGTCGGTAATCGAAATTACGTTGGTAGGAATGTAAGCAGAGACGTCGCCAGCTTGGGTTTCGATAATTGGCAAAGCTGTCATGCTACCTTCGCCCAAATCATCGCTCAATTTAGCAGCCCGTTCTAGCAAGCGAGAGTGCAGATAAAACACGTCTCCTGGGTATGCTTCACGGCCGGGAGGACGGCGGAGCAACAGGGACATTTGGCGGTAGGCTTGTGCTTGTTTGGAAAGGTCATCGTAGATAACCAAAGTGTGCTTGCCTTTGTACATGAAATACTCGGCTAAGCTGGCCCCTGTGTAGGGAGCCAAATATTGCAGTGTGGCGGGGTCACTAGCGTTGGCTGCGACTACGATTGTGTAGTCCATTGCGCCCTTTTCTTGCAGCACGTTGACAATGTTAGCTACTGTAGAAGCTTTTTGTCCGATCGCCACATAAACGCAAATCACGTTCTCAGATTTTTGGTTGATAATCGTGTCGATCGCGATCGCAGTCTTACCAGTTTGTCTGTCACCAATAATCAGTTCCCGTTGTCCTCTACCAACTGGAATCATCGCATCAATAGCGGTAATACCTGTTTGCATCGGTTCATAAACAGAACGGCGAGAAACAATCCCAGGTGCCGGAGATTCAATCAAGCGAGTTTCAGTAGTTTTAATTTCTCCTTTGCCGTCAATCGGACGGGCCAAAGCATCAACTACCCGTCCCAACATGGCATCTCCCACGGGGACTTCAGCAATTCTGCCAGTAGCAATAACTGCCGAACCTTCTTCAATTCCCAAACCTTGGCCCATCAGCACTGCGCCGACGTTATCTTCTTCCAAGTTCAGTGCGATACCAACGGTGCCGTCGGCAAATTCTAGCAATTCACCGGACATCGCTTTATCCAAGCCATAAATCCGGGCAATGCCGTCGCCTACTTGCAAAACAGTACCGACATTAGATGTTTTAACATCTTGGTCGTACTGCTCAATTTGCTGGCGAATAATGTTACTAATTTCGTCTGGTCTGATTGCTGCCATGTCAGTTGTTATGTGTCAGTTGTCAGTTGTTAATTGTCAGTTGTCAGTCGATGTTTCCGGTCAGAAAGCGTTGGGATTTGGCGCTAAAAATATGGATTAACAAATCAGTAATAGAAATAAATTAATTTCTAATTCCTGCTTTATTTCTTCCTTCTTCCTTCTTTGTACCCTGAGCGGAGTCGAAGGGCCTTCTTCCTTATTCCTTCTTCTATCAAGAAGCCAAGCGAATTCCCAGACGGCGTAATTGTCCTCGCAGGCTGGCATCAATCACTTGAGAGCCTACTTTAATCACAACACCGCCGATTAAATCTGCGTCAATTTTGGTTTCAATTTCCACTTGTCGCGCACTCGTCATCGCCTGCACTTTCTCGCGAACAGTTTGCTGTTGAGCATCTGAAAGCGGTACAGCCGATGTAACTTCAGCCAATACAGTTTGGTTGAGTTCTCGGAGTTGGGTCAAGTATTGTTTGCCAATGCCTTCTAAAAAAAGAATCCTTCCTTTATCTATTAACAGGCTCAGAAAGCTTCGCATCAAGGGGTTCATATCTTCCCCTGCTATTTGCTTAATCACAGCTTTTTTAGCATCTGGTTTAATCAGAGGATTGCCTAAAAATTGACGCAAATCCTCAGAGCTTTCTAGTAGACCCAGCAAAGAACGAATCTCATTGCCGAACTCCTCTGAAAGATTGTTAGACTTAGCCAATGACATCAAAGCGGATGCGTAAGGCTGTAAAACTTGTGTGTTGACTTTACTCACGTTTTAGCCTCCCAGTAACGCAATGCTGCGATCGATTAATTGGTGTTGAGCGTTTTCGTCCAAGCTAGTTTTTAGCTGGCTTTCCACCTTTGCTAATGCCATAGATACAACAGCCGATCGCAGTTGGGCGATCGCTCTTTCACGCTCCGATTCCAACTCTTGACCTGCTGTTGCTTTCATGCGTTCAACGTCCTGCGCCGCTTGAGCTAGAATTGCTTCTTTAGCTTTCTTCGCAGTTTCCTCAGAAGCAGTACGAATTCGTTCCGCTTCTGCTTGTGCTTGAGTCAATTTTTGCTGTTGCTCTGCTAGAGCTGCTGCGGCATCTTTTTGGCGTTTTTCTGCTTCGAGAATCGCCTCTTGGATGCCCGTGCGCCGCTCATTCAGGATGTTTCCCAAAAAGCCGCGTCCGAAATAAAACAGCACTGCAATAATAATGACCAGGTTAATCAGATTGGTTTCTAAAATATCAAAATTGAAACCGAAACCACCTTCCCGGCTAGCTTCTGTGGCTAGCAATAAAACAGTCCCCATGATAGTCTTCCATAATTGCGCGTGCAGGTTGGCTGAACCAATTTTAGATTTTAGATTGAGTCCAAAATCTAAAACTATTCAATTTCACTATTTGACCAGCTCCGGCCCTAATAGCTTCTCTAGAATTTGGCGGCTCAGGGAGTCCACTTCTTGTTCTAGCGATCGCATTGCATCTTGCTTTTGCTGCTCAATCTCTTGTCCTGCTTTTTCTCGCGCGACTTGAGCTTCTTTTTGAGCCTCAGCTACTTTCGCCGAAGCACTTTTTTGAGCTTCTGCTTGAGCAACAGCAATCACCTTTTGAGATTCCCTACGAGTATCTCCCAGTTTTTGCTCATACTCCTGCGCTAGTTGCTGAGCTTTAGCCAAGCGTTCTTTCGCTGCAACTTGAGTGTTACGAATGTAATCCGCCCGTTCCTCAATTGACTTGGTGAGCGGCTTGTAAAAAATCACATTCAAGACTGCGACTAAAATCAAAAACTGCACCGCCATCAGAGGCAGAGTAGCATCAATATCAAAAAGTCCGCCTTCTTTTGCTGCTTCTTCAACTGCTAGTAATACTGTCCAGTGCATCATGTTTTTTTGACGGCTCCCACCTAATTCGATCTGAGATTTTCGACTTTGGATTTTGGAATCTAATTACCATCCAAAATCCAAAATCGATACGACCCCAAATTATTATGCGAAGGGGTTGGCAAACAATAGCACTAGGGCTACGACCAAACCGTAAATTGTCAGCGCTTCCATGAACGCCAAACTCAACAGCAAGGTGCCACGAATTTTACCTTCTGCTTCAGGCTGACGGGCAATCCCTTCTACAGCACTGGCTGCGGCATTACCTTGACCGATACCAGGGCCGATTGCGGCTAAACCTACTGCCAAAGCGGCGGCAATTACGGAAGCGGCGGCAACTGTTGGGTTCATGATGATTTTCCTTATGTAAAGTACAAAATTGAGAACAGAAATTCTACGGAATTGTCGGATTTTATGACAATAAGATTAAGTTCAGAAAATTAATTTTTCTTCCCTCATTCTGGGTCTTTTATCCTTAGTTAATGGTGTTCTTCTTCACCGTGACCGCCCTCTAGAGCTTCACCAATATAGGCTGCTGCTAGGGTAGCAAAAATCAAAGCTTGAATAGCACTTGTAAATAGTCCCAGAACCATTACTGGCAAAGGCACAAATAGAGGGACTAGCAACACTAGCACTCCTACAACCAATTCGTCAGCTAGGATGTTGCCAAACAAACGGAAACTTAGGGAAAGAGGCTTAGTAAAATCTTCTATGATTTTGAACGGCAACATAAAAGGAACCGGTTCTACATAGTGGGCGAAATAGCCCAAGCCACTTTTGCTGAGACCTGCATAAAAATATGCCAGAGAAGTCAGCAGTGCGAATGCGATCGTCGTGTTGATGTCAGCCGTAGGTGCTCCCAATTCTCCCGATGGCAGCTTAATCAGCTTCCAAGGAATTAGAGCTCCCGACCAGTTTGACACAAAGATGAACAAAAATAATGTACCAATAAATGGTACCCAGGGGCGATATTCTTTTTCCCCAATTTGGTTTTTAGCCAAGTCCCGAATAAATTCCAGCGCATACTCCATTAAATTCTGCATTCCGCTGGGAATTCTTTGGATTTTGCTGCTTCCTAAAAGCGAAACTATGACTAAAACGGCAATTACAAACCACGAGGTTATAAAAACCTGCCCATGCACTTTTAGATTGCCCAGTTGCCAGTACAACTGCTGGCCAACTTCTAATTTTGCAAGGGGGAAACGATTAAAGGTGTTTAGAACGTCAAGCATTGCCATTCAACGGGTTTCCCCAAATCTATGAGTTGAGTATTGCTAGATTGCCTGACCTACCTGTAGTCTGGTGCTAATGCACTTCGCAACACGTAAATCATCAGCGAAAGTTTGTAAGTCAGAAATCCCAAAAATATCGGTAAAATCTGTAACTGGTCTAACCGAGTTGCTACTATCATCAACCCAAGAAGCAGACCGAGCCTTGTCTTACTAATCTTCTGATTTTGGCTACCGATTCGCTCAACGTCTCTAGCCAACATCTTTAAGTAAACCACACCTGTGCTCGCCCCTAGCAAATAATTCAGGGCAATGTTGAGCGAGTAAAAGATCCAAACGGCGATCGTAATTATCGCCGTAAACGCAAGGGTGTAAACCAACAACTCTTGTTGAAGGCGATAGAAGTCTTGCAGGGAATTACCTGTCTCTGACGAAACTGTCGAGACAGTGCCAGTCTGAGGAAGATCCTCGGTTGCTGGTGCGGGTTGGGTGGGTGTGTTTTGCGTGTTCACGAAGCTCAGAAACTAATGCAGGTAGCAGGCGTGTGCTTTGCAAGCTCAGAAAAATATTACCACGGTCTGGTAACAATACTTAAAATTAAATTTAATAATATTTTCAGGTTTCGGTGTCGAATGAGTCAGAATTCTTTTTTGCCGATCGCACCAATTCACACTCGACCTCACCTAGTCGGTGTTAAGTTTGTAGATATTTGACAATTTTATGTAAAGTTTTGTAACAATATCCAAAATTTTGCATAAAAATTGAGTTGTGAACCAGATAGGTAAATAGAAGAACAAATTTAACCTTGATCTAGGTGCTCACCGTGAAGACTCAAAACCTAATTACATCAACCATCACAGCCTTTGTGGCAGCAGCGGGTCTGTGTGGAAACGCGATCGCGGGTACGATTCGACACGATCGATCCGACACCCAGTACACAAACTTCGCCAACCAAAACCAATTTGCCAGCGTCGGCCGCCTCGACATGAGATTTGGCAACAATACGTTCACAGGTTGTTCGGGAACCTTGATCAGTTCCAACTGGGTACTAACAGCAGCCCACTGTTTAGAAAACGGTCAACAGAGTCTCGCTGGTGCAGGTTTTACAATTGGCGGACGCAGCTATTCAATCAATTTGGGACTTCAGCACGGAGGATGGCAGGGTAGCAACCGAAATCTTGCTGGAGGTGTTGACATCGGCTTGTACCGACTCAACAGTTCAATCTCGAACATTAATCCGGCAATATTGTACTCCGGTACTAACGAAGATTTGCAAGTTGGCAGCTACGTCGGGTTTGGCAATACAGGTAATGGTTTAAGCGGGGCAAATAGCACAAGCTTCGGCACAAAACGAGCCGGTCAAAATACGATCGGGCTAGGAAGTCGATTAGGCTACTCCAACCAGGTACTTGTGTCAGATTTTGACGATCCTCGATCGGTCAATCCTTCAGATCCTCTAACCCGCCCTCTCAATCTAGAATATCAGCTAGCCAAGGGCGATAGTGGCGGAGCGCTGTTTATCGGTGGACTCCTGGCTGGGATAAACTCTTTTATTAACTCTTTCGATGGCAATACAGATGCTGACTACGGCGATATTTCTGCTACTACTCGCGTGTCGTCGCACAGCAACTGGATTCAGAATGTCATCAGGGGAATGGCTGGAACAGGAATGCTTAATAGCTTGCCCAGAACTAACTCAAACCTTGGTCCAACTACTCTCGCTCAGGTGGTACTTGATGAATCAGAGACTATTGGCGACTTGTCTCAACCACTGGAAGTAGTTAAAGACACTTGGGACAATTCCGAACCGGTACCGGAACCGACAACTGTTGTCGGTGGATTAATTTCCTTGGGAGGTTTGATTGTAGCCCGTCGTCGTCGAAACTTAGCGCAAAAACAAGCTTAAAAATATTAGTAGGTGTACGCAGTTCAACGTAAAATGCGCCCTCTGCTAGAACCTGCTAGAAGTCGGACTTCTTGAAGAAGTCCGACTTCTCATGCAATGAGGTGAAATTCTCGAACCGCTGGGAGAAAGTTTTTATTCTCGTGGCTCGATCGACTAAGTTTAATTAAAGCAAATCGCTCGATCGCGTCCAAAGCCATCCATTGTGCCAAAGTAATAGTCAAATCAAACTCTTGGGCTTTGGCGGTGACAGATTCTGGTATGGTTGCAGCATCCAGCCAGGGCGGATTTGGATCGATCGCTAAATCAGTTCCAGATTTGCCAGTATGTTTAATTAATATTTGGTTGAGTTGTTCTCGGTATTCGATGATTTCTGGATTTGTCAAACAAGGAAGCTCTACAAGTGTTTGGCGTTCTGCTTGACTAAAATGATTCCAATCTTGCAATTTGAGTTTGATGCCGCAAGTATCTAATTTGAGGCGTACTTGCATGGGGATGCAGCGCAGGGCTTCTACAAAGTCGGCTTCAAATTTAAAGAATGTCATAGATATATGGATTTGCAAATTAGATTTTTTTTATTTACCGCAGAGGGCGCAGAGAGCGCAGAGTAAGAGAAGAGAGAGAAATCGATGCAGGTTTTTTGCTTTCTATCAATAATTGCAGAAAATTGAATCAGGATTTATACTTAAGTAATATTATACAGTATTGACATGAATCCCGTAGACTACCTTCGGATTAGTTTAATAGACCGCTGCAATTTCCGCTGTCTCTACTGTATGCCGGAAGGTAGCGAGTTGGACTATGTTTTGCAGCAGCAGTTGTTAACTCACTCGGAATTGCTAACTTTGCTACGGGAAGTTTTCATACCTGTGGGATTTACTAAGTTTCGGTTGACTGGTGGGGAACCGCTATTGCGCCCTGGGGTGGTGGAGTTGGTTGGGGCGATCGCATCTTTGCCGGAAACGCGAGATTTGTCAATGACAACTAATGGCTTTTTGCTGGCGGGAATGGCCGAAAATCTCTACAAGGCTGGTTTGCGCCGAATTAATATTAGTTTGGATTCGCTGGAACCGGAGACTTTTGATAAGATAATTGGCAGTCGCGGCCGATCGCGCTGGATGCAAGTTTGGGAAGGAATTCAAGCGGCTTATCAAGCTGGATTCGATCCGCTGAAGTTGAATGTGGTGGTGATTCCTGGTGTCAATGATGGCGAAATATTGGAGTTGGCAGAATTAACTATTAACCGGAATTGGCACGTTCGTTTTATTGAGTTTATGCCGATCGGGAATGGCGATTTATTTGGCGATAAAGGTTGGGTAGCATCGGCAGATTTGCGGCAACAAATTAGCGATAAATATGGTTTAGCCGAGTCGGGAGTGCGGGGAAATGGGCCGGCGGATGTGTTTCAAATTCCGGGGGCGAAGGGCACTTTAGGATTTATTAGTCAGATGTCTGAGTGTTTTTGCGATCGGTGCAATCGGATGCGTTTGTCTGCTGACGGGTGGCTGCGGCCTTGTCTGCTGAACGAAACGGGACAAATTGACTTGAAAACTGCTTTACGGAATGGGGTGTCTACGGGCGAATTGCGCGATCGAGTGCAGCAGATATTGGAGATTAAACCGGAGATTAATTTCAAGCAGCGGGATTCGGGAACTACTCAAGGAAATTACAGCCGCACCATGTCTCAAATCGGTGGGTAATATCAATTTAGGTTACACCGGAATGATATAGAGGAGACGGCACTGCCGTCTCCCTACAGTATTATTTTGGGTAGGGACACGGCACTGCCGTCTCCTAATTTCTTAAGACTACAGTATTATTTTCGGTAGGGACACGGCACTGCCGTCTCCTAATTTCTTAAGACAAACTTTTCCCTGAAATAGATTTCATACAGCAATTTAAACAATTTTATCTGTGGAGGCAATTGCTTCACGACTATTAGCAACATCGAGCCAACCGACCATAGCATCTTTTAAATTAGCCATCACTTCTTCCATCGTATCTCCTTCGGTAATGCACCCAGGAAGTGCGGGAACTTCAGCCCAATAGCCACCTTCTTCTGCGGGATGGATGATTGCTCTAATTTTCATACATTTTCTCCTTGTAAATTCCTTGTAAATCGGCGGCTAAAACTCTCCTCCCAAGACTTGTCCAGCCGTCAAATTCAACTGCGGAAATGTTGGAGAAACAAGTGCTTGTTCCCCTTGAAACATCCCAACTTCGACATACTCACCTGATTCTAGTCGTAGTACCGCTACTATCTCCTCTTGAGGGTCAACAATCCAATATTCAGGGATGCCCCGCGCTGCATATTGAGCTCGTTTACTAATGTAATCGCGATCGCGCCCAACTCTACCTGGACTAACAACCTCGACAACCAACTGAGGAGGTGGCATAGTTTGGGTAATGGTTAGCCTGGTTGCTGTCAGCAAGATGTGTTCGGGGCGCAAAACCACCAATTATATGAGATAAAACCCGCTACAAGGATATTGTAGTGGGTTTTATCTCATATCTTATTGGTGATAAAGGCTATTGGATATTACGATTAATTCTTTGAAATGGTGTGACATAACTCTTATTAGCTCTAACCCAGCAGCGAGTGCTACTCATAGAATGACTGCCTACCCATATCCAAGGTTTTCCCCGTCGGTCAAGAAAAATTCCCACAGCATCAAATCTTTCACCAGTTGGCATAATGCTATCAACAGGTAAATCTATTATTTCTATTAGGTTAGTTTGATTTGTTCTATTTTGACACCGAACATTCAAACCTTCAGGATCTACAACTTCCCATACAAAAGGCATGACTCCACTATTTCCGTTAATAATTTGGTAATCTCCATTTTTGTCAGCCGCCGGATATGGTAAGGGATTTTGAACTTTGAGCAATGGGCTAGCGACGCTTACATCAGAAAAAGAAGGTAAAAAAACTCCGGCAGTGAAGATTAGACTAATCACAAGATTTTTGAACATAATATTTTCTGCAAACTCATAAATTCTATTTACATATAGTTTTATCGTAGTTGCGATAAGTTTGCAAAGATATGCCGTAGTAGACGTTTGAAGCTCTAAATCAGAAAATTACAGTTTCCTGACGTAGCTGCAAGGGTTACAGGGGTTAGGCGGGGAAATGTGGTAATGTGCTTGCCACGGTCGGGGCGATCGGAGCGGTGATAGCGCGGGGCGGTCACAGACATAGAAAACCTGCCTGAGTTAAAGTGTTGAGGCTTTTAAGCTGTGTTTTATGCAAATAGTTTACGTTTACTCTTGCACATCTCTTTGTTTATGGGTGAAAATGAAAGTGAGACAAGTTACTTAATTTTTGGGTAAATAATACAATGAACGAATTTCAAGCATTCCTTTCTATTTGTGCCTTGTTATACTTTCTTGGAGTGATTTTTTATCTCACGATGTGTTCACTCAATGAGGCTTTAAAGGTTGCTGGTAAGAACACATATTCTTTTGTAATATATGAGGGTGACACAAGGACAGATAAAGAAAAGACAAAGAGCGAAATTATCTATATATTTTTTTATTTTTTACTTAAGATATTAGGTTTTTTCTGGACACTTATTTGGTATAGTATGAAACATATTTTTGTTTTTGTTATGTTATTTGCAATAGCTTTGTTTATATTTATTGTTTTACCAAGTAATATCATACCCCAACAATATTTAATGGAATATTTAATCAATGTGTATACTTTAAGTATTCTAACTATTGTCAATACAACACTTCTTCTTCTTCACAGTAGAGCAGAAAACGACTACAGTCAAAAATTAAATGATTAGTATCTTTTCTTTATGAATTTGTAAGGGTTACAGGGCTTAGGCGGGGAAATGTGTTTACGTCAAGATATAGCATTACAATAGATTTTAAGTGCTGTCTCACTTTACTTTTTACATTATTTTTACATTCTATAAGCTATGATTTTAAATTCTCTTTTAATTATTCCAGAAAATAACTTAATATCAACTGTTGCCGATAAGGGTAAACCTCTAAGAGATAAAATTGCTGATTCAAGGAATAAAAAAATCACTGAAAAATATGTTCAGTTGAGTCTTTTTGACTTTGATAATCAGCAACGCTTAATAAGTGATAACAATCAATACTATACTCACATAAAAAATTTCATTGAGTTGTTAGAAAACGTAAATGTTATATATTTTGATTTTAGAACAAATATTTACGAATTTAGTCGATTTATAAAACCTGACAATCTAGACCGAAGATTGAGGATACCCATAATGTTGGGATACATAGCAGAAGGAATGGTCGTAAGAGAATGTAATAGTGATGTAAGTAAAAATGCTAAGTGGGCTAATATCGCACGGCTTATTAGAGAAGACACAGAAGACACAAATCTTATTACTAGCTTAGTAAAAAAATTTTTTTGGTATCCTTTTTTGCAAAACCCAAATCATTATCATGCGATAGGAACAGGTTTAGCAATAACAAAAAACACCCAAGATTTGAGAAAATGGCACTTACCGTCGAGTAAGAGGGATATATGCTGGGTTGATAGTGCTACAAAAGTAAAAGAATTATTGATTCCTAAGAATATAATTAGAGGAAAACTCGAATATGCCGGAATTCAAGTAAAGGTAAGCACTATGAGCAATGGTTGGTATGTCACTAATCATTTTAAAACTGAGTGCGTTTACGATCTTTACCCTGTTGTTTATTTTGACTTAGGTGGTGACTTTTTAAAAGTCAGACACAACTTACTTAATCTCTCGGTGTCTGATGTAAGTATAGATTCTTTATTCAGCAGTAACGTCGAGTTTTCGGAAAAGATTTCAAGGTCTGATATTGTTGATATGATGTTGCATCGAGGTCGAGATGTAGATGCGTCATTACATGATGAGCTTTTGTACTATAAATCAATTTTTCATAGGTTAGAATCTGGTAAAATTACATTAATGAACTTGATAAATGACGACAAATTAATTTCTTGCTTGAGTATCGACTATGCTACAAAAAATGCTGTTTGTGATAGTTCTCTACTCACCATTCCTTATATCTCATAAACTATGTAACTGCAAGAGTTACAGGGTTTAGGCGGGGAAATAGTGTTTCCCCGCCTAGCTTTTTTTATAGATGTTTCAGCCTCTAAATTAGGATATGCTCTTATCCTGATTTAGTAAAGTAACGTGCCTGATATTTGTTGGTCTTAACTGGTTCCCAGGCTCTAGCCTGGGAACCGAGATCCAGAGGCTCTGCCTCGCTAACGGATACAAATAAAAACAGGAGGCAGATGCTCATGGAATGTGCTCCCAGGCTCTAGCCTGGGAACGAGCAAACACCTACGCTTTGCGCTTCCGACGGCGAATCAGCACACTCATCACTTGCTTCGGATTAGCTGCACGCTGTAGCTGACTCCAATCACCCACTTCCGCAAATCCCAATCGGTACAAAGTGAGTATGGTTTCCCTGACAGCATCGGGCGAACCTGTGACTGTTACACACACCACATCCTGTTCAGATGCTGCTGAGTCGTCATTTGGACAATCAGATTCGTTATCGTCAGGCAAAAATTCCTGTGACATAATTATGTTCTCCTGGTTTTGGGTTTTCTAGAAAAACCCAAAAACCCAGCCGCCCCGCTTTTCAACGCATAGCAGGGCGGCTACAGAGAGTGTTAAGATACTCCGTTAGCCTCCAGACTGCTGATACCAGTTTGGCGGTTAGCTGTCCATTGCTGTTAGTAGCAGCTTTGGGCAGTGCAACTAGATTTTTGGGCGACGCGGGCCACTTCCTCTACAAGCAAAGCAACCTCTAACTTCAAAGCGTATCCATATTTGGGGGCCTGTGTCAATCCATTTGGGATTTGAGATTTTACCAGGAGTCAGTAACTGAAACTTGTAGGGTGCGTCAGTTCGTAGATTCTCGATTTTTAGCGAAAATAATGGGACTGACGCACCCTACGACTCAACTCGGTGTGAGCAATATTAGCGCTAGAGTTATAATATGACAATCAATTTAAAAAGTGCGATCGATTTTGTTATCATCAACCCAAAAACTTGCACTCAAGGATAACTATGCTGCACAATCTTCAGCAATCTCACCAACAAGAGATACAGGCGATTACTCAAGTTTTGGCAAAAATTACCAGCCGCACGGCGGATCAGATTAAACCATTACTAGATGCGATGCTCAAACAGCTAATTGAACCTCAACAACGTCCATTTTATGAAACAGCTACCCCAACAGAATGGTCAATAGCATTTCAAGAATGGGTTGACAGTCATCGTACCCTGAATCTCCCCACTCTTTCAGATGAAGCTATTAGCAGAGAGAGTATTTATGGAGACAGAGATTAAATGCCGTTTCTCGTAGATACAAACATACTGCTGCGTAGCATCGATCCAGCACACCCAATGAATCATGATGCTGTCAATGCCGTGATTACTCTGCGCGATCGCGGGGAACAACTTTATATCGTACCCCAAAATTTGATCGAGTTTTGGAACGTCTGCACGCGCCCGATCCAGAGAAATGGATTAGGGCGTACTGCAACAGAAGCAGAGGCAGAAATTAATCGCTTAAAACAGCTTTTTCCTCTGTTGTTGGATACCGAAGCAATTTATC
Source organism: Tychonema litorale BBK16 (assembly GCF_021648855.1). Classification (GTDB taxonomy): domain Bacteria; phylum Cyanobacteriota; class Cyanobacteriia; order Cyanobacteriales; family Microcoleaceae; genus Microcoleus. The sequence goes on along the minus strand of NZ_JAKJHX010000075.1, from coordinate 8,106 downwards.
AAGAATGGGAGCGACTGGTGATAACGTATAAGGTTATAGGTGTTAACGTTCATGATGCGCGGTTAGTTGCTGCTATGCTAGTTCATGGTTTAACTCATATCCTAACTTTTAACATTGCTGATTTCGCTCGTTATTCACAAATTACGGCTGTTAATCCTCCAACTGTAAAGCCTTGATTAATTGGGAATTTAACAGAAATTATACTCCGAGCAAAGAACAGGCAAGATGCCTGTTCCACAAAAAGCTAATTTGATTGTGGGGTGGGCATCTTGCCCGCCCTTAGATTTTACCGGAAGTTAGCAATATGAGCTGTTTTGATAAGATCGATCGCACTTCATCCAATCCCATCTCCACATCCCCCAAAATCTCCCCAACATTCTTCTGTATCTCTTTCTCCCCCCCTTGGCAAGGGGGGGCTGGGGGGGGTGAACAAGCTTGCAGAAACTCAAACTCAGCACTTGACAAATTCACCAATTGGTAGTTGCAATCAAACACTTGTTGACTCGGCCAACCGTGCATACAAACACTCAACTCTGGAATTGCCGCCAAAAGTGCCTTGTCGTCCGACCAATCAATCTTATTAACAGGCCTTTTGCCCAAGAAAAACTCGTAATGAGTGATTTCCGTATCCAACAATTCAATTAATCGATAAAGCTCCCGTTCCGTCAAACCCTGAGCTCTTTCCATCAACTCCGGTGCTTTGCCCAAAAGTCTTTCTAATTGCCAATATCCCGGATTTGAGAAGCCGATAAATTCCAATCCAGAAGCATCAATTAACTCAAACAAAGTCTCGATATTGTAGTCAATTTCCTGGGGGTGAACGTACATATCAGCAAAACATTCGTCTCGCTGATTTTCTCCGGCCCAACGCTGTTTTTCATACTTGACAAGGCGGTTGTTTTCTGGTAGGGAAGCAAAGATTTCACGGCCGACTTTCACACCATCGGGATAGTCACCTTTGTTGTTGCCTTGGAGAAGCCCGATCGCCCTTTGCATCAATTGAATTTCCCAACGGCCCAATTCAGCATAAACAAAAATGTGCATCAAGCCACCAGGAGCCAACTTCGCCGCCAGGGATTGAATGCCACGAATCGGATCGGGCAAATGATGCAACACGCCCACGCAGTTGATCAAATCGAACTCGCCTTCCAACTGATCCGCATCGTACAAGCTGAGGTGACGAAAATCGGCTTCTCGCGCACCAGATCGCCTACAGCGTTCTTGTGCTACCTTCAAAGCACCGGAACTAAGGTCGATCGCCGTTACCGACGCTTCAGGATTCAGGTGAATCAGATAATCGGTACTCGAACCTGTGCCGCAGCCAGCATCCAAAATCCGAACATCCAGTTTTGGCGGCTTTTGGCCCGTGCAAAAATTGTAAGCATCCGGCCAACTCCAGCGCCAGTTGTAGCCCGGTGGTGGTTCGTCACTCAAAGGATCCGGCGGGAAAGGGAAAGTATCGTAAAGTCGGCGAACGGCAGCACTTATATCAGGCGAAGTTTCCATAGGTTAGGGAATTTTTTTATTCAAAGTTATTTTGGGTAGGGACACGGCACTGCCGTCTCCTCTATCATTCCGGTACAACCGGAATTGATATGAACCTTACATCCTACAGAATCCGTTGCCGAACTTCCTTGTCATAAAACTTATCATTTTTTCTCATATAAGCCCTCTTAAATCTATACAATAAGTTTCGGCAGGCTTTTTAACAAATTAGGGTTATGAACCCCAAAACATTTTAATCTGAGAAAGTAAGTAGGCCGGAACCTCCAGCTAGGGAAAGGCAAAATTAGTCTGAGCAAACGCTGTAAAGATTTCAGATAGGGAGTAAGCAAATCCAATGACTGTAAAAGCAAGTGGCGGAAGTTCAGTTGCACGTCCGCAACTATATCAAACTGTACCGGTCGCAACAATTTCGCAAGCAGAACAGCAAGACCGCTTCCTACAGCGGGGCGAACTCAGCGAACTGGCGACTTATTTCAGTTCAGGGGCTCTGCGGATCGATATCTCTGCGACGCTGACCCAAAACTCGGAACTGATTGTCTCCCGCGCAGCTAACCGGATCTTTACCGGCGGTTCTCCGCTGGCATTCCTGGAAAGACCAGCAGAACCTGTGATGGCGATGGCTGGTGCGACTCGTGGCGGTTCAGGAAATGTCGCTGAAGGCATGAAACTGGGAACTGTCACCTACGTTGAAGGCCGTGCTGGTAAGAGCACTGGTGGTGGCGGATTCTTGGGTTTGGGAAATCTGTTTTCTGGTGGCGGTGGTGCTTCCGGCCCAATCCCCGCAGGATTTCAGCCGATTAATGTCTCGCGCTACGGCCCGGGAAATATGACCAAATCCCTGCGCGACTTGAGCTGGTTTTTGCGTTATATCACATATGCGATCGTCGCTGGAGACCCGAATATTATTTCGGTGAATGTCCGTGGATTGCGGGAAATCATTGAAAATGCTTGCTCGTCGGCGGCGACAATTGTCGCAATGCAGGAAATGAAGGCGGCATCTTTGAGTTATTTCAAAAAGGATGCGACGGCTACTGCGATCATTGGACAATATTTTGACGTAGCAATTAGCGAATTCAAAGCTCCCACACCTTCACCCAAAGTGCGTCAGCGCGAAAGCAATGACCAGCAAGGTCTGCAACTGCCTCAAATCTACTTCAACGCAGCGGAAAATCGGGCGAAATTCGTCATGAAGACGGGTTTGTCCTCGGCTGAAAAGATTGAAGTAATCAAAGCAGCTTACCGCCAAGTTTTTGAGCGTGATATTACTCGCGCTTACAGCCTAAGCATTTCTGACTTGGAATCCAAGGTCAAAAATGGCGAAATCTCGATGAAAGAGTTTATTCGTCGCCTTGGCAAATCTCCTCTGTACCGTAAGCAATTTTTTGAGCCGTTTGTCAACAGCCGTGCTGTAGAATTGGCCGCTCGTCACTTCCTGGGTCGGGGTTTGAGCTCCCGTGAGGAGTTTAGCAAGTATTTTGCGATCGTCACAAAAGGTGGTCTGGCGGCTCTCGTAGATGCGATGGTCTATTCTCAGGAATATGCCGATTACTTCGGTGAAGAAACGGTGCCTTACCTGCGTGGTTTGGGCCAAGAAGCTCAGGAATGTCGCAACTGGGGCCCACAAATTGATTTGTTCAATTTCAGCGCTCCTTTCCGCAAGGTTCCTCAGTTCATCACCTTGTTTGCTGGCTACACTCAGCCTCTGCCAGATCAGCACGTTTACGGTGTTGGTAATGATCCGCTGGAAATTCAGTTTGGGGCGATTTTCCCTAAAGAAACTCGTAATCCTAAGAACCGTCCGGCTCCTTTTGGTAAGGACACTCGCCGGATCTTGATTCGTCAAGGTGCGGGGATTGATAATCAGTTGAGCAATCCGGGTGCTCGTGGTAATGCTCCTGGTTCTCTTGGCCCCAAGGTCTTTAAACTAGACCAGTTACCCAGCAACTATGTGGCTTCCAAGAAAACCGCTCGCGGCGTTTCTAGCAGCTACAGCAATGCTTCCAGTGTCAAATTTACCGAAAGTTCCACCCAAGCGGTGATTCGGGCTGCTTACCTGCAAGTGTTTGGTCGCGATGTGTTCGATGGCCAGCGCCAAAAGGTGGCGGAAATTAAGCTGGAAAACGGCGATATTCCGATGCGTGAGTTCATTCGGATGTTGGCGAAGTCGGATGTGTTCCGTAATATGTACTGGAGTAAGTTTTACGTTTGTAAGGCGATCGAGTATATTCACCGCCGACTCCTGGGCCGCCCTACCTATGGCCGTCAGGAAATGAATGCTTACTTTGACATTTGCGCTAAGAAGGGTTTCTACGCACTTGTTGATGAAATGATGGACAGTCTGGAGTACAACGAAGCTTTTGGGGAAGATACTGTGCCCTATGAGCGCTATCTGACTCCGGCTGGTTTGTCGATGCGGACGATGCGATCGGGTTCCTTTGGCGAGAAGAAGGCCAACGTTGAGCCGACTCCTGAAACTCCTCGGTTTATCGAATTGGGTACTGCGAGCGATGGCGGAGATATTCAGTTGCAAACTCGCCTTGCTCAAGGTGTCAGCAAGCGCCGCGAACAAACGAAGGTGTTCAAGCTGACGACTACTTCGGATAAGGTAGCTTTGAAAACTTTGATTCAAGCTGCTTACCGTCAAGTTTTTGAGCGTGACATCAATGCCTATGTGAAGAATGAATTCACAGCGCTGGAAAGCAAACTTGGCAACAATGAAATCAATCTTAAGGAGTTCATTGAAGCTTTAGGTTGCTCGCCGCTGTACGTGAAACAGTTCTATGCACCTTATCCAAATACTAAGGTGATTGAGTTGGGAACGAAGCACTTCTTGGGCCGTGCTCCTCTCAATCAAGCGGAGATTCGGACTTATAACCAAATCTTGGCAAGTAAAGGGATTAAGGGCTTCATCAATGCGATGTTGCTGACTGTTGAATATGCTGAGGCTTTTGGTGAGGATACTGTTCCTTATCGTCGCTTCCCGACTCTACCGGCTGCTAATTTCCCGAATACTGAAAGGCTGTACAACCAGTTGACTAAGCAGAATGCTGATGTTGTGGTTCCGAGTTTTGAGCCTGTGGCTGCTACTGACAGAAGCTAATCACAAACTACAAGAAAGTTGATTTTGTAGGTTGACAAAAATCCCTCGTTATGGTAATGCTGTAGCGGGGGATTTTTGGTAATGTTAGCGTCATTATGAGTCGGCGATTGAAATCGCTTCTACAAAAACAAAGTCCGCCTACACGGACTAAGAGATAGATGGATTTGGCATCTGTAATAATATAAATTATGCGAATGCGCCCCGGTGAGTGAGGACACACTCAACCGAGACGACTTCTCCAAAGTCCGACTATCCGAACTAGGAGTAACTTAAGTATGCCAAAACCCAGATACGACCAGGAGAAAGATGAAACCCGCCATGCGGCAGTGAGTGAAGAATACTGTGAAGACATGGCAGACACTTACGGGTGGAGGCTGAAGCAGGCAGAGCTAGTTGCAACTAATGTTTTACCTGTAGATTGTGTTTTCGATGGGTACTGCGAGTTTCCACCCTCTCCCATGGATTTAACGCAAGGCGACTATTTCAAGGAGGAAAAAGAAGATGCGTAAACTGATTCTGTTCAAAGCGGATAAAGGTGAAATTGCAAAGTACCGTCAGGAAACTAAGACACAAATCGGAAAGTCATTTTACCGCATTGCAAATGTGGATTCAGTACCCTCTTTGATCGACACCATTGCCGAACACTACGACTGTAGCGGCAAGCCTGCTCCTGCGATCGGACACAGACTGACGGAAACTGTGCCAGAACACCGTGACTCCTTTCGAGATAGTGGCTGGGAAGTTGTTCGGCTGGAAGAATACACCCCTGAAATCCCGCCTCCCTATGGTGCAGGGTTTGAGGCAATTTGCATTTGCTACTGTGCTTATAAGCCTTTAGCACCTGAAGATGTCTGGATGAAAAAGGCTCACCGCCTTGCTCCATCCCTAGATTCCTTTGGTGGTGATGAAAAGGCTTAATAAGTAGATTTATAGTTATACGAAACTTTTATAATTTGTATTTTAGATGAATTCGACCTAGGATGAAAACAACAGGCACAAAGAGGCCTTGCTGATTTGGACTATAAATTGTCTCCGAAATTTAGAGGGCAATTCATGAATTGCCCCTACTAAATTTCAGGGATTGGTTAAATTCAGCAACGTCCACAAAGACACCCACAAAAGGAATAGACTATGACTAGCAAAAAAGTTCTGATTGTTTTAACTAGCCACGATACACTGGGCGATACTGGTAAAGAAACTGGTTTCTATCTTCCAGAAGTAACCCATCCCTTGGACGCATTTAATCGCGCTGGATTAACTGTAGATTTTGTCAGTCCAAAAGGCGGCAAAGCTCCGATGGTTGGGGTTGATTTAGAAGACCCGCTAAACAAGGCTTTTTTAGACGATTCCGAACAAGTTTCGCGAGTTGAAAATACTCTGAATCCTGCACAAATTGACCCCGCAGAATATGGTGCTATTTTCTACGCTGGGGGACACGGGACGATGTGGGATTTTGCTGATAATCAGGAACTTGCTACAATTGCTGCTGCGATTTATGAAGCAGGCGGAATTGTGGGTGCTGTTTGTCACGGGCCTGCGGCGTTAGTTAATATTAAGTTGTCTGATGGTGAGTACCTGGTTGCGAATAAGACTGTGGCTGCTTTTACTAACGAAGAGGAAGCGGCTGTGGGATTGACTGATATTGTGCCGTTTTTGTTGGAGGCGAAGTTAATTGAGCGCGGGGCTAATTTTACTAAGGTTGCTAATTTTCAAGTTTGTGTTGTAGAGTGCGATCGGCTCGTGACAGGCCAAAATCCCGCTTCCGCAGCAGGTGTAGGCGAAAAAATGGTAGAATTGCTTGCTAAAAAATAAGTAAGTCGGTCTTATTAAACGTAAAATGTTTTTCTATTAGATCCCCGACTTCTTTAAGAAGTCGGGATCTGAGTGTATCTAACTCAAACTCATCCTTTTTGTATTCGGTTAACCGCACTCAAATAACTACTTTGTGATGAGAACATTACTACGAAATCTTCGTCATTTCAAATATTAGGGCATAATGTAATTTTGAGTGAACAGGGTATGGAACTAGATTTACAGAGATTTTATAAAGTTTGCAATCCCAGCTACACCCTCGCAGTAGCCAATCCAGAAGACAAAAAATACTATATCGAGTTCTCTTCAGTCAGGGGCGGCACAATCGTTGAACAATTGGAACGAACCATCAGCCGCCTCTCCCCTGATGAACCCACTTGTCAATTATTCACGGGCCACATTGGCTGTGGTAAATCTACTGAATTGCTACGGCTGCAATCTGAATTGGAGCATCAAGGATTTCATGTAGTTTACTTTGAGTCTAGCAGAGACTTAGATATGGCTGATGTTGATATCACTGATATTTTGTTGAGTGTTGCTCGACAGGTGAGTGAAAGTATTGAAAAACTCAAAATCAAGCTACAACCCACTGGTTTTAAAGCTTTGCTAAAAGGAGTAGTAGATGTTTTTCAGACTCAAATAGATCTGAAAGCTGAAGCTAATATTCCCGGATTGGGTGAAATTGGTGTGAGCACAGATGGAGAGTTTTCTCTGGCTTTGGGAATTGGTAAAATTACTGCAAAGGCTAAGGATTCTCCGAATTTGCGATCGGAGTTGAGGCAATATTTGGAACCGCGAACTAATGTGATTTTAGATGCACTAAATAAGGAGTTACTCGAACCGGCTACTAAAGAACTTCAACGTCAGGGAAAACGAGGACTTGTGGTAATTATTGATAATCTCGATCGCATACATTTGTGCACGAAGCCCACAGGACGACTTCAGCCGGAATATCTGTTTGTCGATCGGGGCGAACAGTTGGCAAGACTCAATTGTCACGTAGTTTATACAATTCCTTTGGTGCTGATTTTCTCTAACGATTTGGGCCAGTTGACGAATCGATTTGGGGTAGATCCGAAGGTGTTACCAATGGTGCCAGTGCGAAACCGCGATGGTTCTGAGTGCTTAGAGGGTGTAGAGTTGCTGCGACAGATGGTGCTGGCTCGTGCTTTTCCAACGGTGGATGCGATCGCACGCTATGATTTGATTGGCAAAATCTTTGATCATCCCGAAACTCTCGATCGCCTATGTCGAGTTAGCGGGGGACACGCCCGGAATCTCCTACAATTGCTCTATGGTTGCCTCCAGAGAGAAGATCCGCCGCTGTCTAGGGCAACTTTGGAAAAAGTGATCGTTCAGCGCCGTCACCAGCTCACGTTAGCGATAGAGCCTGATGAGTGGACATTGCTAAACCAAGTATCTGCAACCAAAACTGTGAGTGGAGAGACTAAATATCAAATATTGTTGCGTAGTCTCTGGGTATTTGAATATCGTTATGGCGAGGATTATTGGTTTGATGTCAATCCCATTTTGGCAGATGCAAAAGAGTTGACGGTTGACAGTTGACAGATAGTGTAGGTTGGGTTGAGGCTTTGGGAAACCCAACTCTTTTAAAATAATGTGTTTGGTTTCGTTGACCAAAAAAAGGGGATACAAGCCCCGTCCTTTTAGGACGGCTTTTCTTGATT
>NZ_JAKJHX010000074.1 GCF_021648855.1 Tychonema litorale BBK16 | reverse complement strand
CACCACCAACTCCCGCTCAAACCAATCCGTCGCCGCCTCCGCAGCCCCAGCAAGTGGAACCATTGCCAGAAGAAGGTTTTACCATCCCGATTTGGATCTTTCCCGTAGGCGCAATGTTCTTTGTGTTCATGTTTATACCCAAAATTGGTTGGACTTTGGGCTTAATTGCGATCGGCGAACGAGAAGTGGGAATTGTAGTCAAGAAGTTCTCCAGCAAAAACTTGCCATCCAGTAGATTGATTGCACTCGATGGGGAAGGAGGTTTGCAAGCAGATACCCTTCCTCCCGGCTGGCATTTTGGTTATTTTCCCTGGCAATATAGCGTTCGCAAAGAACCAGTTGTGGTAGTTCCTCAAGATGAAATTGGTTTGATTATTGCCAATGATGGAGCGACTATTCCCTCCGATCGCATTTTAGGCAAAGTCGTCGATTGCGACAACTACCAAAATGCCCGCAAATTCCTCACCGACGGCGGCGAAAAAGGACGGCAACTCGCCATCATTACCACTGGTACTTATCGGATCAATACGGCTGTATTTGAGGTGATAACTTCAGCCAATGCCGCTGCAAAAGGTATGCAGCCATCGGAACTTCACTTATACAAACTTGCTCCCGATCGCGTGGGAATTGCCAACGTGCTCGATGGAGTTCCGATTGATGAAGGTGAAATCGCTGGGCCGATTATTCCCGGTCACGACAATTTCCAGAAAGCGCAATCTTTCATCAAAGGTGGCGGGCGCAGGGGCTTGCAAGAACAGGTAATTTTATCCGGTTCTTGGAACCTGAATCCCTGGTTTGTGCAAGTTGAAGAAGTGAAAATGACCGAAGTGCCGATCGGCTATGTCGGCGTAGTCATTTCCTATGTAGGGACATCGCACCAAGACGTAAGTGGCGCATCTTTTACCCACGGCAATCTCGTTAACAAAGGTGATAAAGGTGTGTGGGTAGAACCACTTTATCCAGGCAAACATCCGATCAATACAAAGGTGATGAAAGTCGAACTTGTTCCCACTACCGATGTTGTTTTAAACTTCACATCACGATTCAGTGGAGAACACGGCTACGACTCAAAATTAAGCGCTTTGAAATTACTTTCTTTTGACGGATTTACCTTTGAGTTGGAAATTTTTCAAATCATTCATGTCGGTACTTTGGATGCACCGAGAGTCATTTCGCGGCAAGGTTCGATGCAAAATCTCATCGACCAAGTGTTGCGTCCAATTGTCGGCAATTACTTTCGGAATTCGGCTCAAGAATATACGATTCTCGACTTTTTGATCGCACGCAGCGAACGCCAAGCAGAGGCCGCCGAACACGTCCGTCAAGCCCTACGTGCCTATGATGTGCAGGCTGTGGACACGCTGATCGGTTTGATTTCGCCGCCAGCAGAGTTGATGCAAACATTGACCGATCGCAAAATTGCTCAGGAACAGGAAAAAACCTACGAAGTACAGCGGATTTCAGAGTCTCAGCGTCAAGAATTGGTGCGCGCAACTGCGATCGCAAATATTCAAAATCAGGTGGTAGCGGCGGAACAAGGGGTGAAAATTGCTCAATTGAGTGCAACTGCTGCGATCGAACACGCAAGTGGTGAAGCTGAAGGGATTCGGTTAATGGGACAAGCAAAAGCGGATGCTTATCAAGTTGGTGTTAACGCTCTCGGTACGCAGAGTTACACGCTGCTGCAATTGATGCAAGCGGTTTCGGATGGTAGTGTTCGCGTTGTTCCCGATGTCACAGTGAATGGTAACGGCGGTAGTGGGGGTTTGTTGGACGGTTTGATGGCAATGTTGCTGCGGAATGAAACCAGTAAAAATGGAGATAATGGAGCACAATCACCTGTAATTAATGTCAAGAAATCTGAGTCTGTTGTTGTGGAGAATGGGGTCAAATCACCAGTAGCAAAAGTGCGATCGGTGGAGGCCGTGGAGTCTCCTAATCATTCACCAGTTGCTCAGTCTGTGGCTGTGGCTGAAACTGATATTGATTCAGCATTTGGTGAATTGTTTGATGATGTTTAAGTTGAGTTTGTGAATTTGTAGAGAGGACGGTTGTCCTCTCTGAAGGCTTTTTGTCTAAAACTTTACTGTTCAGGGAATTGGAGGTGCAAAATTATGAAATTTATAGTTGGAGAGAAACACATGAATTTACCAAAGTCGATCGCACTTACTTGTTTTACGCTCTTAGCAGTATCTGGAAATATATCTTTCCCATCAGTCGCACAGACGCAACCTACAAACAAAACGTTTGGTGATTGGTGTCGAGAAAAAGCTGCTTTGAATCCTGAAGCTAAACATACTGTTGAAGTGCTGTTGAAGCAAGCAGGGACTACTGACTGCGATGCGGCTAATCAGGAACTTTCGAGTCTGACAAAACTCGAACTCAGATCGAATCAAATCAGCGACATCAAACCGCTAAAATCCTTAACTAATCTGACTAAAATATACCTCGACTATAATCAAATCAGCGACATAAAACCATTGCAATCCTTGACTAAACTGGGTGTACTCTTTGCCAGTAATAATGAAATCAGCGATATCAAACCATTACAATCCTTGACTAACCTGACAGAACTCTACCTCGCCTACAATCAAATCAGCGATATCAAGCCGTTAGAATCCTTGACCAACCTAACTCACCTTTCGCTCGACGACACTAAAATCATCGACATTAAGCCCTTGCTATCCTTGACTAAGCTGAGTGTACTGTCCCTTGATAACAATCAAATTAAAGATATTAAACTGCTACCATCTTTGACTAACCTGACTAATTTATCACTCGAAAATAATCAAATTAGAGACATTAAACCTCTAGCATCCTTGACTAACCTGAGTTTACTATTCCTTGATAACAATCAAATTACAGATATTAAACCGCTAGCATCTTTGATTAACCTGAAAGGGCTGAGTTTGAATGATAATGAAATAAGCGATATCAAACCGCTACAATCTTTGAGTAACCTGACTGAGATTCTCCTAAATAACAATAAAATCAGCGATATCAAACCGCTACAATCTTTAACTAACCTGACTTGGCTTATGTTCCGAGATAATAAAATAAGCGATATCAAATCATTAGAATCCTCGCCTAACTTGATTCTGCTCAATCTTAACAACAATCAAATCAAGGACATCAAACCGCTAGCATCGTTGACTAAACTGACTAGGCTGTTCCTCGGCGATAATGAAATTAGTGACATCAAACCGTTAGAGTCCTTGACTAACCTTGAGGTTCTCAATCTCGACAACAATATGATTGGCGAGATTAAACCGCTACAATCTTTGACTAAACTAGACTACCTCGATCTCGAAAACAATAAAATTACCGATATCAAACCCTTACAATCTTTGACCAAACTGATTAAGCTGTTGCTCAGCAATAATCGAATTAGTGATATTAAACCCTTGCAATCTTTGACAGAACTCCACGCTTTACATCTCAATGGAAATCCAATTAATCCCAAAACTTGTCCTATTGAGCCAGAAATATGTAAGTGGGAGCCACAACCTAAATAATAAAACTTTATAAGAAAATTAGAGATGTTAGGAATCCCAAATAACTTAAAAAATAATATGCGAGAAAGATACTTGCACTATAAATATTCTGGTCTCGATCGATTTTGCGACTTATTTAAGACTGTTATATAAGCCGATCGCACTTATAGTTGCACACAAACACATCAATCCACCAAAGCCGATCGCAATTACTTGTTCTACGATCCTACCATTATCGGGAAATTCACACAGCAAAAATTCCTAAAACCCTTGTAGGGCAGGCATCCTGTCCGCCCCACACATCCAAATATGACTTTTATGAGTTTAATTAATGAATTTAATGAATTGACTTTAACTGTAATCTCTTGAATACTGATTGTAGCTAACAAGTTTTCTGTAGAAATCATATAAGGAGAAAAACTATGTCTCAAGATAACAAAAAAAGCCCACCACCCATCTTTTTTATTATTGCCCTCTTCTTAGTTGCGTTTGGTGCATTCAAGTTCCTTCCCGGTTTATTCGCATCCAAAAGTTCAGATCCATCTACTTCTACACCTGATTCTCCACCTACAACGGGTGGGAGTTCATCGGGTCCGATCGCAACTCGCATCAGTTTAGGAAATCAGTTATTGGTGACATCCCAAACCACACCTGATAAACAAGCAGGAGTTGCAGCTTTTAAGAGCGGAGATTATCAAACAGCCATCCAAAAATTTCAGGCTTCTCTGAAACAAACTCGCAACGATCCAGAAACAGTTATTTATTTAAATAATGCCACAGCCAGCAGTGGTTCTTCTTTGAAAATTGCAGTCAGTGTACCCATTGGTACTAACCCCAATGTCGCCCAAGAAATTCTTCGGGGAGTCGCACAAGCTCAATCTGAAGTCAATAAAAGCGGTGGCATCAATGGCGCAAAATTGCAAGTACAAATCATCAACGATGACAACGATCCAGGAGTTGTCAAAGAAGTTGCAAATACATTGACAAAAGATGCGACTATTCTAGCACTAATTGGACACAATGCTAGCAACGCCTCTCTCGAAGGTGCTCCGATTTATCAACAAGAAAAACTGGTAATGGTCACACCAACAAGCTTTGCCAATAATCTGTCTGGATTTGGCAGTTATATCTTTCGGACTGTTCCCAATATTAGCATCATGGCGGCTCCCTTAGCAGAATATGCAGTCAAAGCAGGCAAAACTAATATTGCCGTTTGTTATGACTCCCAAGCACCGGATAACATATCATTTAAAGATGAATTTGTAGCTGCTCTAACTGCTGCTGGAGGCAAATTAGTTCCAACTGTTTGCGACTTTTCAGTCCCTTCTTTTAATCCCGACAGTGCGATCGCCGATGCAGTCAGCAAAGGCGCACAAGGATTGATGCTAGCACCTCACATCGATCGCATCGATCGCGCAATTTTTCTAGCTCGCACCAATCAAGGCAAATTGCCACTCTACGGCAGTACCACAATGTACACATTTCAAACGCTAAAAGATGGACAAAAGAGCGTTGACGGGCTTGTTTTGCCTGTTCCCTGGCATCCTGAAACTAATCCCGGTAACACTTTCCCCAAGAATGCCACTCAGTTGTGGGGAGGAGTGGTAAATTGGCGCACCGCAACCAGTTTTGATGCGACTCAAGCTGTCATCGCGGGATTGCGGAAAAGCAATACGCGGGAAGGGTTACAACAAGCATTGAAAAGTACCAGTTTTACGACACCGGGAGCTAGTGAAGATGTGAAATTTTTGCCAACGGGCGATCGGGCTGGCCGACCGATTTTAGTACAAGTTAAACTTGGAGGAAGCTCTGGTTATAACTTTGTACCGTTGCGGTAAGTGTGTTAAGTAATATCATGTTTGGTCGATCAATCGTGATTGCTGTAGGGGCGGGTTCACTAACAATAATTGCCAAAAACCGACAATCTCATAAACCCGCCCTGGTTTAGGTTGAATTAGCATAATTTTTAAGATAAACTGAAATGAGTAGATTAAAGGAGAGCCTTGTATATGATCGCGCAAGTTGAAACCAAAACCTACACGGCTGAGGAATATCTAGAAGCTGAAGTTAATTCTCAAGATCGGCATGAATTTATCAATGGGGAGATTGTTCTGATGGCTGGCGGCACGCCGAATCACAATGAAATCACGAGCATCTTAAACGCTATTTTGAGGGTTAGCCTTAAGGGTAAACCTTACAGTATTTTTGCATCAGATCAGCGGCTTTGGGTTCCCCAGCTTAATAATTATACTTATCCAGATGTGATGGTGGTGGCGAAACCCATCCAACTCCAATCTGGACGCACTGATACAATTACCAATCCTGTGCTGATTGCTGAGGTACTATCTAAGGGTACTAGAGCTTACGATCGAGATGATAAGTTTGCCGCTTATCGTAGTATTCCGAGTTTTCAGGAATATTTATTAATCGACCAATATCGGCTGCGGGTTGAGCAATACTCTAAAACTGATGCGAATAAGTGGATTTTTTCGGAATATGGTGTTATTGGCGATCGGCTAATGTTAACGTCTGTACAGGTCGAAATTTCGGTGGCAGATTTGTATGAAAATATTGAATTTGTTGAATAATTTGTTTCCTCTTTATCACTCGGCATCACTCGGCGGTTGAAACCGCTGCTACACAAACGAAGTCCGCCTCCGCGGACTAAGAAATAAAGATAATTGATTTCTGCTTTATTCGCCGATCGCCCCAGAATTCCTCCCTCTAACTAATAACCCGTATTTCGGGGCAAAAATCATCGCCAACATAAACAACAGCGTTTGCAGCACCACAATACACCCGCCTGTAGAACCATCAATGTGATAGCTGATATATGTTCCCATGACGCTAGAAAAGACACCACTTGCGATCGCAATTAGCGTCATATGGTCAAAATTATCACTCAATAAATACGCCGTAGCCCCCGGAGTCACAAGCATCGCCACCACTAAAATAATCCCTACAGTCTGAAGTCCCGCAACGGCGGTGAGAGATAGCAAAGACAGCAAAATGTAGTAGAGAAAAGTAATATTCAAACCGATCGATCGCGCATGAGTCGAGTCAAAACAAAATAGCACTAAATCTTTGCGTAAAATAGCCAAAGTCACTAAAGTAACAACACTAATAATTACAGTGTGAAGAATGTCTGCATCCGAAATACCCAAGACATTGCCAAACAAAATATGTGTTAAATCAATGGAGCTTTTGACTTTAGAAATCAACACTAAACCAAAGGCAAAAAATCCTGTAAACACTAAACCAATCACTGTATCCTCTTTAACACGAGTTTTCGCTTTGATAAAGCCGATCGCAATTACCGAACCAACCCCAAACACAAAAGCCCCCACAGCCAAGGGAATATTCAACACATAGGCAATTACAACTCCCGGCATCACCGCATGAGAAACCGCATCACCCATCAAAGCCCATCCTTTCAAAGTCATGTAACACGAAAGCGCAGAACAAACCAGCCCTACTAAAGCACTGACTAAAATTGCCTTCACCATGAATTCATGCTGCAACGGTGCGGCAAACCACTGAATTAAATCCATTATTTTTCTTCCTGATTGATTTGAGTTAACCGAGTTTTTGCAGACGAGAAATCGCCAACAGAACCACCAAAGGTACGGGAAAGATTTTCCTCGGTAAACACTTCTGAAGTATTACCATAGGCGAGAATACTGCGATTAATTAATACTACTTGGTCACAAAATGTGGTGATAGATTCTAAATCATGGGTCGAAACGAGAATTGTATGTCCTGTTTGACGCAATTCCATCAACAGATTAATCATCATTTTCTCGGTTTTGATATCGACTCCGGCAAAGGGTTCATCTAATAGTAAAACTTTGGCTTGTTGCGCCAATGCCCGCGCAAAAAAAGTGCGCTTCTTCTGTCCGCCTGATAACTCTCCGATTTGCCGATCGCGCATTTGCCACATTTCCACCCTTTCCAAGCTTTCTCGCACCGCTTGCTTATCGGGCGATCGGGGAATCCGCAACAGATTCATGTAGCCATAGCGTCCCATCATCACCACATCATAAACATTTACCGGAAAATTCCAATCTACCTCTTCCGACTGAGGTACATAGGCAACCAAATTGCTTTTTTGGACTTGACGAATCGGCAAACCATTAATTAAAACTCGTCCAGTGTTTGGCTTTACAAAGCCCATGATCGCTTTGAATAAAGTCGATTTACCCGCGCCATTCATCCCCACTAAACCACAAATTGTCCCTGCTTTGAGTTGCAATGAGGCGCTGTGTAAGGCTACTTTGCCGTGATAAGCAACCGTCACATTCTCAATATCAATGCCGATTTCATTCATCTTTTTTTCTCCTTTACTTGCTCTGTAGTCCTTTTATCAGAGTATTGATGTTATATTCAAGTAACTTAAGATAGGTTGATGCTGGGCCATCGGAGGGAGACAGGGAATCGACATAAAACACCCCGGCAAATTTTGCCCCGGTTTCCTTTGCTACCTGAAGCTGTGCCTCATTGCTGACGGTACTCTCACAAAATACAGCCGGAATCTGGTTTGCTTTCACCGTATTAATCACCCGTTCAATTTGTTTCGGTGTGGCTTGTTGTTCTGCGTTGACCGGCCAAATGTAAACTTCTTTCAAGCCGTAATCGCGGGCAATGTAGGAAAAAGCACCTTCGCAACTTACTACATAACGTTTGTTCGGGGGAATGGCTGAAATAGCTTGTTTAAGTTTGGTATCAATTTCTTTAATTTGCTCACTGTATTTTGCCGCATTCGCATCATAGATTGAAACGTTAGCTGGATCGAGATTTCCTAATGCCACCCGAATGTTTTCGACGTAAATCAAAGCATTTTTGGGCGACATCCAAGCATGGGGATTGGGTTTACCTTGATAGGCATCTTCCGCAATATTAATCGGTTTAATTCCTTCACTTAAAGTAATGTGAGAAACTTTTGGAAGACTGTTGTAAAACCGAGTTGCCCAGCCCTCTAAGTTGAAGCCGTTTTCCAAAATTAAATTAGCATCTTTCCCACGTTTTAGGTCGCTGGGTGTGACTTCATAGCCGTGAATTTCCGCCCCTGGTTTGGTAATTGATTGCACGATCGCCTTGTCTCCCGCAACGTTCTGAGCCATATCTGCCAGCACGGTAAAGGTGGTGAGAACGACTTTTTTGTCTTTCTGGGTGGAATTGTTGGTAGTCGCGCTAGATTCGCCATTTTGCTTAGCTTGAGGCTCTGTTGTTTGAGCGTTGCACCCGCTGAGCCAAACTCCTAGTAATAGCCCGAGTATACCAATTTTATACGTTTTACGGCAGAGCGCCTGATGATTCATTGCTGGTTTTTTATAATTCTTTCATTGTTTTAATTTAGCATAAAACCAGAAATAATGAAAAAATTATGAAAATGGGGAGATCTTGGCGATCGGGCTATGCCTAGAGCAAGATGTGGTATAGCGGTTCTCAGATAGATGAGGTATATATCAAAGGTCGAAAACCTTGATGTACATAGAATCTGGCAGACCTCACCTTTGTGAGAAAGGCTATAATGTAGTAAGGTACAACATTCGTGACTGTTTTAGTATTGAAAGTTTTGAGCGGTAGAGTGATACTATATAAACAAGTGTTTGAGGAACAATAGCCATGACTCTCAAAGAACTAATCTATGAAGAAATCAACAAACTTGAGGAAGAAAACTTAAATGAGTTATATGAAGTCGTAAAACGTTTCACTAAAATAAAATCAACTCAGCCTAAGCTAGGAGCATTAGCTAAATTAAAGCGAGTAAAGATTCAAGCACCGGACTTTGCTCAAGCAGGATTTCAGATACTTCCATCAACAAAATAGACATCTGGTAACAAGTCAATTAAGGGTAGGCAAGATTGCTAACCCCTACTCCCCACAAGAATTATTGCAGATGTCTAATCAGTTTTTTGTCAAAGATCCCAAATAGTGCTACTATTCCCTTATATCGATCGGCTCTGATGACAAACACACATCAGACGTAAGGGGGAAAGTTCGGTGCAAATCCGGCGCTGTCCCGCAACTGTAATGAGATTATTGCGTCTCTGAGTCAGAATGCCCGCCGATTTGTTTACCTGTTGTTTTCATCTGCGAGGCATGGATGATGGTTAGTTCAGTATGTTTACAATTATTGGATTGGGATTTTTTAACCGCAGATATCAGCAGATAAACACAGATGAACGCTGATGGAATTTGCTATGTGTTTATCTGATCTTACTTTTAATGGATAATGAAAAGAAATGCGAATTAAAGACAGTGTTTGGCAGGGCAGTTTTGGCTACTGGCAGAATTTGTTTATTCACCAGAATATTTTGTCCATCGGACATACTGCATGGAATGGCTTTTGGCATCTAGGACGAGGCATTGTTGTTTGCCAAATCAATACTCCCATTAACAATCATATCAATTGGAGCGTAGATACTGTAAAGTATGATTTGCAGTTTATTTCTCAATACCAAGCAACTGTTTATTTGCAACAATTAGAACTAGAGGAAAACACTGTTTCCAATCTGCTGGGAGTTGTTGATAGCTACGATCCTGAAAAAGCAATTATTTTTATACTGCTTGCTAATGGTCAGATTGATATCAATTTGTTGCAAAACTTGGCAATTTCGCCCGTTGAGTGCTATGAACAGGTATGCAAACGCTGGGAAGAATTTCAACTCTGCCCGAAATCCTAAAATTCACTAAATTTATCCAATGTCGCAGCCAAAATCAATCGAAATTTCCAACGTAACTCGTTACCAAAATGCAGCGCTT
Source organism: Tychonema litorale BBK16 (assembly GCF_021648855.1). Lineage (GTDB taxonomy): Bacteria > Cyanobacteriota > Cyanobacteriia > Cyanobacteriales > Microcoleaceae > Microcoleus. Next base: position 16,617 of record NZ_JAKJHX010000074.1, on the reverse strand, counting down.
AATTACTATCTCGGCCTGACAGAATCTCCCTATCTTCACTATGGCTATTGGGAAACCTTACCTGTGCCCGCTGATGAATTAACTCTAGCGCGACTACGAATCGCTCAGCAAGCTTATACCGTAAAACTGTTAGATTCCATCCCCCAAGGCACTCAGACTATCCTGGATGTGGGTTGTGGGATTGGTGGGAATGCGGCTTATTTGCTCGATCGCGGTTTTGCAGTCGAAGGACTCGCACCCGATCCGTTTCAACAACAGCGCTTTCTCAAGTGTACAGCCGATCGCACAATCTTCCACCTCACAACCTTTGAAAACTTCCAAGCCACCAAATCCTACGACTTAATTCTCTTTAGCGAAAGTAGCCAATATATGTCGGCGGTTGATATTGGTAACGGTGCCGCCAAAATCCTGAATCCTGGTGGCTATGTGTTACTGGCCGATATGTTGCGATCTGATGCTAATTATACAGAGGGAATGTTCTCGAATTGTCATGTGGTTAGCGAACTTTACGCAGCATTAAACCAGGCTGGATTCACTTTAGTCAAAACTGAAGATATCTCCGCCCATATCGTGCCAACAATCGATTTGTATGTCGATAGTTTCCGCAGATATGGACTGAATACGATGATTTATGTGGCAGAATTAATTGCGATCGCAGTTCCACCTATACATAAACTTCTGCGTTGGATATTTCGTCGCTGGTTCAAAAAATTAGTTGTTGAAGGATTGGCAGCAAGCCAACTTTTTGAACAGCATTTGTGTTACGAAATCCAACTCTGGCAAGCAAATAAATAGTTGTAGGGTGCGTCGCCACCAACCATCACAAACAAAAATCGACCATCGATGAGCGACGCACCTGACAGTGAACACGATGATAACTCAAAAATGCCCGCTTTCGAGCAATGGCAACAACAAATTTTACAAGCACAGAGGCTGCTTTAAATATTAAGTATCATCGGAATGATATACATATGTCATTACGAGTTCTTAGCGAAGCAATCGCAATCGCTATGATATCATTCGAGATCCAGTTGGACTATTAGGGTAGATTGTTTACGTCCTTGACCACGGGCGACAACAGAGAGTTGAGTAAAGTCATATTCGGGGCGTAAATTATCATCCATTTCAGAGGTCTGAATCATAAGTTTCACGTCTTCAAATTATACCAGTTTTTGACGCAAAAGCTACAACTTTTCAAACAAGACCTAATGCTTTCAGGGTGAGCGAACCCACAGCACTATCAACCGCCAAACGCTTAGTTGCTTCTTGAAATTGCTTAACCGCAGCTTCAGTTGCCGCATCAAATATGCCATTAATCGTAATTTCAATCTTAGTCAGTTTATTACTAACTAGAGACTCCTGAATCTTTCTGACATCATCCCCTGTCATCGGTGGTTTTTGTAATCTTAGTACCCTGGGGAATGGATTACCAAAACCTTCAGCCATTGAATCTCTCAATCGCGCTTCGGTTTGAGGGCCAAAATTTCCATCAACTTTAATCAAGTCCGTAAGATTGTATTTATTCCACAGAATTTGAAAAGCACGAATACCCAAAGTTCCGATATCATCTCGCGTAGCTGCAAAAAAGCGGTAATCATAATGAGGTTTATCTCTTAAACCAAACCACACATAGCTATTTTTTTCTAGATAAGGTTCCCATCCTTCATAATCCTGAATATCTAGTGCAAGTCCGCCTTCATGATTGCTAAATCCCGGAGGCGCAACCGCTTGAATCCCACAGCTATCAGCAACTTGTCTAAACTGAAGATTTAGCAGGTATTGTTGCGCCACAGTACGATAGGCAGAATTAACGATTAGTTGTACAGAGTTTCCTTCAGCTTTGCGGCGTTCTGCTACGGCAATTTTTAGGGAATTTTTGGCCGCAGCCTGTAAGAATGGGTTATTTTTATCTCCAACTGCAACTACACCTTCTATGTCGGTAAAATCTACAAGAATATTGGGAACAAGTGAGTTGAGTACGGCGATAATTTGAAGATTTAAACCTCGGATTAAACCAGTATTGCAAGCATTAACTAAAATTGCATCTTTAAGTTTTGGCATGGAAGTTTCTCGAATAGTTTGACTGAACCTTGAAGAACAAAATTGTATCATACCAAATCCGGGAAATAAACCCCCTGTGTCATCCCTGATGCGTAGGGTGCGTCGCCACAAGTAATATAGCCAAAATGAGGAGACGGCACTGCCGTCTCCCTACCCAAAATAATATTGTAGGGACACGGCACTGCCGTCTCCTCTATATCATTCCGGTGTTACCGGAATTGATATAACTTAGTTACAACTCTTTGATATACTGTTTTAGTACAGGTAACAAAGTGTAAAGACTTCCCTGTTTTTCGATCCAGCAGCGCCGCGATAGAGATTGCAAGGCGTTTAGCAAATCTGATGATGATATTTGTCCGTTTTGGAGCAATTTGGCGAAGCTGACTGGCTGGTTTTCTGTGGCCAACAATGACAGGACTTGTTTTTCTAGTTCGGAAGTGCGATCGAACTGCTGATGTAAAACATCTTTCAAATCTTCCGGCAACAATATGGTATCATCTATTAATATCTCAGTCGCGCCAATTCCCAACTCTTGAATCAAAGTCGCCACGCTTTTTAACCATAACGGATTGCCTTGGTAGCGGTGAATGAGTGCTTCGCAGTCGTCGGTTTCTGCTAATCCTTTATCTCTGAGAATTTCCCGTGCGGCTGCGGCGTCTAAACCAGTGAGTTGTAAAGTCCGAATGGGAGTATTTTCGCTGGTGAGTTGAGGAACTTCTTTCGGTGGTTCCCAACCGATTAGTAGAAAGCAACTTTGATTGGATAATTTTTCTATCTGTTTGAATAAAGAGCGATATTCTTCATATTTTGGTTTATACTTTCCTGCCAATTCGCCACTACAAAAAAGGTTGTGAACGTCATCCAAGACTACTAAACAGCGATGGTTTTGTAAATACTTAATTAGTGGTAAGCGTTTCTGGTTGGTTGGGGATGAATCTGGGTTTTCTGACTGGGAAAACAACTGTCTTAGGTTAGATTGAAATCTATCGATGGTGGGGAATTCGTCTAGGGTGTACCAAACTGCGTACTCAAACTCGTGTTTGATTTGTTGTACGAGTTTTACTGCTAGGGATGTTTTGCCGATGCCGCTGATACCGGTGAGGGTGATGAGGCGGCAGTGTTGTTGTAGAATCCAGGTTGTGAGGGTTTGGAGTTGGGGGGTGCGATCGTAGAAATTACCCAACTCCGGCATTTCGCTTAAGTCTTGATGCGAAGTTTTGGTTTGTTTTGAGTTAGATGTTTCTTGATTTGGTGGGTATGTATTTGGGATATTTTGTGAGTGTCTAGCTTCTCCACAGGTGTTAAAACTGCTAATTGCTACGTTTTCAAAATTAGATACATTTTCAAAGATAAATCTTCCCATTGCCGATCGTAAATTTATTTTACTTACTTCTTCCCCTAATCCTTCTGAGAGAATTTGCCATAATTTTGAGCCAACATCCCTAACATAACTCTCGTTACAGTGACTTTCCTCGGCAATTTTGCTGTATTTTTCACCTTGTATGGTTCCTCGCAGAATCGCCTCTTGTAAGTCATCAAGATGCTTACCAGTTTTGGCGAAAACGATATCGTCAGCCATTTTCAACACTTCCTTAAGATTCATGCGGCATCGCAGATGTTGTGATTTTCAGTATTATACATAACTTTTTCCAACATTTTCTGGCATTTTTAAACATTTTTTAAGTAGCGATTTTTAATTGCAGACAAAATTGCCAACAAAATTGAGCTTTTTTGGCCTAGACAAAGCTGGGCTTTTTGAAATAATGATAGGAGAAATATCTAGCAACATAAATTAACAATGCTTTTCAATTTAGTCAAAGTAGTCGAACGAGCTAACAGTTTGGCATTTTTTTATAAAAGCCTTATTTTGGCAGGACTGGTTTTACCTTTTGCAGCTATTCCAGGGCCAGCTTCTCCTAACTATCAAGAACGAGATGGGATCTATGGCGAAATAAAATTTGCTGAATTCTGTAATACTTCTGGTGCTTTGAGATATAGAGTTATTGCGGAAGCGGGTAGTAGAGATACACAAGTTTTGAACGTCGATTTTAATCTGTACACAAGATATAGTATAAGTGTAAATTTTTTAGGACAAGATTTTGGTTTACCTAGTGGTGAAAACTGGCGACGTTTCAAACGTGAGATGAATCAGTTAGGGGGTCGTGATAGAAGATTCTACGATACAGGTGTACTCTTTACCCCACTAGGATCAATTGTTGACTCACCCGTCAAATTTTCGATTCACGTTAACCATCGTAGAGGTAAAACAATTGATCTGGGAGGCATTGTTGATATGGGAAATATTGAACGAGGAAAGTGTAAAGTATATGATGATGGTAATTTCAGATAACCTTATTGTTGTTCTTGTGAACTGAATCACAGCATAATTGCGTTTGTTCTAGGTTGGGTTTCCTTGCGTCAACCCAACCTCTTTTTTCACTCACAATCTTATAGATTTCCACCATTCTCATGCGATGATTGCACGGATAGCGATCGCCCATTACGCATCAAGACCGATCGCCCTTTCTTGTTTCTGATGACCGATCGCCTAAAATGAAAGTGCGATCGCACTATGGGCAAATATTTCTGGTAATATATAGCGCGTACTTGAATCAAACAGTCTACATTTGTGGAAAGAATTCCAAACGAGGCCTTAGTAGTTCGTGGCGGTCGTAATCGCCCAGAAGATATTAAACGCAGCACCGGAACTCACCCCAGTGGCATCACGGGTATTTCTGTAGAATGTGCAGTAGAATTATCTGTAGCAGAGTTAGCAATGACCATCCCTCATTCACAAGTTGGTGTGACAACAGTGGGTGAGGTTCGAGCGTCCGATGGAGATGTCATCCGTACTTCTGGAAGAAGCCCAAATCATGCAACATTAACAGGCTTAACACCAGAACAAACAAGTCTGCTGCTGACACCAACGATTGCTAACCCATCACAACCATCCTGAGTGGAGCAAAAATATGAATTATCCCAGAATCTTTGCAGACTTTCATAATGCCGATGAACAAGGTCGCCTTCGCCTAAATTGTGTTGGTACAATTGAAGATTTGAGTCGCCAAAATATTAAGTTGCAAGATGGTCAATTGCTAGCATTTTATGACGAAGAGTTAGAAGTCGATGGCGTGGTGCAATATTCAGAAGAAGAAAGACTTTGGGTTGCAGCAATTGATTGGAAGCAAATTAAGCAGGTAGAAGATATGCTTGTTCAAGCAACAGTCTAGTTCGATCGCCCTTCACACCAAATACCAAACACTACGATGATTATACGGAGTGCGATCGCCCTTCACGCATCAAGACCGATCGCCCTTCGCATCAAATACCAAACAATGCGATGATTGTACCGAGTGCGATCGCCCATTACGCATCAAGACCGATCGCCCTTTGTTGTTTCTGATGACCGATCGCCTAAAATGAAAGTGCGATCGCCCTTCACGCATCAAGAGCGATCGCATTTCTCCTTGACGAATCAAGATTCCAAATACTTAGGGAAAATAATGATAAAATTCCCGACGATGTAGAACACGCATCACTTCTATAACATCTTCATTAACCTCTATTCCAATACGATAATCGCCGATGCGGATGCGATAGCGACCAGCATAACCTCTCATCGCTTTAATGTCAGAAATCTCCTCTAAGGTGTTGATTGATTCTAGTGTTGTAAAAGCCAGATCGTAGATGCGTTGGTATGATGTCGAACTCTTCATTTGTTTCAAGTCTTTTAGAAAAGCCTGACGGTATTGAACTTCCAAGATTATTCCTCTAGATAAGCTAAGGCTTCCGATCGTTCTAGCAAGGGAGTATTAACAGCTTCATCCATTGCTTTGTTCATGCAATAATCTTCTACCGCGACCGCAAGTTGATCTGCCGAAACTTCTTCATTAGGTAGTAGTTGTCGCCATAGCTCAATAGGAATGACCACAGCGCTTACATCTCCGTTTTTATTCGTAAGATATTCAATATTTAACGTTGTTTCCATATCAGACTCCAGAAACTTTGAGCAATTCCAGTTTACCTCAAAGCTGTTGGCATTTACCAGTATTTTGACCGATCGCATAAGTGCTACAGTATAATGAGTGAACATGATAAGCGTAAAAATTGCAGAAAAATCATGACTATCGATCTACAGATTTTTCAAACTGTCGTCAAGATGCCAGAATCTCTCAAACAAGAGATATTGCATTATGCAAAATATTTACTTGAAAAACACGCCAAAACTGAATCATCTCCCGAACAACTTGAACAACCTCATGGTTATGGTACTTGGGCCGGTCAAATCGTTATGTCTGATGATTTCGATGAACCGCTGGAAGATTTAAAGGAATATATGTAACATGGAATGCCTTTTAGATACTCATGCCTTTCTGTGGTACTTGCTTGGCGATTCTAATCTCGGTACTAAAGCAAAAGAAGCGATCGATACTAAAACAGGTTTGTATTTTAGTATTGCCAGCCTTTGGGAAATCTCCATTAAAATTAATGTTGGCAAGCTTCAACTGAATCGATCGTTTGAAGACCTGCCAAAAGAATTGGAATATATTAACACTCAAATTCTACCAATTACATTTGAAGATACTGAGATTTATACAAGTCTTCCTCTGCATCACCGAGATCCTTTCGATCGCATTCTGGTAGCACAGACGATGAATCATTCGCTTGTTTTGATTAGTTGCGATGAAGCTTTTGATGCTTATCAAATTCAGCGGGTGTGGTGATGAAGAAGGCAAAAAGTTTATACTTGCGATCCCCATCACACATCAAGACCGATCGCCCTTTCTTGTTTCCGATGACCGATCGCCTAAAATGAAAGAGCGATCGCCATTCACACCAAATACCAAACACTGCGATCGTTGTACGAGTTTCGATCGCACCAACTACCCCACCGACAACTCTGTAAACTTCCGCATATACGGCGATCGATATCCCAGAACAATATCCGACTTAGCTACTCCCGATTCAATTAACTCGTTAGCTATTCCCACCTCAGTTCCATCCCGTTGAATCCAAATTTTACCCGACCTAATTTCGATGTGAATTACACATCCATAAACTCGTCCTTCTCCACGCCAACCCACATGAAACATCAAGTAGCGATCGCGATCGCGATCGAAAGCAATTTCAGTCTCCACTTCTGGATCTTCACAATCGCAGCTAGAGTGTTTTTCAATAATAGACTGAATCAGTTTTCTATATTTTTCTATCTCCATGATACGATCTCCTCTTTTACAGGATTAAATACAAGCAAGTTTAATTGCATCCGCGTCACTGACATTTGAGCTAAACGTCGAGTAAAAAACTCCTCATAAATATCTGTCGGAATGGCTAGGTAAAGAACTCTATCTGGTTGTTGCTCTTCTAGAACTACTTTATAATTCCAAGCTTGACCCATAGCTTCGTGAAACTCATTAACCAATGAAAGACCTAAAAAACATTTAATTTCTACTGCTATTTTTTGTCCATACCTATCTGCTCCTAATAAGTTATTTTCGGCACCTAAATCCACATATAACTTATCCTCATCTACTTTGAGATACAGAGGATCGTGAGTAATTACCCACCCTTCCTTTTCCAACGCTGAACGTACAACAGCATGAAAGATATCTTTTGCAGGCATATATTTTTCAGAATTATACTTTTTAGTATAGGCGATCTAGTCTAATTCTACCAGTATTTAGAAGTCGATGGCGTGGTGCAATATTCAGAAGAGGAAAATCTTTGGGTTGCAGCAATTGATTGGAAGCAAATTAAGCAGGTACAATAGCTGCTTGTTCAAGCAACAGTCTAGTTCGATCGCCCTTCACCGCAAATACCAAACACTACGATGATTGTACGAAGAGCGCTCGCCTATCTGCAACCACAAGCATCAACGTTAGTTTTAACTCACTGCAAATTCTGTGAACTGACGCATATAAGGTGGATGAAACCCAACCACAATATCCGACTTCGGTACACCTATATTAACCAACTCTTGCCCTAAATCGATTTCTGTTCCATTCTGCTGAATCCAGATTTTGCCATCCTTAATATCGAGATGTATAGGACAACCGTAAACTCGCTGTTTGTTATCCCAACCGACTCGAACAACTTGATAATGATTGTGTTCTGTGTCAAAAACAACTTGCATTTCCACTTCTCCATAAGAAGGCTTGTATGCAGCATATTTTGTGAGAACTTGTTTGATATAATCCCGATATTTTTCTACTTTTTCCATAAAGCTATCACCTCTTGTTCTACATCATATACCAATAACTTAAACTGGTAATCTTCCACAACAGCAGTTGAGATTTGTGAATGTAATTCAGGTTGTTGACTCGCCAAATCAAGCCTCGTGTCCGATCGCGCTTTCGTAAGGCTTGTTGAAAGGAGTACGCGCGTGCGTAGCTATCCCGTAGGGAATGGCCCTTCACACCAAATACCAAACAGTACGATGATTCTACGGACACCGATCGCCCTTTGTTGTTTCCGATGACCGATCGCCTAAAATGAAAGAGCGATCGCCTCTCACACCAAATACCAAACAGTACGATGATTGTACGCATTGCGATGCTTAAGTAAAAAAGAGCGATCGACACTCGTTATAATCAAAGTATCAATCCTCCACCAGATGCCGCGATGACTATCAAAGAACTCCTCATCCAAGAAATCGATAGCACCCCTGACGAACTGCTTGCGGATCTTCTCAGCTTGGTGCGATCGCTCAAATCGCCTCCACATCCCCAAGTCAATACCTACGAACAACTGCTAGAACGAATCGACTACCTCGAAGCCATCATCGGCATCCGCAAAGGGCTCGAAAGCTTCGATCGAGGTGAAGGAATCCCAGTCGATCGAGCTATGACAGCCCTACAGCAGCAGTTCAACATTCCTCCCCGTCTATGAGTTATCAAATCCTAATTCAACCACCCGCCTTTCAAGAAATTGAAACTTCCTACCGTTGGATGTGCGATTATTTGAGTGCTGATGCTGCAAATCAATGGTACTACGATATCCAAGACGCGATCGCATCCCTACAAGAGTTTCCTTACCGTTGCTCAGTCGCACCTGAAGCTGCCATCATTGGTAGGGAAATTCGACAACTGTGGGTTGGTAAAGGAAAAACCCATCGGATTCTGTTTGTGGTGGAGGAGGATACCGTCGCGATATTACACATTCGTCACCGCCGTCAAGCTCCTCTAGGTACTAACCCGCCAGAATAATCGCATCAAATAGTCAATAAAGACCGATCGCCCTTCACACCAAATATCAAACACTGCGATAGTTGTACGGAGTGCGATCGCCTAAAATGAAAGAGCGATCGCCCTTTCTTGTTTATGATGAGCGATCGCATAATAATCATCGCCCCGTCTCTGGCATTTCTCCACCACCAACTACCAATTCCACACCACAGCGAGTTGCCGCTTGGCCCAAGCGATTATCGAGTGTGGCGATCGGCAATTCCAATCGCAATGCTAACTCTAAATAAGCCGCATCATAAGCCGCTAAACCTTCTTGTCTTCCTAAGCCTATAGTTGACGATAGTGCATTATTATCCGTAGCTTCATCAACCTGAATTAACAGCGATTGTAACAAAGTAATAGCCATCTCAGATTGCTCAGTCGTCATGCGGTTGCGTCGCTCGGCAACTAAGAGAGTATTAGCAACTTCTAGCGACCAAATTCCCGGTACAAATGCTTCGCAATCCGGCATCATCGCGAGTATAGCATTGGCATAATCATTATCTTCATCGACTAAGCACCAACTAATGGCTACAGAACAATCCAATACAAACTGCATTAAAACCTGCGCCCTTCTTCAATCATGGAACGGATTGAGCTTTTATCCAAGGCAATTTCTTGTCGCAGTTGTAGCATTCTAGCAATTGCTGCTTGAATAGATTGTTTAGTAGTCAATTTTCCCCAAGCGTTATACTTCGGTTTAACTTCCTCCGATGGTAGAGGCTGCACCACTACTACCACTTCCACAGAAGTATCTTTAAACTCAGCGGGCATTTGGAGAAGCAATATGCCATCACATCCAATATGCGATCGCAGTTTCATTGTTTCCATATCAGACTCCAGAAACTTTGAGCAATTCTAGTTTACCTCAAAGATGTTCGCCTTTGCCAGTATCTTAACCGATCGCATAGGTGCTATTGAATGAAAAGGATCTCGCCCTTCACACCAAATACCAAACAGTGCGATGATTGTACGGAGTGCGATCGCCCTTCACACCAAATACCAAACAGTAGGATAATTGTACGGATTGTGATCGACTGAATAAATAAGAAGTAAAATCTCACGAATTTGCTGCCCAAAGAATAGTAATATTGCTGTATTGCTTGAACATTGAATCAGCACTCACCAGCGTCATCTCCTCGATCTGAGCCTGGGCAATTAGCATTCGATCGAAGGGATCTCGATGATGTAATGGTAACGCAGCCGCTCGCAGGGCATGAGGTGCTGTAATTTCCAACGATCGCACATCTAACTGTATCATACGGCTAGAAATGTAGGTATCTATCGGTTCTGGCAGTGGCAACTTTCTGATCGCAACTTTGATACCCATTTCCCAGATACTAGCAACAGAAAACCACAATTCGTTGGTTTCATCGGCAATCTGTGCGATCGCCTGCTCATTCAATCGCTCTGGTTGGGCAAACCACCACAAAAAGCACTGCGTATCCAGCAATAGTTTCACTTTTCATCCCCCTCAAATGCGGTCAAAATCTCTTTTGGCAAAGGATCGTTAAAGTCCTCTGGCAAAACAAATATCCCTCGATCTTGCCCTAAACTAGCTCGTCGATTAGATGAAGTACGAAACGGCACCAACTTCGCAATTGGGATGTCTCCGTTTGCAATAATGATTTCTTCTCCCAATTCTACACGCAACAGTAGTAGTGAGAGATTTGTTTTAGCTTGATGGATATTTACAGTTTCCATGCTCTTAAAAAACTAAGTCTATAAGTTAAGTGTAGTCCGATAGTGATGGTTCTGCAAGATCGAGTTTATGAATGCTCTACAAATACCAGCCGATGCGATACTCCCCACCAAAATTCATAGCGATCGCCCTTTGTTATTTCCGATGCCCATCACGCACAAAAGGCGATCGCCCTTATCTAATTCCCAGCCAATAAACCCGACATATTCAGCACTTTTTCTGACCAAATCTTTCCCTCTTCCCCAACTCTCATTCGTTCTACAAATTTTTCAAACTGTCGTCAAGATGCCAGAATCTCTCAAACAAGAGATATTGCATTATGCAAAATATTTACTTGAAAAACACGCCAAAACTGAATCATCTCCCGAACAACTTGAACAACCTCATGGTTATGGTACTTGGGCCGGTCAGATAGTTATGTCTGATGATTTCGATGAGCCGCTGGAAGATTTAAAGGAATATACATACAACTATAATTATACTGCCATTAATTGAGATGTTTGAGTGCAACTCAGCTTGTTGACTCACCAAATCAAGCCTCGTGTCCGATCGCGCTCTCGTAAGGCTTGTCCAGGGGAGTTAGATCGCCGTTCACACCAAATACCCAACACTGCGATGATTGTACGGAGTGCGATCGCACTTTAGCAAGGTTGGTCCAATGAATTGCCATCGTACCAACTTTGCAGCGCCAAGCGGTGAACTTCCCGCCAGCTAATATTTTTAAGTCGAGCAATTTCCGCGCAATCTTCATATTCTGGCTGCACATTAACAATCGTTTTTCCAGACTTCGCAACTTTTATTTGCACTTGACCATATTCTGTTTTAACTATCTCAATTTCTCGGTGTAAAATTGTTCTCTCTTGAGTCGATCGCCTAATTCCCAAAGTAGTAGTCTCGCGAAAGATGACTGTTTCGCACTCTGCTTGAGTTTCGGGATGACAAATCACAGTTAACAAAACCCCCAATCGCGACTTTTTCATCACAATTGGTTGAGTGAAAACATCAAGAGCTCCGCAGATAAATAAAGCATCAAAAACATAGCCGATCGCCTGCGGACTCAAATCATCAATCTGCGTTTCCAATACCACAATAGTTTCGATGGAATCGGGGAGGGTTGATTTCTGACTTTCCCCCCTTGGGGGGGGCAGGGGGGGGTTGACTTTCTCCCCTTGGGGGGGGTAGGGGGGGGTTGACTTCTCCCCAATCCAGAGGCGCAAAATATTAGGAATTGGCAGCATTCTAGAACCGGCACCCAATCCGATCGCGTGAATTTGCATCGATGGCGGTGGGCCAAACCCCTCAGCCAGAGTGCAGGCGATCGCAGTTCCCGTAGGCGTGCACAATTCGCGATCGATCCCATTGCTATAAACCGGCACTTGGTGCGTTTCCCACAACCGCATCACCGCCGGCGTGGGCACCGCTAATATGCCGTGGGCCGCCTTCACCGTACCGCCACCAGTCGGCATTGCCGAAAAGTAAAATTCATCAATATCCAACCAATCCAAACCCAAACAAGTACCAATAATATCAACCAGTGCATCCGTTGCACCCACCTCGTGAAAGTACACCTCCTCTGGGGAGATACCGTGTACAGCACCCTCCGCCTCTGCCAATTTCCGAAATACCCCCAAACTCCAGGCTTCCACTCGTGGAGGCAATTTTGCAGAGACAATAATCTGCTCAATTTGTGGTAAATGACGATGGGAAGTGCGCTCAGTTTCCGTATCGTTTTCATCGCCGTGAGAGTGTTCGTGAGTGTGATGATGGTGTTGACTGCGATCGAATGTTGGGGATTCAGTTTCCGAGGGATCGAGGGTGGAGTCAGCAGCCGAATTTTGAGCTTTTTTCGGCAAATCGGCAATTAAATCAACATGAAATTTAGTTGCTTGCTGAGTATTACGATGGACTAATTCGGTACGCAATTGGTACTCGGTCGAAATACCTAGCAAATTCAGTTTTTCAATTAGGTAGTCCAAAGGAACACCCGCATGGACTAGGGCACCAAGACACATATCACCAGCAATGCCGGTTGGGCATTCAAAATAAGCTATTTTATTCATTATTAACAATTAATTTTGATCGTTGATTGTTTCAGCCGATATTTCGATCGCCCACTTAGTGTAATATCATAACATGGCAACTATTTACGAAGTGCATCCATTTACACCCCAAAAAGACCGGATCGAGAAGATTAAAAAGGCTCTCAAAGCTGGGGCCGTGATGCTTTATCCGACAGATACAGTTTATGCGATCGGCTGCGACTTAAATTCCAAATCTGCGATCGAACGAGTCAGGCAGATCAAGCAACTATCCAATGATAAACCCTTGACGTTCCTGTGCTCTTCTCTGTCAAATATTGCCGAGTATGCCGCCGTCAGCAATGAAGCTTACCGAATTATCAAGCGATTAATTCCGGGCCCTTATACGTTTTTGTTACCAGCTACCAAGTTAGTGCCACGGTTGGTGATGAACCCGAAACGCAAAACCACTGGAATTCGCGTGCCCGATCGCCCAATTTGTTTTACACTATTGGAAGCCTTGGGAAATCCGATCATTTCAACTTCCGCTCATATCACTGCTGATTACGAAGATGGAGCCCCCATAGCCACAGCAAAAACCGAAAATATTGGCAAAGCTGAACTTTTTGATTGTTTATCAAAGTTGGTAGATGTGATTGTCGATGACGGTTCCGATCCGGGATATCAAGTTTCTACCATCCTCGATTTAACCGAAAGCAAACCAATTATTGTTCGTCGTGGTTTAGGATGGGAAGCCGCCGCCGCTTGGGAACAGGAATAGTTTTGGCGGGCGGGCAGGATGCCCACCCCACAAGAAAACTCACTCTTTGTGGAACAGGCATTTTGCCTGTTCTAATATTATACAAAATGCGGTGGAATCGGAATTAATATTACCCATAATTAGGACACGGCAATGCCATGTTCCTACAATTAATTGGGGTAGGGAAACGGCATTGCCGTTTCCGAGCTTGCTTAAGCTTCCACCTTAACTCCTTTCCAAAAAGCGATGTAGCCTCCTATATTTTTAGCAGCATCTTTCGGAGTTGGATAATACCAAGCGGCATCTTTATTGACTTCTCCAGCGACTTCAATGCTGTAGTAACTAGCGACACCTTTCCAACCACAAGTAGTGTGAGTGCTGCTGTCCTTAAAAAACTCACGTTTGATGGCATCCGCAGGGAAATAATAGTTGTTATCTACAACTTCGCAGTTGTCGCTTTCGGCCAAAACGGCACCATTCCAAATTGCTTTAGGCATCGGTTTCTCTGGTTAAATTAAGAATTTTAATTATTCTAACTGTATTTGTACTCAAAAAGCATAGAATAGTGTAGAAGTCACAAACCAACTACTGCAAATGTCAGGGTCGAATCTGCCAACATCTCCTGTCCCACCTTCCCTTGAACACCATCTGAAACATTTTTTTGGCTATGACTCTTTTCGTCCGGGACAGAGAGAAATTGTCGAAGCTGCTCTCGAAAAACGGGATCAGATGATTGTGATGCCGACTGGCGGTGGCAAGTCTTTGTGTTTTCAATTGCCGGCACTATTGAAACCGGGTTTGAGCGTGGTGGTTTCGCCGTTAATTGCTCTGATGCAAGACCAGGTGGAAGCTTTGGTAGATAATGGGATTGGGGCGACTTTTCTCAACAGCACTTTGAATTCCCTGGAAACTCGATCGCGCGAAACAGCAATTCTCGAAGGTAAAATCAAACTGCTCTACGTTGCGCCGGAACGGTTGCTGGGCGAGAGATTTTTGCCATTCCTAGATATAGTAGCAGATAAGTTGGGAATTTCGGCATTTGCGATCGACGAAGCACACTGCGTTTCCGAATGGGGACACGATTTTCGTCCAGAATACCGACAAATGGAACGAGTGCGCGATCGTTACCCAGACATCCCCATTATGGCACTAACCGCCACCGCCACCGAGCGCGTCCGCCAAGACATCATCCAGCAGTTAAACCTGCGAAATCCTTACATCCACGTCGCCAGCTTCAACCGCCCCAATTTATACTACGAAGTCCGGGCCAAAAACAAGCATAGTTTTGCCGAAGTTTTGAAAATAATTCAAAAAAAAGGCGGTTCAGGAATCATCTATTGTCTCAGTCGCAAAAAAGTCGAAGAAGTCGCCTCAAAATTGCAACAAAGTGGCATCCAAGCTTTACCTTACCATGCTGGAATGAGCAACGCCGATCGCACAACCAACCAAACCCGCTTCATTCGCGACGACGTACAAGTAATGGTAGCCACAGTTGCCTTCGGCATGGGAATCAACAAACCCGATGTCCGGTTTGTAATACACTACGACTTACCCAAAAATCTCGAAGGATACTATCAAGAATCAGGTCGAGCCGGCAGAGACAACGAACCATCCCATTGTACATTATTCTTTGGATTTGGCGATGTCAAAACCATCGAATATATGCTAGAACTCAAGCCCGACCCACAAGAACAACGAATTGGTCGCCAACAATTACGACGAGTCATTAACTATGCAGAATCAACCGATTGTCGTCGGACAATTCAGTTAAGTTATTTTGGCGACTCATTCCCCGGAAACTGCGGAAATTGTGATAACTGTTGCAACAAAAAACCAGTAGAAGACTGGACAGTTGAAGCCATGAAATTTCTCTCTGGCGTAGCTAGATGCAAAGAAAAATTTGGCATGAATCACATCATTGACATTTTGCGCGGTTCCAAAAATCAAAAAGTTTTGCAATACCAACATGACAAACTTTCCACCTATGGCATTGGCAAAGATAGAAGTGCAGACGATTGGAAAATGTTAGTACGTTCACTCTTAAATCAAGGCTTGCTAGACGAAACAACCGACGGCTTCCCAATCTTGAAACTAAACGAGAAAAGTTGGGAAATAATGAAGCGTCAGCGCACAGTAGAAATTGCCATCAAACCGAAACAGGAAGTGCAAGCAACAAATCGCTCTTTAGCCGTAGAAGTTGAAAGTTTATTTGCCATATTGCGAACGCTGCGTAAACAAATTGCTGATGAACAATTTGTGCCACCGTATGTAATTTTTGCTGATAAAAGCTTGCGAGATATGGCAGAAAAACGCCCGCAAAATCTCACGGAATTCGTAGAAGTTTACGGCGTTGGTAGCAACAAGCGAGATAAGTACGGTAAAGTTTTCTTAGAGGCAATTCGCACTTTTTGCAAAGAAAAAGGCTTACCAACTGGCGCAGCACCTTCTGCGGTATTTAAAAGTTCCAATGTTTCTAATCTTCCTTCTTATACACAGACACAAACCTGGGAATTGCACCGAAAAGGTTTGACTGTTGAAGGCATAGCAGAAATCAGAGGAATGAGTTCTAGTACAATTGTTGGGCATTTAGTAGAATTGATGGATATGGAGCAAAAAGTCGATATCCATTTATTGGTGGAACCGGAACGACAGCAGCCAATTGTGCAAGCAATTGAGATACTTGGAGATGAGAAATTGAAAGCAATTTATGAGTTTTTGCAAGAAGCTTATAGCTTTGAGGAGATTAAGTTAGTGCGTGCTTGGTGGCGGCAAAATTACGTGGGTTTTTGATAAGCTGTACGGCAGTGCCCATAGGTGTCAACTTAAGGTAAAACCCAGTCAGAGACTGTTGTT
>NZ_JAKJHX010000073.1 GCF_021648855.1 Tychonema litorale BBK16 | reverse complement strand
GTCAGCCAAGGGAGTAGGGAGTAGTTTTGGAACACTACCATGCGATCGGGCCCTGGTTCAGTAATTCGCACGCCTTCGAGTGCAACCTCTCCTTCTGTAGGCCCATTGAATCCCGCAATCATGTTGAGCAAAGTAGATTTGCCGCAGCCGGAGTGACCGATCAAGCAAATAAATTCGCCTTCATTAATCTGGAGGTTTACACCATCAAGAATGACAGCAGGGCCTTTAGCAGTCGGGTAGACTTTTGATACGTCTTTAATAGACAGAAAAGGTTGCGTCGCAGTGGTAGTGTCACTTGCCGATTTAGTTGTTTTTGGGCTATTTAGAGTTTGCATATTTTCAGAATTGGGGTTTGGGGTTTCTGGATTAGGCATAGGAAATGGGATGAAATATAGTGCACGAGTTTTGAGTTGGAGAATTGGGAATGGGCATTGGGCATCGGCAACAAATAACTAATGACCAATGACTAATGACTACTGACTAATGACTTCCTGATTATGCTGCGGGCTGTCTAATTGAACACTGACTACCTATTTGCTCGATTAAGATTTCTTCTATGCGGAGGTCGTGCTTGATTTTGACGTTTTCTAAATATTCAATCGGGTCGTCTAGACTGAAGACAGTGCCGTCAAATAGCTCAATGCTACGGCGAATTCTGGGGATATCTGGCAAACCCAATTCTCGCACTGCTTGACCAAAGACATCGGGCCGCAAAACTCGATCGACTACTTCCACCCAGTTTTTCGGGAAAGGAATCAGTCCCCAGCGGGCCATCTGCGCCATCACCCACACCATTTCTAGGCGGTCTGGAAAATTCGTTTTATCGACATAGAACTGGTTGAAGTTGTAGAGCATTTCCGGTTTGGCCTCAGTACCGGAATTGTAGGGATCAAGGAAGCCCGGACGGATATCCTTGGGATCTGCACCGATGTATTGTTCTTGGCAGATTAATTCTAAGACTTCTTGACGGTTACGGCGATCGTCGCAGTAATCGCAAGCTTCCACTAGGGCTTTCACCAGGGCGATGTGAGTTTTGGGATATAGCTGAGCCCATTCTTCCGTAACACCGAGAACTTTTTCGATATGTCCCGGCAGAATGTCCAAGGAACGAGCGATTACAAAACCCGTACCGTCGTTGACAGCGCGGGAGTTCCAAGGATCTCCGCAACAGTAGCCGTCAATGTTGCCTGCTTTTAAATTGGCTACCATCTGTGGTGGGGGAATCACGGTCAAGTTCACATCGATTTCGGGGTTGATGCCGCCGGCCGCCAGCCAGTAGCGGAACAGCAGGTTGTGCATAGAGGCTGAGTGCACCATACCTAAGCTGTGAGGTTTGTCTGGGGTACTGGCGATCGCCTTTTTGAAATCCTCTACAGTCCGAACACCTTGATCGTAGAGCTGTTTGCCGAAAACAATCGAATTACCATTCCGCGACAAAGTGATAGCGGTACAGACGGGTACAGGGGCTTCTCCGTCGAGACCTAGCAGCATGGCGATCGGCATTCCGGCGACCATTTGGGCCGCATCCAGTCGTCCTTGGGCTACTCCTTTAGCGATTTCTTTCCAACTCGGTTCGCGCACAAGGGTGACTTCTTCCAAACCGTGGGCTTTGAAGAATCCTTTTTCTTTCGCTACAACTAGAGGGGCGCAGTCGGTGAGGGGAACAAAGCCGATATCGAGATTGACTTTTTCCAAGCCGTTGCGGGCGACAACTACCGCTGGAGATGCCTGTTGTACAGATTTTTGTTGTGCGGATTTTTGTTGTGCGGCGCGGCGCTGTTTGACCCGTTTTTGTTGGTTCAGGAAGTAAACCATTTCGTTGCGTAGGGCGTAGTAACTGGGATGATTTACTACTTCCATGCGTTTGCGAGGACGGGGAATATTCACTTCGAGAATTTGGCCGATTTGCGCTTCTGGCCCGTTGGTTAACATGACGATGCGATCGCTCAATAATAAAGCTTCATCCACATCGTGAGTTACCATAACGCTGGTGACTTTGCTTTCTTCGCAAATTTTCATCAACTGTTCTTGCAAACCGCCACGAGTTAAAGCGTCAAGGGCTCCGAATGGTTCATCTAGCAACAGCAATTTGGGGCGGATGGCTAGGGCACGAGCGATCGCAACTCTTTGTTTCATCCCCCCAGAAATTTCACTGGGGCGTTTATCTGCCGCCTGTTTCAATCCCACTAATGCAATGTGGTGTTCGGTAATCAACTCGCGGTCTTCTTTCGAGACATCTCTATAGATTTCCTCAACGGCTAGGGCAATATTTTCGCGGACTGTCAGCCAAGGTAGCAGGGAGTAGTTTTGAAACACTACCATGCGATCGGGGCCTGGTTCGCGCACTTCACGTCCTTCTAGAGTAATCCCGCCCTGAGTTGCTTGATCGAGTCCGGCGATAATATTTAACAGTGTCGATTTGCCACAGCCGGAGTGTCCGATTAAGGTAATGAATTCTCCCTTTTTAATTTTTAGTTCAATGTTCTTGAGTGCGATATATTGCTCGCCGTTGGATAAGTTAAATACGCGGTCTACGTGGTCTACTTCTACGAATACTGACATGATTATTTTAGGGTAGTTTTTACTTAACTTAGTAGATGCTAATAATTAATTGGTAACTGGGAATTGGAAATTGGGAATTGGGAATTGCGAATTGCGAATTGCGAATTGGTAATTTGTTAGTTTTCTTACCGATTACCGATTACCGATTCCCGATACCCGATGCCCAATTCCCCATTCCCAAATTCTATTTCTGTTCTTCAGGAACAACTTTGGAGGCGACGAAACCGACAAGTCTGTCGAGAATCAAACCAACAATCCCTACATAAACCACAGCCAGAATCACCGCGCTGAGTCTAGAACTGTTGTAAGAATCCCAGATGAAGAAGCCGATACCAACGCCACCGACTAACATTTCCGCAGCTACAATTGCCAGCCAAGATAAACCAATACCAATTCTCAAGCCTGTGAAAATGTAAGGAACTGAAGAAGGAAGTAGGATTTTCCAGAAGTATTTTTGGTTCGGGAGGCGCAATACACGGGCGACGTTTCTGTAATCTTGGGGTATTTGTTGAACGCCTACTGTCGTGTTAATTAGAATCGGCCAGATTGCTGTAATCAAGATTACGAAAAGTGCCGAAACTTCGTTAGCTTTCATCCCCAGCCCTTCAAAGGGATTGAACTGTTGAAATACTGCTAGTGCGATCGGTAGCCAAGCCAGTGGTGGGATAGTTCTGAATACTTGAAACAGCGGGTCTAAAGCATCGAACATTAAAGAGTTTGTGCCGATTAATATCCCTAAACCAATGCCAAGCACTGCTGCTAGAGTAAAGCCGATCGCCACACGCTGCAAGCTAGCAGCAAGTTGCCAAAATAAGCCTTTGTCAGTGCCGCCTCTGTCAAAGAACGGATTGACAATCAACTCCCAGCTTTCTTGAACGGCTTTGATTGGTCCCGGTAAAGTGGACTCTGGACTATGGCAGAGGATTTGCCAAACTATGAGCAGAACTGTAATTGCGACTAGCGGACGGATGATCTTTTTACGATTTTTCTGAACCAGATTCAGGATGTAATCTACAGGATTTTTGCTCTTAGAAACAGAGAGATTGGTTGCCATTTGTCTGTTTGCTGTATAGTGAATAATTGATTATTTGTAGATACTTAGAATTGAGAACCCTGTTGCTTGGAGTGGGTTGAGTTAAGCAACCCAACTCCACTAGATTTAAGATTTTTTGAACAGTTAACTGTTAACTGTTAACTAATTATGCCTTCTTAATTGCCAGACCCTTCAAGTATTCTTCGGGTTTATCAGGATCAAACTTCACGCCATCAAAGAAAGTTTCGATACCGCGAGAAGTTGTCGCCGGAATTTGAGCGGCGGGAACACCAATTGCTGTCGCTGCTGCCTTCCAAATATCCTCGCGATTGACTTTATCAACCGTGCCTTTGATGTCGGTAGTTGCCGGCATATAACCCCAACGAATATTTTCGGTGATGAACCAAGCATCGTGGCTTTTATAGGGATAAGAAGCATTATCTGCCCAGAATTTCATCGCTACTAAACTGGCGGCTTCTGTACGACCAGTACCGTAGTCAATTTCTCCTTTCATGCGACCAATAATGTCTGCCATTGGTACTTTCAACCACTTATCTTGGGAAATGATTTGACACATTTCGTCTTTGTTTTCTGGCTTATCGCACCACTGCTGGGCTTCCAGAACAGCCATTGTAATTGCTTTAGCAGCTTTAGGATTTTTTGTGACCCAATCTGCTCTTAAAGTCAAGGCTTTTTCTGGGTGGTCTTTCCACAGTTCTCCGGTTACTAAGGCAGTGTATCCGACCTTTTGAGTAACCAGTTGGGCATTCCAAGGTTCACCTACACAAAATGCTTCCATACTGCCGGATTTCATGTTAGCTACCATTTGAGGTGGTGGCACGGGAATTACGGCAACATCTGTGTCTGGGTTGATACCACCGGCTGCTAACCAATAGCGCATCCACAAGTCGTGGGTACCACCGGGAAAGGTGATGGCAATTTTTTGTTGGGCCAAGGCTTCTTTGAGGGGTTTGCTGTCAGTACCTACTTTTAAATCTAGGTATTTTTTGCTGATGGAAATTGCTTGACCATTAGTATTTAAGCGAGCCAAAATGTTCATTGGCACTGGCTGATTACCTTTGGTAATAGTGCCTAATGTCATTTGGTAAGCCATGGGGGATAAAATGTGGGCTCCATCAATCCCACCTTTATCAGAACCGAGTTCTAAGTTGTCGCGTGTAACTGGCCAAGATGCTTGTTTGTTAACTTGTACATCTGTCATGCCGTACTTGGCAAATAGCCCTTTTTCTTGAGCAATGATTAAGGGTGCTGAGTCAGTTAGAGCGATGAATCCTAGTTTGACGGTGGCAACTTCGGGGGCATCAGCGGGGTTGATACTGACCGCAGGTGAGGGAGTGGCAGAGGAAGGGGAAGCGCCTGGGCTAGGACTGCTGCTAGTATTGCTGGAACCGGAACTGCAACCGTGGGCTAGGAGAGTGCCGGCTGCTGTGGTTCCGGCGGCGATGATGAATTTTCTTCTGGAAAGGTTGCTCATGTGTCTTGAATTCTTAGTGTACTTTGAGATTATTTGAGAATTGTGTAATTAGGCATCGATCGATACTTTGCCGATCGCCCGCGCGCTACAAGTTAGAATAAACCCTGATTCTATGTCCTTGAGTGCATCTAGTTCTCCATCGTAGGCGATATCACCTTCTAGGAGTTTCTGCTTGCAAGTGCCGCAGTTTCCTGAACGGCAATCGCTGTCCAGTTCCACTCCGGCACGTTCGGCAACATCAAGGATAAACTCATCCTCGCTGCAAGCAACTTCTTTGCCCGATCGCGCGAAAATGATAGTAGATGTCTGAGGTTTCGGCTCAGAAATCGCTTCGTCGTCAACCGTCAATAGTAATTGACGATTCAACGAAGCTACATCTCCTGGTGTCTTGGAAACAGCCCCGAACTTATCCACCAAAAGTTGAATCAGTATAGGTTTGAGGTCTTCACAGGGAATACTTTTTTGGACGCAAGTACCCAAATGAGCATCTTTGCCAACAGTACCTCCCATATAAATATCAACACCTTCGAGAGTCTTCCCATTCTTGCGAACCTTTGTCCCCATGAAACCGATGTCTGCTACTTGGGGTTGGGCGCAAGAATTGGGACAACCAGTCCAGTGAATTCTCACCGGTTTCGGTATTGACAATTCGGCCTCTAGTTCCTTAATCATTGCCACAGAACGACTTTTTGTTTCGATGAGAGCGAAGTTGCAAAAGTTGGAACCTGTGCAGGACACTAAGGCCCGTGTTAGGGGTGCGGGGTCGATCGAAAAACGCTCCAACAGAGGTTCTTTGACCAACGATTCAATCCGCGATTCAGGAACATTGGGAATAATCACGTTTTCTTCGACAGTCAGTCTGAGTTCACTGCTGCCATAAACGTCGGCGATTCTTGCCAAGTCGAACAAATCCGCAGCGGAAAGCCTGCCGACAGGAACGTGCAACCCTACATACTTTAAGCCAGATTGTTTTTGGTCGTAAATGCCGATGTGATCGCGTTTGTCCCAGATGATTTCATCTTTGGCTGCGGCAGGAAGCAAAGCGCGACCTAATTCCCGTTCGACTTCGGCTCGAAATTGTTCGATTCCCAACTCGTCAATCAGCCACATCAGGCGTGATTTTTGGCGGTTGGCTCTTGGCCCGCGATCGCGATATACAATTAATATAGCCTTGCACAAATCTACAACATCGCTAGGACTTGCCCAAGCATTGAGCGGAATTGCTGCTGCACAGCGTTTAGCAGAAAAGAAACCGCCGACTAAAACATTAAAGCCAATATTACCGTCAGTGTAAGCCGGAACAAAAGCGATATCGTTGATTTCAGCGTGGACTGAATTATCGCGACAACCTGCGATCGCAATATTGAACTTTCTCGGTAAATTGGAAAATTCGGGATTACCTTCGCCACAATTGGTAATCATGTCTTGGACTTCGATAGCCAATTCCCGCGTATCGAACAATTCGTCTGCGTCTAAGCCTGCGACTGGCGAACCTGTAATATTTCGCACATTGTCCATACCCGACTGGATGCTAGTTAAATCAACTTCCTTGAGGCGACGAAAAATATCTGGCAAGTCTTCGATGCGAATCCCACGCAGTTGCAAATTTTGTCTAGTAGTAATGTCAGCACTGCCATCATCTCCATAGCGCTGTACAATTTCCCCCAGAGTTCTTGTTTGATTGCTAGTGATGATGCCATTCGGCAAGCGCAGCCGCATCATAAATTTCCCCGGAGTCACAGGCCGAAAGAAGATACCGAGCCATTTGAGGCGGTGCTCGCGGTCTGTTGCATCCATTGCTTCCCAGCCGAGTTGGGCGAAGTTGTCAAGTTCGGCTTTGAGAGCTAACCCGTCTTTTTCGGCTTTGAGTTTTTCAAATTTGTTGAGACTGGCTTGGGGTTCTACTGTTTGGGTCATGGGTTTACCCTCACGGCTGATTTGTTTGGGGAGCTATTGAGTTGGGGCATAGATGCGTTTCCGTTAACCTTAGTGAGTCTAATGATTTAAAACTGTATATCTAGTTACTTGATCGGATCAAATCTAATTGATGATGAGTATGCTTACTTAATAGCTGCATTTCGATATCCCTTAGTTTTGACACTCTCAGGCCTAAAGACACTGAGATTTTACTGACAGAATTAGACTTCGGGTATCACCTAAATCTAATCTCGCTACGACCGTCAAACGCCGTCTACTTAGTCACCAATCGTCAAGCTTAGGTTTCTAGCTACTTTTGTTTTTTGCTTATGAACTAATGTAAAGCTCTTAACGGTAGATATTAGTAGCTATTTTTACAAAATATCTAGGCTTATGCAACTTTCCGATAGTGCCGATGCGGTTTTTGCATAAAAAATGGGTCAAAAAGCGTACACAGTCAAAAAACCCTCATAAATCTTTAGAATTGGACAAATAACTAAATAAAATAATTGTGTGACGCCGATCGCAGTTTCCGCTACCTTTGCATCACAGAGTTAAAGTGCGTACAATCACGTAGTTTATGTAAAAATATCACGTTCCTTAGCATACAAGCATCACGATCAATTTTGGGATAACCAGAGATGATATATGTGTAGAGTTCAAGGAACATCTTATGTTATTCATTCAACTCATTCCCGGTGCCATTTCAGAAATACTAGCCTCCGTCAGTGATACAGGCAGTTTAACCATCGCCGATCGCTATGGTTTGATGGCTGCTATTCTAGATGAAGCCCTCGAAGACGAAGACAGAAACTCCCTTAACCGTCTGTTGCGTTCTGTTTTGAGGGGACGAGTCAAGATAGTCAATGAACTTTCGGCCATGATCTCGTAGATCTATTCTTATTTAAGTAATATTGTTGAAATTATACCGATCGCTAAAAACCCTAGATAAATAAATAATTTTGAATTTAAAGACTTTACAAAAACTTTACAAAAACTTTAATAAAATTAAGTAGCGTTTGTGGTTTGCTAAGAGTTGATACAACTAAATTTTGTATTAATTAAGAAAATATTGGCTAATCACAACATATGAATTCAACTCCTAAAACTCTCATAAGATGGATTTACTCAGGGGCGATCTTCTGTGCCATAGCTTCCATCAACCAAACACAAGCAGTCGCAGCAACCCTGTCTAACGGGTGGAATTATGCGATCGACTCTTTCAACGATGGCGTAACAGGGCCCCAAATTGGCGGCGGCGAATTTGAGTTTTATGGCATCGCCGTCAAAGAAACATCAGACACCGCCTTCATTGCCATCAACTCCAATCTCAGCTTAGCAGGATATGCCGATCCACTCGCCCAAAGAGGCAACATCAACTACGGCGATTTATTCTTCAATTTTTCCGGTCAAGATTTTAACACAGCCAACGCAAACGGCAGTTTATTTGGGATCCGTTTTGCAGAAGGAAATGACTCAGGTGTCTCTACAACTGGTGTTTACAGTAAAGTAACTGCTAAAAATGTCACTCAAATCAACTCTGGTTTTAGCAATTTAAGTCAATTCAACAATGTCGTTAAGTCAGCAGGTGGAACCTCGTCAATGGGGGATTTATCTGCCACAGACCCCTACTTTGAACAAACAGGAACCGGGACTGTATTGAATTCAATTGCCAGTGGCACAAAAGTCGGAGAAATTAGTTCTCTAACACCAGCAGCTTTAAGCACCCTCGGTCTAAATTTTGGTCAGTTTAAGGCCGTAGGTTCTCAGACAATCGGATTCAGTTTCAATAAATCTGCGATGCCTTCTGGGAACTATATTGCTCACTTTTTTGCGGAATGCGCCAATGATGCGATCGCAATTAAAAGCTCTTTTACAAAAGAATCTTCTGAACCAGTACCCGAACCTACTACTATTTTCGGTACTTTAGCCGGATTGGGGATTTTAGCAGCAAAACGCAAATTGAAGTAAGTACCGGAATCATATAGAGGAGACGGCAATGCCGTGTCCCTACCAAAAATAATATTGTAGGGACACAACACTGTTGTGTCCTCATTTCCGGTAAGCACCCCAATCACATAGATGAGACGGCAGTGCCGTGTCCCTACCGAAAATAATATCGTAGGGACACAACACTGTTGTGTCCTAATTTCTGTTGTGTCCTAATTCCTTAATCCTCTAACCTAGGCTGAAATCCGCAGCATTAATCAGGCTAGCAGTCACCCCATTTAGAGAAGCTAAAATCTGTCCGGTTGTTGATAAACGGATGAAAGTTGAACTATTTTCTTGAGTAATTGAGAGTTGGGAGAAACTCAAGCCACCACCCAAGACTAGCAAATCTTTTCCATCTTCAAAATCCAAGATCACATCAATACTGGAATTAGTAGAAAGCAAGAATTGATCGTTGCCAGCACCGCCCGTCAAACTATCACTACCAGTTTCACCAAATAGGAAGTCATCTCCATCACCCCCAGTCATAAAATCACTTCCCTTACCACCACGCAAAGTATCATTACCAGTGCCACCATCCAAAATATCATCGCCTTGGTTGCCAAAGATAATATCAGAACCATCGCCACCTGTAATCGTATCAATTCCCTTGCCACCGTAAAGGGTATCATCCCCTAAACCGCCGTCGATTAAGTCATTGTTTTGATTGCCATTAATCCAGTCATTGCCGTTAAAACCAAAGATTTGATCGTTTCCTTTTTTGCCGCTGAAAACATCATCGCTGCTGTCGCCGTTTAAAGTATCATCGCCATCATTGCCGATTTTGCGATCGGGGGAATTGTTTACTAATTCTATGCCACTTTCCGGGAAAGATTCCTGGGAAAAGTTACTATCTACACTGTTACGAATTGTTGGATCGTTGACTGTTGATGACTGAATTTGTGCATCTAAGGATGCACCTGTATTTTCGGCTATTGCTTCCTGAATTGTCTTGTTTCCGGTTGCAACTTGCTGCAAATCTTTGGCTACTTCTCCTTGTGCAACTTGTTGAACTTTGGCAATTTGAGTTGCTGCATCTGCAAGTGGAAGGTTGCTAGATGCGATCGCACTTACCCGCTGATTCCCTTCCGCAAGAATTTTAGCAACTTCCGGTGCAAGATCGGACGCTTTTTGTGCTTGCACTTGATTTGCTGTAGACTGAATGATGGTTTGTAATTGTGCGGGATTGGTTAAATCGACAGTGCCGGCTTGAATTTGATTGGTAATAGTGGCAATAGTGCGATCTGCAATATCGATGATAGAGTTAGCTGAAATTCCACTTATTAAAATTGTCGTCTGAACAATAACATTTTGGATCTGAATGTGTGCTGCATAAACCGCCAAACCATTCGGATCGTTTTGAGTAATTGCCTGTAGCGGATCGTAGCTAGTCAAATCAATTGTTGACGGTACTCCAAATGCGGCTTTAACCTTAGTCTCTGCTTCATTAGGATTGATACCTTGTGCAACCATCTTCTCCATCAAAGTGGTCAAAGGTGTCACAACAGTAGCATCTGGTGTCGCTGTTAGTGGCGTTTGCTGTGGCAAATAAGTAGCAGTGTTAATACCATCAGTAACGATAAGTCTACCTTCATCTGCTTCTAGTTCGCCATTGTTGTTTTTATCAAATTCTGGGAGAGATACATCTAAATCAAAGCTACCATCGGCATTACTAATTGTAAATGGTTCTTTTTCATCTTGGATGCCATTGAAGTTAGCATCAAAGAAAACTCTTGCGCCCGTGAGATAACTATTAGTAACAGTACCAATTTTTCCCGAACTTTCCCCATTGCCAAAACTTGCTAACTGAAATGTAGCAAAGTTCTTGTCAAATACTGTTTTAAAGAAAACAGTAATTTTTAGCCCTAGAAAAACATTGATTTGACCTGATACGTCAAACAATTTCCAGGGTGTGCTAATGCGGGAAGCAATTTCAGAACCTCGAATTTTGCCGTCACTCGTTCCGTCATTTTCACCGATATCTACTAAGTCAATGCCGACTATTCCTCCAATTCCAGCTTTGCCATAAGCAGATGCCACCCCTATATTTAAACCTCCACCCACCGCAATGCTAGCCCTGAGCTTTAGTTCGTCAACATCGGGGCCCGTACCGTCGGGATTTGCCCGATCGCTGACGTAAAATCCATTTAAGACTTTGTAAGATGAATCCGCAGCAAATTTATCATTTTTCCACTCTTTAAGTCCCACAGTATCGTAACCAAAAGCGAGGTCTGCTGAACCGTTTAAGTTTCCTTCTATTAACCCTGATATCGGCCCCCATATCGGAAATGTTTGACTAATATTAAAATCAAACCCTAGCGGCGGCATATCATAGGTAAACAGCGCAGGATCTTTGCCTAAGAGTAAGTCGATCGCACTGGTAGGATTCTTTAATAATGGCACTTCCAAACCTGTGATACTGGGAAATGCGTTGAGAAATTGTTTGGTAATACCGCCAGTTGTAGAATTAATCTGCTGGCCGATATTTGGAACTATATTTTTTGCGAAATAACTAGCATCTTTTAAGCTAGAATCTTTATTGGAAACATCAAGATTTCGCAGACGGTAGGAACCCATATCAATCCCTAAATTTCCGGGAGTATTGGCGATGCGGCTTGCCAACTGAGAAACGCTATCAATTTGAACAACCGCATCCAAAAATCCAGTAACTAGGGAACCTCCAGACAGTGTAGCTGCTAATTCCAATACTGTAACTCGACCATCTCGATTCTTATCAAATGGCTTAGCTATTCCTAGTACAGACAGTAATTTAGTGTCTGCATTCAAGAAGTTGATCACTGGTCTGAAAGGTGAGATAATATCAGATACTTTGCCGAGAACTGGTTTTGCAAAATTGCTGACAAAACTTCCTAAATCGAGTTTGACATTGTTGAAATCGACTATCGGTGCAGGAAGTCCTGCAAAAGGATTAGTTGTCAACAGCGGAGTGACTATATTTGCTAGATTCGGAAAAGTAGTGAATGAGGTGAAATCATTAGATTTCGCTGTTTTTGAATTTGACAATTCCTGTGGCAAACTGAAGGGTATTTCAGCATTTGAGGTATTGATTGATTCAGATATTTCAGTAGATTTTGCAGATTTGAAATTGTCAAATAATGACGTATTTGCCAATACTTGTGAGGCGGGACTCGTGAAGCGACGCTGAGTTTGCAGTTCCCCATTTTGATAGTTAATCTCAGGCCAACTTGCTGCCAAATCAAATGTATAGGAGGGAATTGCTGAATTACCATTAATGCTAGTTTTTGCATTGAGTCCGAGATTAGCCTTGGCACTTGCATTCGACTGAAATAAGTCTTTAAGTTGATACCTACCGTTTAACTCGGACAGGGTTAAACGGTTGCCATCGTCAGCACCTCCGAGGTTATCTAAGTCTTTGAGTTTTACTTCAAAACTGCCTTTGACTTCTGTAGGATTTTGTAAGTCATTTTGAAATTCAGCTTCTAGCAAACCCAAGTCTGCTTTGGCTTGAAATGTCTCAGGTAGCCGAAAATTCATGTCGGCTTTTACTTTTGTGCGATCGGTATCTATATAGCAGCCAAAATCTTTATTTACACCTATACCTAAAGACAATTCGTAGTCGATAAAACGCGCCTTATTGAATGTATTATTGCCGAGTAAGTTGACAAGATTTGTGGGGATTCCAATCTGGAATTGAGATGATAGATCGCTAGCGGTTTTAAAGGAATTTAGATCTGGGTTGAAATTTTCTAAGTTATTGCTTGTGTCATCCGAAATTTCCAACTCTGAATTGCTATTTGAGTCAGGATTGACTGACTGGATACTTTGTAGCACCCTTGGATTGAAAACCTTAGAAATATCAACTTTCTTTTTAGGCGGTTGCTTGACTTTTAACCCCAAAGCTGGCAATCCTAAATCGTCGGCTAGTGTCACATTGTCTAATTTGTATGCTTTCCTAACAGTAATCTGCAAGTTGTTGTCATCGGTGCTGGAATTCCCGCTAACTCCAACCGAGAAACCTGACCCTAGGGCATTCTGAATAGTTTTTTGCAACTGATTCGGGTTTAAGTCGTTGGCATTTTTAACTGCATTAATTAAATTGCTTTTGAAGTCACCGAAGAAATCTGGAGAAACGTCACTGAGTCTGCCTAATATTGGTAATTTAGTTTTGCGTAGTTGGCTATTGACAATGCTATTAAGCTGATTTAGTGCTGGTTCTAAACCGCACCAAATCGGATCGTCGGCTTTGGTTGTTGGAGGTGTTGGTGTTGGAGGTGTTGGTGTTGGTGGTGGTACTGGTGTTGGTGTTGTTATTACTGGTGTTGGTGTTGGAGATTTTGGTATTGGAAATATTGGTATTGAAGTTGTTATTGGAGTTGTTATTGGAGTTGTTATCGAAGTTGTTGGCGCTGGTGTGGGGAATATTGGTATTGGTGTTGGTATTGGTGTTGGAATTATTGGTGTTGGATTTGTTATTGGAATTATTGGTGTTGGAATTATTGGTGTTGGAGATATTGGGGCAGTGTCGTTATCAGTAATGGCGACATTAACAGACGAAATCGCGATCGCACTATACTTACTATCGGTACTGGTAGCAGTATGCCCGATCGCACCTGCATGATTTCCTTCCACAACCGTATCGTCTGTAGCCGTTACTGTGATTGATTTGGCGACATTCCAGTTAGTAGCGTCGAAGGTAATAGGCGCGATCGCACTTATTTGATTTCCGGCATCAAAACTGACAGTAACTGGTGCTGTTGGCTGGGCATTTAACTTGAGTGTATAACTACTTGTGGCACCGCCTTCTGTAGCTGTGATGTTCGCCTGTGAAACAGTTACACCAGCCGTATCGTTGTCACTAATCGTGGCAGTCACGGGAGAAATCGTCAGGTTATTATACTTGGTATCTGTACTGACAGATTTGTGAGCGATCGTGCCACTACGACTTCCTTGAGTTATGCTGTCATCGATCGCCTTAACAGCGACAGTTTGCGCTACATTCCAATTATTCGCGGTGAAAGTGACAGGTGCGATCGCATTTATTTGATTTCCAGTTTCAAAGTTAATCGTGACATTTGCAGCAGGCGCGCTAGTCAAAACTAAACTGTAGGTATCCGTTGCGCCACCTTCAGCAATATCTGTGCCGCCTCCTGATTGCACGATAGAAACACCGGGGCTATCGTTATCAGTAATCGATGCTGTCACATCGGGAATGGCTTTGCCGCTATAATTGGCATCGCTACTGGTAGCTGTATGGGCGATCGTGCCGCTATGGGTTCCTTGTGCTACACTGTCATCGATCGCACTGACAGTAACAGTTTTCTCAACATTCCAATTAGTGGTGTCAAAAATAATCGGTGTGGCGATCGGATTAAGTTGATTCCCGGTGTTAAAACTAATACTAACTGGCGCAGTCGGTTGGGAATTTAGCTTGATTTTGTAACTGCCATTTGCACCGCCTTCTGTAGCAGTTATGTCCGTAGGTGTAACGCTGAAACCTGCCGTGTCGTTATCAGTAATGGCGACATTGACACCGCCAATGGTGATGCCGTTATACTTAGCATCGGTACTTGTGGCTGTATGTGCGATCGCACTTGTATTATTTCCTTCAACTAAACTATCATCAACCGCTTTTACCTGCACAGTTTGAGCGACATTCCAATTATTGGGAGTAAAAGTAAGTGCGGTAATTGGTTGGATTTGACTGTCTGTAGTTAAGTTAATTGTAACAGGTGCGATCGGTTGAGTATTTAATTTAACATTGTAACTTCCATTTGCACCGCCTTCAGTTGCAGTCGCAGTAGTCGGAGTAATGCTGACACCTGCGCTGTCGTTATCGGTAATATTAGCATTGACAGTATTGCCGACAGTACCATTAACCGTAAAACTGACACTCGCTCCGTTATACTTAGTATCGGTACTTGTGGCTGTATGTGCGATCGGGCCAATGTGCGGCGAAGTTTCTGCTACGATATCATCAACTGCACTGACTGTCACCGTTTGCGGTACAAACCAATCAGTTGGAGTGAAACTAAGACTAGCAATTGGTTGAATTTGAGTAGCGGTGTTAAGTGCGATCGCCACATTTGCAGTAGGCTGATTAGTGAGCACAACTGTATAAGTATCCGTCGTCCCACTTTCAGCTACATTAGTGCTACCACCCGACTCAACAATCTTTACCTGCGGCCCGCCAGGAATTATCTTAGTAATAAAAGCATCACTTGTACCTCCCCCATTCCCCGCTTGCAAAGGATTTGCTGTTGGGAAATTAGTAGAAGCAGTACCTCCGGCTACATAAACTGCACCAGAAGCATCCACCGCAATACCTTGACCAATATCATCCCCACTACCGCCCAGGTAAGTAGAATCCACTAAGGCAGAACCCGATGAATTAATACTTGTAACAAAAGCATCTATTCCGCCACCAATGATACTTTGAATAGCATTTGCAGTGGGAAAATTAGTTGAATTAGTTTCCCCAGTTACATAAACATTATTCCCATTGCCTATGGCAATCCGATAACCCTTATCATCTCCACTACCACCCAAATAAGTTGAATATATCAAAGAATTACCCGCAGCACTCAGCTTGCTAACAAAAGCATCATTAATACCGCCTGCATTCAGCAGTTGAATTGGATTAACTGTCGGAAAATTAGTTGAACTTGTAGTTCCCACAACATAGGCATTCCCAGAACTATCAACAGCAATACTAGTACCTTGGTCATCACCAGTACCACCTAAATAAGTCGAATAAATGCGTGCACCATTGGGGGTAAACTTACTGACAAAAGCATCATATTGACCACCTCCAATGGTAGTCTGAACGGGATTAGTCAATGGTAAATTAGTCGAATAAGTAATTCCAGAAACATAGGCACTACCATTACTGTCTACTATAATGCTTTGACCTTCATCGCGAGCACTACCGCCAAAATAAGTAGAATAAACTAGACCACTACCTGCGGGATTGACTTTAGTAATAAACGCATCAATATTGCCTCCAATTTGAGGTTGAGAGGCATTGGAAATGGGAAAATTGTCGCCTGTCGGTCCAGTAACATAAGCATTGCCGTTACTGTCTACAGCAATGCTAGTTCCTAGGGCACTCCCACTACCGCCTAAGAAAGTAGAATAAATTAGAGAATTCCCAGTCGCATTAAGTTTAGTCGCCGCAGCATTGTAAGTAGTTGCTGTAGGTTGAAAAGAACCAAGTGTAGTTGGATAACCGGGATCGACTTGTCCGGTTAAATAAGCATTGCCTTGACCGTCTACCGCAATCCCAATACCGTATTCATTGCCTGTACCGCCGATATAAGTAGAGTAAATTAAGGCAGTTCCTTCAGGGTTAATTTTAGTAACTAAAAAATCAGCTTGACCTGCTGGCGTAGTTTGGTACGCGCCGGGAGTAGTGGTAAAATTGTTAACAGTAGTTCCAATAATGTAAGCCGCACCCATACTATCTACGGCGATGCGATTGGCACTATCAAAGTTGCTACCGCCTAGATAAGTTGAGTAAGCTAAAACTGGATCGATAACTAGGGGTTGAGTGCGGTCAAAATCTCCTAAACTAAAATTAACTTGACCGTTTCCTAATAAATTGTAAGCTGCGAGAACATTCACCCGCTGTCCGTTAATATCTTGATAAACTATCGGTGCGTTATCAATTAATTCGCCTAGGGATGTTTCTAATATTAGTGCACCGTCGTCACGCAACCGGATGTTATTAACACCAGTATAGTTCATTTTAATTTGACTCGGATCGGCAAAAGGTGCAACCAAAAACTCGCTTTTAAGTTGTCCTTCAGTGCCTTTGAAAACGCGGTCAATTCCTTGATAAACGTTTTGATAAACAACGCCGTTAAAAGTAGGAACATTAGTATGCCATTGATTGGAATCTTCGCCTAAAATAAAGTTAGCAAATCCCGGCAGTTTTTCCAGCCCGGAAATTGTGGGATTTGGGTTGCTGTTGGCTAAGCTGCTGCGTATAATTGAAGAAGTTGTTGCTTCCTTCCCCGGTTCATTTGGTGTTTGGAAAGCGGTAAAGGTGATTTCGTTGGGAGTGAAATAGATACTGTGACCGGCACCTTTGACCTGGAATTTCACATTAGGGTCTGTTTGTCCAGTATTTGCAATAAAACTTAAGGGAATTTGACCATAAGATGTTTGTTGATTTGGAGAATTCATAGCTAGTGCCCCTGGCTTATGTTATGTCAGTAATTATACGGAGATATCAACTCTGATTTATAGTAAATTCTTGCTAAAGACTGGCTAAAAATACAAGTTTCTTGCGAAATTTCTCGGATTTTTATGAATAATTGTAACAATGGTGGTGCGTGCGGTTTTTAAGTGCGACATTCCGAAACCAGAGAGGCTGTCGGTGAACCCGCCCCTACAGCTAATTGAGAATGGTGCAAGATCTCAGTTTCAACCGACTTTTGCTATGAGACGGGCAATTAATTCACTCCTAGGACTTCTCAACTGCCGGACTACGGGTGTTACCTTACCTTTATTAAAGTGAATCGCGATATTTTTTAGGAGTCATACCGACAATTTTCCTGAATGTCTTAATAAAATGACTTTGGTCGTGGAACCCGACTTGCTGCGAGATATATGCTATTGACAAATCTGTTACTTTTAACAACTGTTTAGCTTTTTTTATGCGGCAATGGGTGACATATTGATGAGGCGCTATTCCGGTTGATTGTTTGAATAATCGACCGAAATAATAATGACTCATCTGTACTAAATTAGCCAGTTCAGCTAAGTGTAAATCTCGACTTAAGTAATCATTAATGTAGTCAAAAACTATCTGAAGTTTATGAGAATTAAGGCCGCCTTCAACATCTTGCAGTTTTGGCTTTTGTGAACAATAGCGGTGCAGTATATGAACTGAAAGCGCGTTTTTTAGTGTATCGACATAGAGAGTACCGTTTAATCCACCTGATTCTAGTTCGTTTTTGATGGCCCAGCCAATTCCGTGAATTAATGGATCGTGGATTTTCCATTGCGGTATAATTTCAATCAGGTTTGAATTGGTCGATTCGTAAACTGTATTGTCGAAGTCGGTAGGTTCAAGCGCGATCGCAATAAATTCAGACTCTTCCATACTATCTAGCTGAAAATGGGTACCAGCGCCACCGATAAAAATCTCTCCAATTTGCCGATTTTCGGTAGCGTAGTGTTTCCCGTTAAGCATTCCTGCTATTCTAATTGAATTCAGTGCCAACCCAATGCTGTGTTGTTGGAAATAGTGTTTGGGGCCTTCGTTTGGCGGCTGACGGTGATATTCGACGTGAATTCCTTCCCAATTTGTCCCGTGACTCGACAGGATTGGGGGACGCGGCAGAATCGATTTCATCGCCTCTGTCTGGGCAAAATCAAGAATTAACTGTTTCTCTGGGGACATAGGGCATAGGGCATAGGGCATAGGGCATAGGGCATAGGGCATAGGGCATACCTCACGATGCTTAATAACCCCTATATCAATTCCGGTTGCATGGTATTGTTCCAACCGGAATTGATATTACGCATTGTAAAGGTGTTGCAAAGCTTGGAGATTCTTCGCTGTATTTAGAATGACATAGTTATGCTGTCAATGCGTCATGGACTATGGTACATTACCGCGAGATAAAATGTGCCCAAATATTCCCATCTGGCCCCGCAACTTGATTCATGTAATTATAGGGATACATCAACTTTCTCCCCTCAGTATCCCTGTAACCAGTGAGTGCATCTCCCCACGGATCTTGGGCGATATAACCCTGGGAATTGTAACCAATTAAAGTGATAATATGACCAGCAGCAGTAAAGTCTCCCGCTAAAACTATTGGCCGCCGATTCAATAATTCCGATCGCACATCAGCCCATTTTCGAGTCGTATTAAAACTGGTTTTGAAGCCGTAAGCCTTAATCAGCGCCGAAAGTACGCTATGATCCGTTTGTGAACCCTGACCCGCATAGTCAAAACACCACTGCAATAACTCATCCTCCAACTGTCCGCCCCACTTAGAACGAACGCCGTAGTAGTAAAATATCATTGCGATCGAAGTTACATTGCAAGTAGACCAATCAAAACGGGGATTATCACGCTGGGAAAAATACGGCACATTCAATTCCACATTGTTCGGAATTGGATCAAAAACTTTATCACCCCGCTTAAATTGAATAGAAGTAGGAACAACAAAACCTGTATTCCCAAAATTAGGCAGTTCTTCAGTCAGAGAAATCTTCAGATGAGTGCCTTCCAAACCGTAGCTTTCCACACCACAAACTCGACCTAAAGGCAGTGTTGCTCTTTCTGTTGCACTCAATTGATTAGCATCAACAGGTCGTTTTTTAAACAAAGTTGGTTGTAGCATCGTGATCGTCAAAGCATCGGGGTCAAAAGTAACTTCTTTCCCAAATTTTTTAATTTGAATGTTCCGCCAATAGATAAATCCCACATTACCAAAATTGGGAATAGATTCAGCCAAAGTTACCCGGAAATGCCCGGAAATACAGGCATAGCCAGTAATTGCATAGGTACTACCTAAAATCAAGTCAGCAACCTTATTTGCTGGGAGTTTAGATGAATCTTGAGGTGAACCCTTAATCTGGGTTGTTTGAGTTACCAAAAGTTGAGCACTGATGTTTGTATTCGGCACGTCAGCCAGGTCAAATTTGAGGATTTTTGTACCTTTTGCCAACTGGACATCGGACTCGTAGAAATAGCCAAAAGTGCCGATCGGGATAATTGCCGTATCTAACACCACCTTCAGATGTCCATCAATAAATCCATACTTGCTAACCGCCAAAGTTTGCCCAGCTTTTACCAGAATCTTCTGCTGATTATTTAGCCGAGAAGAGTCAACTGGAGCTACTTTAAACAAAGTATCAGAAAGTATCTTTAAAGTCAAACCTTTACCGACAGTTAGCGGGTCGGAACTTACGGTAATATAAATGACTTGACTACCAGTAACATTCCCTTTGCTGTCCGTTGCCCGCAGTCGCAGCCACCGAGCTCCTGGCACCTTGAATCCTTGGGGCAAATCCACTTGCCAAGTACCCAGAGTTTGGTTTAAAGTAACAGGGAGAGCAAACTTATCCTCGGCGATTACCTCAACTTTGACTGCTTCTTGTTTGTCAAAATTACCAGAAAGTGCGATCGCCTGATTGATCAAAACTTCCGTCGGGCCTTGATAAGTTAAATTCGGTGCCGGATTGAAAGATTTGCCACCACGGGAAAACTGCACGAAATCGGGATAAATAAAACCCGTATTGCCAAATGGTGGCAAATTTTCGGTTAGCGAGACTTTAATGTGGCCTTGTTCGATCGAAAATCCGCTAACTCCGTAAATTATTCCCGCAGGTAAAGTGATTTTTTCTGGTGATTGCAAAGTCGCTGCATCTACCGGCCGCTTTTTAAACGCAGTAGTTTTGACAATAGTCATAGTAACTGCATTTTTGTCAAAGGGAATTCCCCTCCCGTCTTGCAGAATTTGGACGTGCTGTGAGTACAGAAAGCCGGAGTTTCCTAAATTGGGAATTGCGCGATCGAAGGTGACTCGAAAGTGATTTTCTACGCAAGCATAGCCTAGGATATTGAAGGTTTCTCCCTGGCTTAAGTCTACTTTTTGATTCGGAGCTAAAGTCGCAGAATCAGCAGGGCTGAGCTTCAATTTGCTTTTCTTGACTACCCACAGTAACTGGGTTCCCGGTGGTGGTGTTGGTAAGTCAGTGCGATCGAACCTGAGAACTTTTGCACCTTTGGTTACGAGGATGTGTTCTTCATATAAATAGCCAGATTGTCCAAGGGGAGCAATAGGATATTTGAGGTTTACTTTCAGGTGTCTATCATCTAATTCATAATCTGCCATCAGATAGGTTTGACCTGCAATCATATCAGCTTTCTGTTGATCATTGAGACTTGCAGATGCGACTGTCCCCGCTTTGAATTTAGTATTTTGGAGGACAATCAACATCAACAATGGTTCAGAGGAAGTAGTCGCCGGATTAACTTTAATATTAACAGTTTGTTCGCCGATCACTTTGCCTGTTTTATTCATTGCTTTAATTTGCAATGTACGACTTCCAGGGCTATTGAATCCTTTTTCTAAACTGATACTCCAACTACCTGTAGATGGATGAATTTCTACATTCAGGGCTGTGGTTCCTTCCGTTGCTGAAATTGCAGCAACTTGATTTTTATCAAAAATGCCAACTAGGGCTGCGGCTCGATTCGCCTCAATTTCTTGAGGGCCTAAGTATGTCAAAATACTGGTACTGTTTGTCATTTCAATCTCCTTGAGGGATATTTGCAGTTAAATCTGGGTTTAAAATTTGCACAAATCTGGTAATTGTTCAGTTATAGCAAGGATAACTTCCGATTTTATCAACACAACTGCGCGATCGCAAATAAAACCGCCCCTAGATTTAGTCTAAGGGCGGTAAGTGTCTTTGAGTGCGATCGGCTAAACTATGGTGACGAGAATATCTTGAGCGTGAGTGTCAACTTTCATAGTTTCCCCTTCATAAACTTGAATGATTTTGCCGGTACCGTCGATGACAAAGGTGACGCGCTTGGAATAGTCGCCCTTTTCAACATCGTAAGCTTTGGTAATCGCGCCATCGACATCTGCTAATAGCTGGAAAGGCAAACCGTATTTCTCTGTAAACTTTTGGTGCGATTCTTCGTTGTCGCGACTGACACCGAGAACTACAATATCTTTGCCTTTGTATTCTTCGTGGGCTGCTTTGAAGCTTTGGGCTTGCCTGGTGCAGCCGGGGGTGTCGTCTTTGGGGTAGAAATACAAGATGACGGTTTTACCGGCGAATTCGGAGAGGGATACTGTTTTGCCGTTCGTGTCTTTGGCGGTAAACTGAGGGGCCGCGCACCCAACTGGTAATGTCATAGTTTTGTGTTTCTGGGGATTTATAATTGTATTTTAATTGATTTTGGGCTTCGGTAATGGAAATCGGTGATTGGAAATCACTATCCGAGTATTACTTTAATGGATTGGTGGGACAAGGCAATACTCCCGAACAGTCTATCGACAAACTCAAACAGGCGATCGAGTCATTTTCAGAATTTTATGAAGCTGAATCAAATATTTATCTCAATCCTCTTGCTATTAATGAATTGCACGAGTTTCTGACTTTAGAAGATGCGGAAGCTTCAGATACTAATGAACTTGTAACGTCTGTCAGACATTGATTATTTCGATAAATCTGTAACAATTAAAAACATAGTACCTGTTCAGAGGTTTTTTGAATGACTTTTATCCCATCGGAAGCGTTTAAATCTATTAGTTATCCGGGCCGCACTGTCAAAAGAGCCGATCGCGCGATCCGGTGCAGCCCATTTCAATTACACTTCTTCGAGACCATCCGTGAAACCAGTGTTTTCCTGACCACTATCGCCTCAAATTCCGGTGTTGAATGTGGGTATACCCGATCGCCCGTAGCGGAACTCGCAGCCGAAAACTCCCTGCTGTGGCTGATCCAAGTCGGCGTACTGCGGCGGGAAGTAGACGGACAAGGGATTACCGACAGTTTTCGCCTCACGCCCCTGGGCCGCCAACTTGTGGAAAAATGGGAACAGGAAGGAGATAAGGTGCCGGATGCTTCATTGTGCGATCGTCTGGGAAATGCCGTTAGCCGCGGGTTGGGAGTGTTTTTATAATTGGAATTGCGACTGAGATTATAGAGGAGACGGCTTGGCCTTAGTCCCTACCTAAAATAATATTAGAGTTCTTGCAAAAGTCAAATTTACCCCCCTTAGTCCCCCCTTAGTAAGGGGGGAAACAAGAATAATCTTGCTCCCCCCCCCTTAGTAAGGGGGGAAACAAGAATAATCTTGCTCCCCCCCCCCTTAGTAAGGGGGGAAACAAGAATAATCTTGCTCCCTCCCCTTAGTAAGGGGAGGGTTGGGGTGGGGTGTATTGTATTTTTGCAAGAACTCTATTTTGCCGATCGCACGATAGCATTTTTTGAAGAACCGGGCGATCGCATCCCCGTTCCTCCCTTCGCTGAATCCTTGAATCTCACTGTCGTTGAAATGTTCAGTTGGCTGACTGAGTAGCGTCATCTAGATTTATGAAGGATTTTTTAACCGCAGAGGGGGCAGAGGGCGCAGAGGGCGCAGAGGAAGAGAAGAGAGAGGAAAGGACTTTTTTGTGGGTGGGGGCGGGTTTATTTGACCTGTCTGCAACCTTTATATCTGTTGGTGAACCAGCCCCTACGGGTTTTGGAGCTTTGATCGAATGTGCGTGCGATCGCCTATACTAGAATGTCTAACTGTCAACTCTTCAAGGACGAGAGAGGACTAAAGTCCTTGCTACAAAATAATTATGATTATTTAACCCGACTTGATATCAACTCTCAAATAACCGCTAACTACTAACAACTAACTACAGAAAACACTTCACAAAAATGGAAGCTAAATCTTACAAAGACAGCGTAAACCTGCCCCAAACCAAGTTTGAAATGCGCGCCAACGCCGTCAAACGTGAACCGGAATTGCAACAATTTTGGGCAGACGAACATATCTACGATCGCCTATCCGAGCACAATCCAGGCGATTTATTCATCCTCCACGATGGCCCACCCTACGCCAATGGCCAACTCCACATCGGCCACGCCCTCAACAAAATCCTCAAAGACTTTATCAACCGCTACCAAATGTTGTGCGGCAAAAAAGTTCGCTATGTCCCCGGTTGGGATTGTCACGGATTGCCGATCGAACTTAAAGTATTGCAAAACATGAAATCGGAGGAAAGGCTCAATCTTACCCCGATCGAACTCCGTCGCAAAGCCGCCATCTTCGCCCAGCAAACCGTCGAACAGCAACGCGAATCCTTCAAAACCTACGGCGTTTGGGGCGACTGGGAACATCCGTATTTAACTCTGAAGCCGGAATACGAAGCCTCCCAAATCGGCGTATTCGGTGAAATGGTACTCAAAGGCTATATCTATCGTGGTTTCAAACCGGTTCACTGGAGTCCGAGTTCAAAAACAGCCCTCGCGGAAGCCGAATTGGAATATCCCGAAGGCCACACATCCCGCAGTGTCTACGTCGCGTTTCATGTCAGAAAGTTGTCAAAAACTTTGCAATCGAAGCTCAAACGCTATATGCCGAGCCTTTGGGCAGCAATTTGGACGACTACTCCTTGGACGATTCCGGCCAACTTGGCGATCGCGGTCAATCCCGAACTGGATTATGCAGTGGTGGAACCGTCGGCAAATTCTAATATCGCCCAACAATTTATGTTAGTGGCTGTCGATGCGGTCGATCGACTATCGGCAACTTTGAACACAGATTTAAAGATACTGGCGATCGTCAAAGGTAAAGAATTAGAAGGTTGTCAGTACAAACATCCATTGTTCGATCGCGAAAGCCCGATCGTGGCCGGCGGCGATTACATTACCGCTGATTCTGGTACGGGATTAGTTCACACCGCACCGGGCCACGGACAAGAAGACTTTATCGTCGGAAAACGCTGCGGTTTACCAGTTTTGACTCCCGTAGATGAAAGCGGAAATTTCACCGCCGAAGCCGGAGTATTCGCAGGTTTAAATGTCCTCGGAAACGGCAATAGCGCGGTGATTGATGCCCTTGCAGAAGCAAATTGTTTGATTAAAGAGGAAAGTTACGCTCACTCTTATCCTTACGATTGGCGCACTAAAAAGCCGACTATTTTTCGGGCGACGGAACAGTGGTTTGCGTCGGTGGAAGGGTTCCGCGATGAAGCATTGAAAGCTATTTCTAGTGTGAATTGGATTCCCGCCCAAGGGGAAAATCGGATTACTGCAATGGTAGGCGATCGATCGGATTGGTGCATTTCTCGTCAACGGACTTGGGGAGTTCCGATTCCCGTATTTTACGACGAAGAAACTAACGAACCGCTGTTAAATGCCGAGACGATCGCCCACGTCCAAGCAATTATTGCTGACAAAGGTTCCGATGCTTGGTGGGAAATGTCGATCGCCGAATTACTGCCCGAATCTTACCGCAATAATGGTCGCACTTACCGCAAGGGAACCGACACGATGGATGTGTGGTTTGACTCTGGTTCTTCCTGGGCCGCAGTGGCAAAAGGGCGATCGGAATTAAACTATCCTGCTGATATCTATTTGGAAGGTTCAGACCAACATCGCGGTTGGTTTCAATCTAGCTTGCTGACAAGTGTAGCAACTAACGGCGTTGCTCCTTACAAAACAGTTTTGACTCACGGTTTTGTGCTGGATGAAAAAGGCCGCAAGATGAGCAAATCTGAAGGCAATGTCGTCGATCCAGCCTTGGTAATTAAGGAATACGGTGCCGATGTTTTGCGGTTGTGGGTGTCTTCGGTGGACTATTCGGCAGATGTGCCTTTGGGCAAAAACATTCTCAAACAGCAGTCGGATGTTTATCGCAAAATTCGCAATACAGCTAAGTTTTTGTTGGGTAATTTGCATGACTTCGATCCGGCAAAAGATGCTGTGGCTTACGAGGATTTGCCGGAACTCGATCGCTATATGTTGCACAGAATCGGCGAAGTATTTGCGGAAGTAAAAGATGCTTTTGACAACTTCCAATTTTCCCGATTCTTCCAAACTGTGCAGAATTTCTGTACGGTGGACTTGTCAAATTTCTATCTGGATATTGCCAAGGATCGACTGTATATCAGCGCTACGGATGCTCACCGCCGCCGCAGTTGTCAGACGGTGATTGCGATCGCAGTGGAGAATTTGGCAAAGGCGATCGCACCTGTGTTGTGTCACATGGCTGAGGATATTTGGCAATACATTCCCTATCCTACATCCCACAAATCGGTGTTTGAATCGGGTTGGGTGAAGTTGGATGCGAAATGGCACAATCCCGAATTGGCGACTCGTTGGCAATATTTGCGGCAAGTGCGGGGCGAAGTTAACAGGGTTTTGGAACAAGCGAGGACTGAAAAGGCGATCGGTTCTTCCTTGGAAGCTAAGGTTTTATTGTATGTTCCTGATGTCGAAAAAAGGCTGCAACTGCAATCTTTGAATCCTAGTAGCGAGGGATTGATGGAGTATGTGCGATCGCAAAATGCCATCATCGAATTAGCCGCAGCCGAAAAAGCCAAAGCAATACAAGATCGAGAGGAAGAACAAGCAGCTAATCTAGCTAAGGTCTTGACAGAAACGGCAATTCATGTTGAGGAAGAAACGATCGCAAAAGGCGATCGGCCTGCTGAAGTCATCGAATATTCTGCCGTTGAACCACCAGTTGAAGATGCAAAGCCAGCGTTCGATTTCAATAAAGTCGCTCAATTCGTGGCGGATTTACCAACTTACGCGGGCAATTTCTTCACAGAGTACCAAAAACCTTTGGTAACAGTTGGGTTGATCATCTCAGTGTTGATAACGGCTAGAATAGGCGCCGGGATGTTGGATACGATGAATCAGATTCCTCTATTGGAAGGACTTGCGGAAATCATCGGTATCCTATTCACAATGTGGTTTGCTGTCCGTTACTTGTTGTTTGCAGATAATCGTCAAGAACTTGCAGAGAAAATCAGTCTGCTGACAGCAGATGTCCTTGGGAAAACTACGGTGATTGGCGGTGGCGAAAAAGAGGCTATTCTACTGGAAAACCTAGTCGAATCTGGGATTGTCGAAACACCTGAAGTTCCGAAAATCGTACTGGAAAAACCAGTGGAACCAGTGACTGTCACAATTCCTGAAATCCCGAAAACCGAAGTAATTGCAGTTGAACCGAAATCAAAAGTTGCGGCTAAAACACCTGCAATTTCTAATTCTGCAACAGTCAGCAACTGTGTAGACGAACTGCGATATTTGTTCATCACTTCGGAAGTGGAACTAATAGAATCGAATGTGGTTCTGCAAGAATTGCCTTACAGCTTCCAATCTCCAGAGTTGGGAATTGGTGTTGTGAAAGCAGATGGTCAAAAGTGCGATCGATGCTGGAACTATTCGACTCATGTCGGAGAGTCGATCGAACATCCGCTAATTTGCGAACGTTGCGT
>NZ_JAKJHX010000072.1:16269-27243 GCF_021648855.1 Tychonema litorale BBK16 | reverse complement strand
AAGAAAATTAAAGCCGGCCACTGAAGAAGGGGCTTTAGACCCAGCTTTTTGGTAAAAGTTAGGAAAACTCCCAGGTAATATCAATTCCGGTGCATCGGAATTATAAGTAGCCCAAATTAGGAGACCGCGAGTGCCTTAGTCCCTACAATTAATCTGGAGTAGGGACACGGCAATGCCGTGTCCTATCTTGCTATTTAGCAGTTATTTAGACTTTCGTTAGTTTCCCTTTCAGTTGGTATCGAACAGTCGCATAAACGGCTTTATAAGAAGCCTCAATATTGTATTCCTGCTGCAACCATTCTTGAATTTCTCCGTAACTTCTGAAGCCTTTTTGGGGATCGCTCAGACGCACTGCTAAACTAGCGCGGGCCAGAGGAGGAATTGCAGGCTTGCGGCCACCGCTATGTTTTGTTTCTAGAAGTCCTTCTAGTCCATCAGAACGATACTTTCTCAGCCACCGCTGTAAGGTGATTCGGTTCACCCCGATCGTCAGTGCTAATTCTTTAACTGTTTTAATTTGACAATTTTTGAAGAGGTACAGTGCTTGGATTTTTTGAAAGCCACTTGCCGTTTTTTGTTCGGTTAATAAGCTTTTCAATTCTTCAATTGTCTCTGTGATGCTAAGTCTACATACTCCAGCCATACCAATTACCTCATGGGGATCTATGATTTGCAATAGCTTTGCTTGACAAGGGAACAAAATTTGCTCCTAGGTTATTGTTAACCTTTGACTTGCAGCTTAGCAATATAAAACCGATTTACTTCAACTATTTGATGGTCAAGATGCCATTACTCAGACGGATATTTGATTTTTTGACTGTTGACCAATTGTTCGCGATTTTTTAAACATCCTCATTGACTTATTTGTACTATATACAATCCCTGTTTCTTGGTATTTTTTAGTGATTTTTACTAATTTATTGCGGTCTTCAGTCATGAACAGCCGTCAAATAAATAAGATTTATCAGTACAGATTCTGCCGATCGCACTTCAGGATTAATCTGCTAGTGCGATCGCACTTTTGTAGAGACTTGACGATAGTTTGACAAGTGCATTCTGTTTTTTAGGCTTCGAGAAATGCTGAGATATTAGCAGTCTCATCATTTGACCAAGGTGCCCCTGAGTCAATTTGCCACGCACAAACTACGATCGGCAAATATCTGTGAAATTACTTGGGTGATCGTTAGTTGAGTAAAACACGTAGAAGGCGGAATTGTCAATTTTTCAACGGTACGATACTACTATCCGCTATTGTTACTAGGATAT
Source organism: Tychonema litorale BBK16 (assembly GCF_021648855.1). Lineage (GTDB taxonomy): Bacteria > Cyanobacteriota > Cyanobacteriia > Cyanobacteriales > Microcoleaceae > Microcoleus. The sequence goes on along the minus strand of NZ_JAKJHX010000072.1, from coordinate 25,977 downwards.
TGTGATCTGAAAAGCTATTTTTATGTGATATTTTTAACCGTACTTAGTGACAATGATCACACCAATAATCAGTAAACTCAACAGCATACAAAAACTTATACAAATTTGCGATAAATTTTATATACAAAAATAATATTTTGGCGATCGAGACTCCTGCAAAGTAATCAGAGTTCTTGTTTTTTATTGGATGCTGTGTGAGTCCTGTTATCGTGAAAACAAGCTATTTTGGATTTAATATTTGAGATTTGGGACGGTTAACAATGAAACTTAGAATCCTCATGGTTGCAACAGTGCTGAGCGCTCTAGCCCCTGTCGCCCCTGCATCCGCCGAGAACGTACAACATACGCAACAACTACTAGCCACCCGACAGTGCCCCAACTGTGACCTCAACGGTGCTGGCTTAGTTTTAGCCAACTTAGCAGGTGCTGACCTCAAAGGTGCTGACCTCAGAGGAGCCAACCTCAGTAGAGCTAACCTGGCTGGGGCTGACCTCAGCGGAGCCAACCTCAGTGGCACCAGTCTGTTTGGTGTCAACCTGACTGGCGCCAACCTCAGCGGAGCCAACCTCAGCGGAGCCGACTTGAGAAGTGCCTACGTTAGCAACGCCAATTTGCTCAACGCTAATTTAACCAACACCCAACTACTGGGAGTTCGAGGAATGCCAACCAACATTGGCACTGCTGAAGACTTCTACAAACTGGGAGTAATCGAAGCCCAAGCTGGAAACTATAGAAACGCTGTAGATTATTACAATCAAGCTCTGAATCTGAAACCCGACTTAGCGGCAGTCTATTTTGCGCGCAGTATGTCTCGCGCTGACTTGGGAGACTTTGCCGGTGCTGCTCAAGACGCTGGAATAGCTAACAAACTCTTTACTGCTCAAGGAAGTGTTCAGGGTCAAGAATTGTCAAAGCAGTTAAAAGAAGCGATCGTAGCGCGCCAAAGACCAACAGAACCTCGCACAGGGGGTGGCGACTTTATGAGTCTTCTGGGTTCTCTGAGTTCTTTCCTATTGCAAGTGCTATTTTGATGGGTTTAAAGTGACAACCTTCCAAACATCTTGATTTGGTTGTTTTTTGAGGCCGATCCAACCCCGAATAGAGTTAATCAGAAAAAGAGTCTGGGTATTGCGTAAATGCTCTAAGGTAATCAACTCTTCTCTGATTTTTCCTGATGCGATCAATTGAGCACGCAATGTCCCTGGCAATAAACCACATTCGACAGGAGGTGTGATTAAGCCTGTGGGAGTTTCGATCGCCATATTTGCGATCGTTGATTCAGTCATCTCTCCTTTCTCGTTCCATAGCAATACATCTTGATATTCGGGTTGTGACTCAAGAGCCGTGGTATAAGGTAATCGGTAAGTTGTCTTATGGTACAAAAATGGGATTTGAACATCGATCGGTTTCGTGGCAATTCCCACAGATGCACCAATTTTTAAGATACCACGATCTAGTGTCTGAGCTTCTAATGTTATTTTGCCATCGCCAGATACTGTTAATCGTACTTTTTGTGGTATATTTCCCAATGTAAAGCTCAATGCTTCTAAGGCTTGACTAACTTCTGGTAATGACAAGGGAAAATTAAAATAATTAGCAGACTTTTCTAATCTTTCAAGATGTCTATCTAGTAAACAATACCCCTGATTAGGTTTCCACAAAAGTGATTCCAATAATTCAAATTTCGGTGGTTCTCCAAGCATTTATAAAATCATCAATCATTTACTAAGTCCATTTTGATTTTACTTGCGTTGAGGCAGTTCTGCCATAGACCAGGTAAATTGCACTATGATCAAACGGGCTAGAGCTTTCAAACGGTCTTCCCCGCTAGTTGCAAATAGTTGAGACGGAGTTTTTGATTTAACCTTCGTAGTCAATTCTTCACTGGTTACACTTGCCTCTTCCCAGTCTGTATTTTCAGGGGATGTTCCAAGGTTGACTTTTGTATCCTGATTCTGTTCTTGGGTCATTTTTTAGTTAGTTCCTGGACTTATTTGATACATAACCCCTACTACAAATATGCACCATCTGTCTCCGGCATTTTGCGACTAAATTTTAATTTAAAAAATCAAAATTAAAAAATTACAACTATTTTCGATAGCAAAGATTACTAAACTGTTATGATTGCTTAATAGTAATATTATTTTTTATCTGATATACTAAAAGCCTGACAATGAGTTTGGCAGGATGAATTTCCCAATTCTTATCAAACTAAAAGTATGTGTCTGAACAGTAGCAAATTGAAGGTGTAAAACAAATGGCAATTTATGTTGATACTGCAATTGTAACAGAAGCCACATTGGCCAGCCAGTTCGGTTGGTTAGCGGGAATTACTACTAATCCGACACTTTTGGCAAGAAGCGAGTTATCTCCAGATGTGACGCTAAAAAAACTGGCACAACTGATTCCTGGGGAATTGTATTATCAGCTAACTGCATCTGATTTTGATGGGATGGTAGGAGAGGGAAATGCTGCTTTTGAATTAATTGGAAAGCAAACAGTGTTGAAAATTCCAGCAACGGCGATCGGTTTCCAAGCAGTAGCGCACCTGTCACCGAAAATTCCTTGCGCGGTGACGGCTATATACAGCGCATCGCAAGCGGTTGTAGCGGCAGAAGCGGGGGCAAAATATGCGATCGCCTACGTGAATCGCGCCACCAGATTGTTGGGAGACGGTTTTGCTTTGGTGCAGGATATGGCAAATGTCTTGAAGAACAGCAATACTGAGATTTTGGCAGCTAGCATTAAGTCGCCGGAAGAAGCGGTGAAGACTTTGTTAGCGGGCGCGCATCATTTGACATTGCCTTTGGATGTATTGCGGGCGATCGCACTTCATGAACTTTCGCAGCAAACTGTGGATGAATTTGCCAAAAACGGGCGGGGAATTAGTTATTAGATTTGGGAATACCAAAAACTTGATTGATTCTGGAGTAAGTATTATGCGATCGTTGACTGCATCTGAGTTTGGCTATGAAGTTTTAGCTGCTTTGACAGGCGTTGCTCCCAATCTCATCGGCCCTGAAGATTTCTTCTCTGTTTAGAGATATGCTAATTCTCAATTGTCTGCCGTAGGGACACAGCAGTGCTGTGTCCTTTCACCGAAGATATCACTTTTACTCAAAGCAGCAGAATGATATAGAGGAGACGGCAGTGCCGTGTCCCTACAATTGATCGCGGTAGGGACACAGCACTGCTGTGTCCTTTCTGTGTCCTTTAGCTAAGGAATTTGCCAAATCTTAATCGTGCGATCGGGACTTCCACTCACCAAAATATTGCCCTGTTTGCTAATAGCAATAGAACTCACAAACTGACTGTGACCCGAAAGAGTGCTTCTCTCTTTTCCTGTCTTCAAATCCCAAACTATCAGATCCGCACCGCCACTGATTAGAGTGCGACTGTCCGGGCTAAATGCGATCGCCCTTACCCAACTTCCATGCCCCTCAAAAGTGCGAGTGCGTTTCCCATTTTGGGCATTCCACAAACGGATAGTATTGTCGCTGCTACCACTAGCCACAACTTGCCCATTTGGGCTAAAAGCCACAGAATTAATAGCCTGCCCGTGACCTGCGAGAATTCTTCTGATATCTCCGTTTTTGATATTCCACAAACGTACAGTCTTGTCTTCACTGCCACTAGCCAGAGTTTGACCGTCTGGGCTAAAGGCGATCGCATTTACTCCTCCCCCGTGACCGCTCAAAGTCACCAACCTCTTACCCGTTTTGGCATTCCACAAACGTACAGTTTTATCCTCACTCCCGCTAGCCATAGTCTGACCGTCGCGACTGAAAGCGATCGCATTTACCCCACCACTATGACCAGGAATTGTCAATATCCGCCGACCGTTGTTTAAATCCCACAAAATCACATTATTGTCGTCGCCACCGCTAGCCAAAATTTCGCCGTTAGGACTCACCGCCAGCGCTTTCACCGATTTTTTAGAATGTACTGGATTGAGAGTCCGCACCACTCGTCCCGTCCTCACATTCCAGATTCTAATCGTGCCAAAACTGGCACTGACCAAAGTTTGACCGTCCGATGAAATGGCGATCGCATTTACACTCCCAACATTATCCAAACTGCTTTCCAAAAACTGACTGCTAGGCCAACTAGAAAACAGCCAAATCGGATTGGCCGGAAACACCTTGTAACGCACCGAACCATAAATTTGAGACCCACAAATAGCCAGCACTACAACAGCAGCGCCCGCCAGTAACTTGTTTTTCCACTCAAACTGACCTAGACCAGACTTCTTCAAACCAGAGCTCAGCGGTCTGAGCCGATTGAGCGAACTCTGCTTGATCATCCCAGACACACCAGGATTTCCCCGAATTTTATTTTGACCAGTTGTCGGTAACTGAGTTGGCAACTCAGTCTCCGCCTCATCGAGATTAATTTCTTCCAAACACTGTAAAACTACCTGTGGACTTTGGGGTCGATTTCCCGGAAAAGGTGCCATCAGATAATCAATCACATTCGCCACAGGATCGGAAACTTGAGGAGCCCCTTTGCGCCACATCAATTTACCGGTGCGTGGGTTCTCAGGAAAAGCCGTCGGTGGCTTCCCCGTCAGCAAATAAACAAAAGTGCGTCCCAAAGCAAAAAAATCCGACTGCGGAACAGCCTTGCCATTAGTTTGTTCCGGTGGCGTATAACCAGGAGAAACAATACCAGTCACATTTCCGCCCTGACCCACCTTGGCGAAATAAGTCGCCGACACTTCCCTAGCAGTCCCGAAGTCAATCAGCACCAATTGGCCGTTCGGTTTGCACATAATATTGTGCGGCTTGATATCCCGGTGAAAATAATTCAGTCGGTGAACTAAATCTAAAATTTCCGACAATTGCTTCAACCAATTAACAGCCAGTTCTTGAGTAATCGGGCGACCCCGATGTTTCAGCCAGTCCTGTAAATTGGCACCGGCAATTTTCTCCATGATCAGACAGTGAAAGGACTCTGTGCTGTTAGCAGGGGAAAATATAAAATAACCATCGCGATCGACTTTTGGAATGCCCGGATGTCTCAGCCTGACCAATACATCGGCTTCTTGCTTGAAAAGTTCTACGGCTTTGGGATGTTCTTTGAGGAGGACTTTCAGCACTTTTCGGGTGCCGTTGTCGTCCACTTCAAAAGTTCTACCAAAACCGCCACCTCCGAGAGGCGCAACCAAGCGATATCGACCTTCCAAAAGAAGCTGAGACCCGCAGTGAAGACACGCGGACTTACCAGCATTGGCAGGGTCAGACGGATTCGGGCATTTGGGATTGAGGCAATAACTCACAGAAGCCACATAACCCTGATTGAGGTTGCTCTATCGATTTTTACTATAATTTCCATTGTACGATCGCCACGCCAACTTACGAAACAATCAGAAAGAAGGAAAAAGGGAGATGGGGAAAAAATTTTTCCCCTCCCTTTAGTCTAAACCAGCCCGTCAATTACCGGGTGGAAGTAAAACGCTAGAGCCAAAACCGCATAAGCTGCCAGTAGCAAAGTACCTTCCAGCCAGTTAGACTTACCGTCAGAACTGATCGAATTAGCAATCAGCACCGCTACTGTCACCGCTACGAGTTCAAAAGGATTAAAGTTCAAGTCCATCGGTTTTCCCAGGATAAAACCCGCCAAAACCAACACCGGGGCAACAAACAGAGCAATTTGCAAACTCGAACCAACCGCCACAGAAACCGACAAATCCATTTTATTTTTCATCGCCACCGTCACCGCTGTAGCGTGTTCGGCTGCGTTACCAATAATCGGAACCAAAATCACTCCGGTAAACAATGAACTGATTCCCAAACTGGCCGTGGCTTCTTCTAGAGTACCCACCAGCAGTTCCGACTCCACAGCTACCATCAGAGTGCAGGCCAATAGCACCCCAATCCACAGTGGCAGATTGACTTTGTGTTCGGCATTGTCTCCTGCTAAGTTGTTCTCGGCTAGTCCTTCCAGAACTTCGATCTCAGCTACCCCAGCATCGTAGAGATAGGTGTGAGTTTTCATGGAAAACAGCAGTGTCAGCACGTAAACTAGGATCAAGACTACGGCCACGGCGCTAGAGAGCGTTTGCATCGTCTCTGGATCAATGCCTTTCGAGGTGACATCAACTGCTGTCGGCACCAAAATTGCAATTACGGCTAAGTTCATCGCCGAAGCGTTCAAACGGGCGACTACGGGCTGAAATTCTTGTTCTTTGTAGCGCAAGCCACCCAGGAGCATGGCAAGTCCCATTACTAGCAGTAGGTTGCCGATAATCGAACCGGTGATGCTGGCTTTGACGACATCGATCAGTCCGGCATTCAAGGCGACGATGCCGATAATCAGTTCCGTAGCATTTCCGAAGGTAGCATTGAGCAAACCCCCCAAGTTTTCGCCTAGGACGACGGCGATTTCTTCGGTGGCACTACCCATCCAGGCCGCTAGGGGAATGATGGCTAGGGCCGATGTGATGAAGATTGTGGAGGATTCCCATCCCAGGAAGTGCCCGGCAATGGAAATCGGGATAAATAACAGCAGACTGGAAAGAATTGTTTTTGTATTCAGCATTCAGATTTCTGAAAGGTTCCCGGCATCAATCATATCAATTCCGGTTCCACCGGAATGACTGTTAATTTTGGTTGTGCAGTTTAGCAATCTGAATGCGAGTTTTGTTTCTGCTTTACTTCAAATCTAACAAGCCGCTAGTTTTTAGCTTAGGATTAAATCGAATTTCTTCAGTGACACCACGGGCTTTGAGTTGGGATAATATTTCACTTTCCACGCGCCGCGCTACATTTTTTAATAACTTATCTTTGGCGATTTCGTCGATGATGATAGCTTCATAATTTGTGATTTCTTCGACAGTCATCACAGCTTTGGTATCAATCGGATCATTCCACTTAGTAGCATCGGCATCATTACCCGCAGGCTGTGAACCGTTTTCAGCAATCCAACTTTCTCGGATGCTTTCTAGAATAGTGCGATTTGGTCGATCGATCATTTGGACTTTCAGCCAGTAGCAGTGTTGATGTTGGCGCACCAGATACTGTTTGAGGCTGAGATAAATATCGCGAGAATACCCGACAAATTGCAGCACTTTCGCGCTGTCAAAAATCGCGCAAACGCCGATTTTTCCCTGTACAAAATCTGGCAATTTCCCCTCGGCATCAATGTAGGGCAAAAAAGCTAAGCTGGCTAAAGTCTGAATCTCTGATGTCATTTTTTATGAATTGTCGATTATTAATTATTCCTGCGTTTAGCTGCATCTATAGCAACTGCCAAGATGTTACGTCTTAATTGCTAAGACCATTACTATTATTCCATCTTCTTCCTTCTTCCTTCTTCCTTCTTTAACTAAGTTTTGAAAACGCGATAAATAGCACAGAGGCGGCTGGGCTTAAACGCCTTGGCTTGGAACATAAAATTAGGTGGCACATTGACGATCGCAAAATCACTCTTACCATGATACTTTTCAAACTCAGCAGGCATTCCCTTGGGAGTCTCGCTGCTGTAAGGGACTGGCTGAAAAAGTAACTCTGTAAACTCAAGGCGTGAGCAGTGCAATTGTAAGGCTATTTGTTGCAGAAAGCTTTCAGCCGTTAATAAACTCAACAATACAGCTTTAACTTCTGGTTCGATGACAAAACTGCCATCATAGCTTTCGATAATCTTCAGACCCATTTTCTGTATCCCTCCTGACTGACTACTGACTGATTTCCGAAATTAAGTGAGCGTGTTTCGCGGATAGCTTTTATCATATCTCTATCGCAATCTACCATACGACGAAAATGTTATGCAGAAAATTAACGACGGATCATTTCCAGCCCTCAGAAGCTCCTCAAACCACCGAGATTGGCTAGAAGTGGCAGAATACGCCTCTATCGCCGGTTCAGCTATTGGCACGATTGTGGCGGGATTGTCGGGGCAAATTATCTATGCTGCGGCTCCCTTAACTGCCGCCATATCGCTGAATTTCCTCAATCGTCAGCGTTTTGAGCAACAAGTTCAACAAAAGGCAAATTCGGCGATCGCGGGTGTAGAATTGGCAGTAAAGTCTCTTCAACACCAAGTTCAGACACTACCGACAGAATCTAAGGAACTCCATATTGCTGTTTCTGATTTGCAGCGGAAACTCCGTAGCCTGGAGTCTCATACTTTAGCCGATGTAGACGCTGCGGTACAATCTCTTCAGCAACAAGTACAGGCACTTCCAGGAGAGTCTGGGCAATTTTACCCCATGCTTTCTCAATTGCAGCAAAAACTCGTCAGCTTGGAAAATAGCGCCCTCAGAGAGCTAGATTGGGAAAATGTGAATGTCCGGTTTTTGTTGATGAACGAAAAATTAACGGAAGTTATAAATATTACAGCAGAGTTGCAGGAGCGATCGAACGAGGTAGACTTTAATGAAATCCAAGGTAGGATGAGGCAATTGCAAGTTTTGCTCGATCGACCCACAATAGATGTAGCAACGATGCAAACCGAGATGCAAGAATTGCAGGAGCAAGTTGAACAATTGCAGCGACAAAATCAACAAATTGTCAAGCCTTATTTGCAGCGTCTGACTCGCGCTGTGAAGCAGCTATCAGCACATTGATTAGATTCAACCATGACTAAATTGTTGCCAAGCTTGCCAAAAAACATAAACCGATAAAAGTGCCAAGAGCGATCGAAATGCTAGACTAACAGTGCGATCGGACAATCTCGGCAAAAACCGAGTGCTAACTTGCGCCCCCAACAAGCCACCAGCACCCAGAATAAAACCAACAGCCCACAAAACATTCCCACGCGCAGCGTGTCCCAGAGTCGCTGAAATTGCAGTGATCACGATGACACCCAAGCTCGTTTGAATTGCTGTTTTAATACTTTCTCCTAACAGCAAAATTTGCAATGGCACCATAATCACGCCCCCGCCAACGCCGAACAAACCTGCTAATAAACCTGCCACACTACCAGTGGCAATTTTAGCAAAAGTTGGATTGAACAAAATATTGGCATGATTCGGGAATCGGGAATCGGGAATCGGCAATTGGGAATTTTCCTCTTGTCCGTTTAGTCCTCCCCTTCCCTCTAGTCCCTCTGCTGATTTTTGATAATTCGTCAAGCTTTTGCGAACTTCAATTAATAAAATATTCAGTAACAGCAATAACCCAAAAGCAATTAATAACAAGTAAGGGGGAAGCATCCCTGCCAAATAAACGCCGATTTGTGCTGTTATTACGGCGGGAAAGCCAATTCCTGCAACTTGACTGAAACTGAAGTAGCCCATGCGCCAATTCTGGAAACTGCCAGAAATCGCTGTAATTGCGATCGACAAACCGCTCGTAGCCACCGCTTGTAATGGCTCGTACTTAAGAGCCACTAACAGAGGTACGAGCATCGTGCCACCGCCGATGCCCAAAAATCCAGCTAGAATACCGGCAAAAAGTCCAGCCGCACCCAGAATCAATAATTCGCCGGTAGTCATCAGTTATTTGAAGGAAGAAGGAAGAAGGAAGAAGTTGAGATGACTATGCTATTTTCCACAATAATTTCAGAACTCAATAATGCGTTATAACAACTCATTTAGGTTACTATCGTCAACAGTCAACCCTTCGACGCAGTTTATCCTGAGCGTAGTCGAAGGGCTCAGGGCGACGCAGTCAACAGTTAACAGTCAACAGTCAACAGTCAACAATCAACAATCAACAGTCAACAGTCAACAGTCAACAGTCAACAGTCAACAGTCAACAGTCAACA